>JAYEGY010000073.1:0-13579 GCA_034659275.1 Bacteroidota bacterium | reverse complement strand
TGAGGCATTATTTTTTTATTGTCAGCAAGCAGTTTTATTATATCATCGCTTAACAGATTGGGCTCAATAGATGAAATCCTGTATCTTTCAATTCCTTTAACCTCAGCCAGGGCCTGGAGGAGATCAATGAAGGATTCCCCGGTGGATTTTCCGTAATCACCGATATTGACTCCTGTCAGTACTATTTCTTTTATGCCCTTATCTGCTATTGCCACCGCATCTTTTACACATGCGTCAATTGACTGGTTACGGCTTTTTCCTCTTGCCATGGGAATAGTGCAGTAAGTGCATGAATAATCACATCCGTCCTGTATTTTCAGGAATGCTCTGGTGCGGTCTCCTGCGGAATAAGCAGGATTAAACAACTCTATATTAGTAATATCTGAATTATATATTTCCGGCTCTGAGAGTTTTTCAAGCTTGCCGAGGTATTTGAGTATATCATATTTTTCGTTTGTCCCGAGGATAAGATCAACGCCTGGTATACCGGCAATTTCTTCCTGTCTTAACTGTGCGTAGCATCCTGCTACCACAATGAATGCTTCGGGATATCTGCGGATGGTCTTTTTTATAATATACCTGGTTTTTTTATCAGCAGCCCTGGTGACTGTACAGCCATGAATGAAATATATATCAGCGCTTTCATCAAAAGGGACTTTCCGGAAGCCGGCCTCTTCCATTTGATGGCTTATTGCTGATGTTTCTGAAAAGTTAAGCTTGCATCCCAGGGTATGAAATGCAACTTTTAGTTGTCTGTCACTCATTTTTGCTGCTTATAGGACTGCAAAAATAAGGATTTTTAAACAGATGGCAGGAAAGGACTTATTTGAGCTTTTTTGGGATTATAAAATCGTAGTCTGTTGGATCAGATTTAATAATATCCTTCCATTCTTTTATATCGTAATTAAGTATTGCTACTCCTGTAGTGGGAAGAAAGCTGGTGGCACCGCGTGTTAGATGCTCTGCAAGGTCGGATATGGCCGGATTATGGCCAAACAAAGCCAGGGTTTTCACCTCGTCGGGTAATGCTGACATTCCATTGAGCATTTTTGTTGCCGATCCGTAATACATGTTTTCCACTACCCTTACAATATCAGTTCCTGTTTTCATGGCACGCGCAAAGATAAGTGCACTGTGGCTTGCCCTTGCTGCAGGGCTTGTAAGAATGAGGTCCGGTTTGATACCTGATTTAAGATTTTTTTTGGCAACCTTATAACCATCATTCACTCCCCTTTGGGTGAGTACACGGTCAATATCCTTTTCGAAGGCATCAAGTGAGCAGGCTTTACCATGTCTCACAATAATAACAGTACGTTTCATTATTATCCGTTTGATTCAGGGTGGGAAGGTAGTGAAAAATTACAAAATACGGCTGGCCAGCTCAGAAAGATAACTCCTTTCTCCTTTAACCAGGTTGACATGTGCAAATATTTCCTGCCCTTTCATTCTATCTGTCAGGTATGAAAGCCCGTTTGATCCGATATCAAGGTAGGGTGAATCAATCTGTTCTATATCGCCTGTAAATATCATCTTTGTATCTTCTCCCGCTCTTGTTATAATGGTCTTTACCTCATGGGGGGTGAGATTTTGTGCTTCGTCTACTATAAAAAAGATGCTGGACAGGCTCCTGCCCCTTATGTAGGCCAGGGGTGTTATGACAAGCTTTTCTTCCTTGATCATATCATTTATTCGTATGAATTCGGGACTCTGGTGACTAAACTTGTGTTTTATAACGGTAAGATTATCAAATAGGGGTTGCATGTAGGGATCAATTTTCTCACTGACATCACCGGGGAGGAATCCCAGGTCCCTGTTTGCCAGGGGTACGATTGGCCTTGCAAGGAAGATTTGTTTGTACCTTTTATTTTGTTGTAATGCCGAGGCCAGGGCAAGAAGCGTTTTACCTGTCCCTGCCTTGCCGGTAAGGGCAACAAGCTGGATCTCCGGGTTGGTAAGTGCTTCAATGGCAAAAGTCTGTTCGGCATTACGAGGATCAATACCGTAAGTACTTTGTTTGATTATCCTGTTTACGAGTTTATTTGTGGGGTTATAATGTGCAAGAGCACTTGATCCGTTATTCTTTAATATATAAAACTGGTGCCCTTCGGGATGAATGTCGAGGCCCATATTTTCAACAGTTATCCCATCTGGCTCTTCATACAGTTTATCTATCATAGTGCTGTCAATATCCACGATAGTCTCCATACCTTTATACAGATCGTCTATATTGGCCACTTTGTCATTCTCATAATCCTGGGCTCTTATGCCAAGGGATTTGGCTTTCATTCTCAGATTGATGTCCTTGGTAATCAGTATGACACTCTCAGTCTTGTGCTGGTTGCATACGTAATCAGCAATAGCCAGTATACGGTGATCACTGGTTTTTTCAGGGAATGAGGCAAAAACCCTCTCTGAAAAATCCTTACCGGTTTCTATATATAATTTCCCAAGGTTTTCACCTAGTGGAATACCATTGTTCAAAAGATTGTCGCCCGATATCCTATCCAGTTCCCTCGTGAATTCCCTGGCATGAAAATTTATTAAATCATTGCCTTTTTTGAACCTGTCGAGCTCCTCGAGCACAACAATGGGTATTATGATATCATTTTCCTCAAACTTGTATATTGAACTGTAATCGTGTAATAACACATTGGTGTCAATAATAAAGATCTTCTTCTTCTTCTTCTTGTTCATCAAGTCTATTTTAAATCCTTCAAAACATCAGCTCTGATAGGGCATCGTAATAATGACTTTACAAAAATACGGCCTGGCAGGCTCATTAGGAATACTAATTTTATTTATTTTGCACAATTAACTAACAATTTGATGAATTACAGTGATACACTAGACTTTCTTTATTCATCCCTGCCAATGTATCAACGTATAGGGAAGGCGGCATACAGGTCTGACCTGGATAATACAATAAGGCTGGATAATTATTTTGGTAAGCCACACAGGGCATTCAACACAATTCATATTGCAGGCACAAACGGTAAAGGTTCAGTATCACACATCCTGGCATCTGTGCTCCAGAGTGCAGGCTATAAAACAGGATTGTATACCTCTCCGCATTTTATTGATTTCAGGGAAAGGATCAGGGTGAATGGGGAACTGGCAGAGAAAGAATATATTGTTGATTTTGTAAAGGATAACAGGGACATCATACAAAAACTTGAGCCATCCTTTTTTGAAATGACTGTTGCCATGGCTTTCCTGTATTTTAAACAAAAAAATGTGGATGTGGCTGTTATTGAGACCGGTATGGGCGGCAGGCTCGATTCCACCAATATAGTCACTCCCTTGCTTTCGGTAATTACCAATATCGGCTTTGATCATACCCAGTACCTTGGTAATACACTGGAGAAGATAGCTGCTGAGAAAGCAGGGATAATAAAAAATCAGGTGCCGGTGGTAATAGGTCAGACCGGGAAGGAAGTACGGAAAGTGTTCAATGCTAAAGCACGGGAAATGGATGCGGATATTTATTTTGCTGATGATAATTTTTCGGTGGAGAAAGTGGCTAAGGGTCATAATAAATATGAACAGGTATTTAATATTTACAGAAATGGACTCCCGTTTGTTGAGGATTTGTATACTGACCTGACGGGTGATTACCAGGCACTTAACATCATTACTTTTATGCAGGCCTTTGAATTAATGAAGAATAGCCTGGAGTTAAACACTGACTCATTGCGGAGTGGCGTGGGGCATGTGAAAGAAAATACCGGATTGATGGGGCGATGGCAAATAATGAGAAAATCCCCGCTGGTCATATGTGATTCTGCTCATAACTATGATGGACTGAGCTATGCAATCTCACAGTTAATGAAAATGAAAGGGGGGAAGTTGCATTTTATCATTGGTATGGTAAATGATAAAGATGTTGACAGTATACTGGGCCTTTTCCCCGATGACGCAGAATACTATTTTACAAGGGCCTCAATACCCAGGGCACTGGACCATGAAATACTCAGGGGGAAAGCTATTCAATACTCATTAAGGGGCAATGCTTTCCATTCAGTCGGGGATGCATATAATTCAGCCCTTTCAAATGCAGAGGCCGGGGATATTATTTTTATCGGCGGAAGCATCTTTGTCGTTGCCGATTTTTTAAAGAACTTTAGCAGTAAATGAATCTCCCCTTTGAAAAAGGATAATTAATTATATTAGCCAAAAAGAAAACCACTTGAAAATGAGAATAAAATATTTACGTCTTACAGCTTCGGCTTTGCTTGTTATATTCTTATTCATTCAGAATACCTTAGCCCAGGATACCCGCAAGCTGGTAATTATGCATACCAATGATTTGCATTCCAGGCTCGAAGGTTATGCACCCTCTTCAGAATATACTCCTTTCACTACGGGTGATGACCTGACAAGAGGTGGGTTTAGCCGTCTGGCTGCAATTATTGAGAGGGAAAGGACTGCAAACCAGGACAACCTGCTGGTGGTCGATGCCGGAGATTTTCTGATGGGGACTTTCTTTCATTACATGGAAGAATATAATCCTTTCCAGCTACCGCTGATGAAAAAAATGGGATACGATGCCGTGGCCCTGGGCAATCATGAATTTGATTTTGGTCCCGGGAAGCTGGCTGACATAATCAACAATTCACGTGCTGTCGGTGAAATACCGCAACTACTATTAAGCAATGCTGAATTTGATGAAAGAGACAATGCCGATGATAGTCTCAAAGCTCTTTTTGATGAGGGAATAATAAGCCGTTCAATGACTATTGAAAGGAATGGATTGAAAATAGGTCTTTTTGCCCTTCTGGGTGAGGATGCTGATGAATCAGCTGCATATGCAGTGCCAATAACCTTTGACAGAATAACCAGGTCTGCAAGAAAGCTTACAAAACAACTTAAAAACCGGGGCTGTGATATTATTATATGCTTGTCGCACAGTGGCATTGAGAAAGATGATGATGGAGAATGGACAGGGGAGGATGTGGAGCTTGCAGAAAAAGTAGACGATATAGATATCTTAATAAGCGGTCATACTCATACCGCGCTGGAGAAACCTTTATTGATAAACAATACACCTCTCGTTCAAACAGGTAGCTATGGTAGAAATATCGGTAAACTTGAAGTCGAAGTAACAGATGGCAGGGTCAGGGTAATTAACTATGAATTGATAACTGTGGATGATAATATTTTAGGCGACAGGGAGATACAAAAGCAGATAGAAGCTCATAAGAATCTTATCTCGAAAAAACTGTATGGTGTAAGTGGATACAGGCTTGGCGAAAAAGTCGTAAAGACAGAATATGCTCTCGATTGCAATGAATACGGTGAATTGGAGGAAAGTAACCTTGGTCCCCTTGTTGCCGATGCAATTTATGAGTATGTGAATTCCGGGACAGAGGCAGGGACAGACATAAGTATGGTGGCATCCGGGGTGATAAGAGACAGGATGGAACCCGGGATACAGACTGCCCAGGACATCTTCAGGGTCGTGTCGCTGGGTAGGGGTGATGATGAGGTACCGGGATACCCCCTGGCAAGAGTGTATGTGAATGCCAAAGAGCTCAAGAGGATACTAGAAATACTCCTTGTGGCATATAAATCGACTCCTTCCAACTATTGCTATTTTTCAGGACTCGAAGTGAAGTATGATCCTGACAGGGGGATATTGAGGAAGATAAATTCAATAAGTATTAAAAATGATGATGGTGAACTGGTATCTGTGGATATCTCGCGTAAGAATCCGCTCTTATATTCCATAACCGCCAATGCATATATGCTTGAATTTATAGGGATAATCCAGGAGATGACTTTTGGGCTTATACGGGTTAAGCCAAAAGATGCTGGTGGCAATGAGGTGGAGGATATGTCGGAAGCTGTCATTGATTTTGACGAAAAAGCTGAGGGCATACAGGAAGGTAAAGAATGGATAGCACTTGTTCAATATCTTTCATCAATGGAAGATACGAATGGCGATGGTATTCCTGATTTATCTCCTGAATATGAGGATCCCTGCTTATGTCTTATACCTGAAGAATAGGTCAGCCAATATAGTTTCTTGCCTGTTCATAATTCATCATGGCAACTGCAGCAGAATGTACAAAGGGATGTTGCAGAACCCATTCTACAGCCTGGAGGTACGTTGGTTCGTCCTTGCCGTTAAATGAATATGGGCCGGCTGAGCAGGTTTTCATGGCAACTATGCCGGTTCCGATGCCGGCGGCCTTCTCCAGTTCTTCCAGTAAAACATCCTGGTCCCATCGTGCCGACCAACCCGACAGCGAATGTGTGAATCCGCCCTTGTAATTAAAAGCGTGCATTACAATATCGTAGAATTTGTCACTGTTGTTTTTCTTCAACAGGCCAAGGCTGTAATCATGGGATGAGAAGCCATGTGCCCTGATTATGCCCTCCCGTTTCTTTTTATCATAGAATTCAAGTACAGCTTCATGGTAGGTGAGATATTCCTGGTCGGCACTGTGAAATAACATAATATCAATATAGTCGGTGTCGAGTGCTTCGAGGCTCTCCCCAATACGCTTCTCAAGAATTTCCTTTATTTCAGCATGGCCCTTCCTTCCTTTACCTTCATACCTGAGTTCATCGGGTTCCAGGTGCATCTTTGATTGTATTACAATATCTTTCCTTCTTCCTTTAACGGCTCTGCCTACTAGTCTCTCATTATTACCCCTTGCATAGGAACGCCCGGTGTCCAGGAAGTTTATTCCGTGGTCGATGGCAAAACGTATCAGGCCTTCATCATTGGTTCTTGAAGCACCAAAGCAAAGAGAGGTGACAAATATTCCCGTATTTCCTAATTCGTTCAACACAGGTTTCTCCTCTTTGCCTTTGAATGGCCTCCCGGATAACATGCCCAGACCAACAATCCCCGCTCCGGCCCTGGTAATAAATTCTTTCCTGCTGATCTTTTTCATAGAATCATTTCAATTTTTTCCCTTCTAACTATAAAAATTGTAATAAATTAATTCATAATTCATAATTCATCACTCATAATTAATACTTCATCATTACGTTGATCCCTGACGGATAGTCCCTGTCATGATACACCCTGATAGTAGCTTTCTGGAAATCTTCCTCATCACATTCGTAAATATTCACAAACTTCTGGGGGTTCCTGTCGACCAGGGGAAACCAGCTGCTCTGTATCTGTATCATAAGCCTGTGGCCCTTTTTGAACTTATGGGCAAGATCGGGTATGCTGAAGCTTACTTTGGTAATTTCACCGGGTATAAATGGTTCAGGATCTTCAAAGCTGTTCCTGTACTTTCCTCTCATCACTTCGCCCCTTACAAGCATCTGATAGCCGCCCAGGGGCGAATCAATATCAGCATCAGGCGGAGGTATAACCTGGTCGGGGAATACATCGATGATCTTAACGATAAAATCTGCATCTGTTCCCGTGGTAGATACCCATAGATCGGCCGTTACGGGGCCTGTAAGAGTTATATCTTCAGTGAGTGGTTCTGTCTCGAATACAAGCACATCCGGTCGTCTTGCGGTAAATCCCTGGTCGTCAATCATATATACCGGATCCCTTCGAAGGTGTATGCCTTCCATATAAGGCACCGGTTTGCCGGGATCAGAAACATATTCGGAAAAATTAATATCAGCTTCAGGTGCAGTGAAACTTATCCCGCCTCCGGGCTGGAGGTAAATGGTTTTTTTACTGGCATCTTCAGGTGGCCAGTCGGCATATTCTTTCCACTGGTTTTCGCCTGTCATATAGATGTAGGCTTCAGCGAAATCTTCTTCTCCTTCATTTTTTAAATAATAGTTAAAGAAATCGACTTCAAGGTCATGGTACATATCAGTTGTGGACATACCCCAGTATATATCTCCCAGGTTTTGGGCTTCGCCACTGGCCCATTGTCCGTGCGACCATGGTCCCATCACCAGGTAATTGGGATGCCTGGCCCTGTTCTGCTCTTCAATCGATTTATAGGTGTTTAGTGTACCATACAGATCTTCCGCATCAAACCATCCTCCAACAGTCATGACAGCAGGATTTATGTTTTCCAGGTGAGGCAGGGGGACCGTGGCTTTCCACCAGTCATCGTAGTTTGGGTGCTCAAAAAGCTCATGCCAGTACCTAACGGAGTCGGGAAATACCTTCTTGGTATTCTTTATAGGGCCCATATCCATGAAAAAGTCATAATTGTCTTCAGATCCCCACCGGAAGTTCAGCGGGTAATTCCTCCTCGATTCCCCGGGGTGGGGATCGCCGAAGCTGGTATAGAAGCTGAAGCCGTCAATAAGGAAAAATGCCCCGTTATGATGCCAGTCATCGCCTAAAAACCAGTTAGAGACAGGTGCCTGGGGCGATACCGCCTTTATGGCAGGATGATCAGCCAGTATGGCCATGGTTGCATAAAAACCCGGGTATGAAATGCCCGTTACGCCTATCCGGCCATTATTGTTTTCAACGTTATTAATAAGCCATTCGGCTGTATCGTAAGTGTCCGACGCTTCATCAACCTCTTCCCCCTTTTTGTTGGGTATGTACGGCCTGATATTTACGTAGTCACCCTCACTCATGTATCTTCCCCTTACATCCTGGAATGCCAGAATATAACCTTCTTGTATGAACCTGTGGTATATTGTTACAAAGTAATTAAACCCATCTTCGCCCAGCGGTTCCGCGTTATATGGTGTTCTGAAAAGAAGGATTGGTGATTGTTCACCTGCTTCCTTTGGAGAATATATTGAGGTAAACAGCTTTATTCCATCCCTCATTTCAATATAAACCTCTTCCTTATTATATATTTCTTTTAATGCAGCACCGCTATCTTCGGGCATATCAACCGGTTCCCGGCCAAATTTGGTCAGTACATTTAAATCCCCCTGTTTAAAGTATCCTATTATCTGGGAATAAGATGGATCAGTGATACCCTCAAACGAGAATCCGGCGGGCACGAAAGAGAATTCAAATTGCTGGTCAGTAAGGCTTACTGAAGTTAAAGGAACACCGGCAACACCCTGTTCAGGTACATCAAATGTCCCTGTCAGGCCCGATTGGTTTTCCTGCAGATGGAGGTTCAACTGCAAATAAATGCCCTGTGTCTCAATCAATGTGTACCAGTCACCGCTGATTGACTGGGCAGGTAGTTTTACTGATAGTAAAAACAGGATAATTGCAGGATATGCTATCCTGGTAAAGGTGTTTCTTTTCATGTCATTTTCTGGTTAAAGTTATTTTTATCCATCTTCGTAGGGACGCCTCATAATTGTCATTCTGAGCGTTAGCGAAGAATCTTATTACTAATTGTCAGATGATTAGATCCTTCACTTCGTTCAGGATGACAAGAAGCAGAATTTTTGAGCACACCCCGGCCAAATTTAGACAATTAATATAAAGACTGGAAAATTATATGAATGTTGTACGAAAGCTACTGGTTTTTATTTATCATTTAATGCAATAATTTGTGACTGAAGGAAAAATATTTCTATCTTTAAGTAACAAACATGCCACAACCATCCAGGCAGAGTTAATGGTTTTCATATTATGAAAATAATCAGGATAAAACTGGTGGCAGTTATAATTATTTTATCCTTCATCTTTTTTCTGTCATCCTTACTCAATATGCCGGTTTACAATACCATGGGAAACCACGAATTGTTCGGTATTTATGAAGAAAGTGGAGTTGATCCGCTGGCACCTATCGTAATCAGTGTGCATATACCATTTATAAGCCTGAAAACCCAGTTACCCAAAGGAGCATCTGATAATAAGGCAGATATCCCGTTGATAAGCAATGGCACTGATGTTATTTCCTTATTCGGGGATCATAATTTGAAGCTCGTTTTGCAGGGCCACCTGCACATCCTGGAGGATATTTATGCTGTAGGTATCCATTTTATTACAGGTGGAGCTGTATGTGGCGACTGGTGGAATGGTCCCTACGGAGATACGGAGGAAGGATTTTTGATTGTAAATGTTGAGGGAGAGGAATTTACCTGGGAATATATTGATTATGGCTGGACGGTTAAAAACTAGTTAATACAAGGTCTTACTTTCATGAGGAAAGCCTGATATATATTTTGTATCTTTATAAATCTTTAAAAATTTTTTTAAAACCTTACTAAAAGTATTGTTATGAAATCATCAAAAATACAATTATTGCCTGTCGTAATTATTTCTGTTATCCTGTTTTTTCTTTCATCATGTAACGCACCGAAAAAAGCTGAATCACAAGATCAATTCAGCTTTGCTTTTCTTACCGATATACACGTACAACCCGAGAAGAATGCGGACAAAGGCTTCAAACAGGCTATTGACACGGTCAACAGGATGAACCCTGATTTTGTGATCACCGGTGGCGACCAGATAATGGATGCCTTGGGGCAGACAGAGTCCAGGGCTGATTCATTGTATGATCTGTATAATGAATTGTCTTCACAGATAGAAATGCCTGTTTACAATACCATGGGCAACCATGAGGTGTTTGGGATTTATGAACAAAGCGGTGTAGACTCCTCACACCCGCTTTATGGTGAGAAGATGTACGAAGAAAGGATAGGTGAGCGATACTATGCTTTCGATCACAAGGGATGGCGATTTTACATATTGGATTCAGTGGATGAAAAAGAAGATGGCTCCGGATACTACGGCCATGTTGACAGCCTGCAGATGGCATGGTTGAAAGAAGACCTGGCGAATGTGGACCCGGAGACCCCGATTGCAATAAGCGTACACATTCCTTTCATTACCGTCCAGACCCAGCTGGTTTACGGATCCACAATAGCTAATAATGAGGGGCTGGTAATAACAAATGCCAGGGAGGTGCTGGCCTTGTTTGACGAGTATAACCTTAAGCTTGTATTGCAGGGCCACCTGCATTTTCTGGAAGACATATATGTCAAAGATACCCATTTCATTACCGGCGGTGCTGTATCGGCCTCCTGGTGGAACGGCCCGCGTGATGGCATGGAAGAAGGATTTCTGGTGGTGCATGTTGACGGCGAAGAAATTGAATGGGAATATGTGGACTACGGCTGGGAAGTATCTGTGAATGAAGATTGACTTCGTCGAGCTCGACTCACCGCTGGAGGCGGTGAATAGTAATAGCCACAGTCACACCTGTGGGTAAGTGCCGACAAAAAAAACCTCTCCCGCGCGGCGGGGAAGCGGTTTTTATACTGTCATTGCCCGGGGGTAAAACCCCGGCTATTACTATTAAGCCCTTCCAGGGCTTTTTTATAAAAACACCCGCGGTTTTCAATTCTCCTCAATTGCATTTCACCTAGAATTATTACAGATTCATTCTCTTCCAAATTTAATTTAGCGTTTGTATGTAAGGGGTTACTTATGTTGTATGATTGAAACCCGGTGGGCCATATTGGATAAAGTTTGATGTTAAACTCAAAATCTGTCCAGTCTGGTATTACAGAAATATTAGATAAAACTCCTTTTCTCCATGTGAAAAGCTCTGCTGCTGCTCCAGACTCAAAATTAATTTTCAAAAGAACAAAGGTAAATTCCTTGGTGCCTTTTGCAGCAACCATATCTACTGATTTATATAGACCGAAATTTTCAAGCCAACAATCTGCATCATAGGAATGATATCTTTTCAGGTTGTTGATGGATGTGCTGCCATTCATGGCTTCATATTTTGGATTAAAATTTCCAACAAACTCCTGTTCTAATACTCTTTTTGATTCTGCAGCATATTTATTGGCCACATCCTCTGTAGAAGGACTCATTCCACTATATATTTTTTTTATCAATGCATTTGACTGTGTAGAGAGGCTGAGATACGTGGTATGCGCTGTAATTTGCAAAGAATCTATATCGGTTAGCCGATACCAACCTTCCAGTCTTTTTAGATTTTCATCACTAACCTCTCTTAATTTTGGAGGTTCATTGTAAGGTAGATTTCTGATTATGTTTTTTATATTTTCAGAAATCTGACCAATGTTAAGGTTACCTTCATTTGTAGCAATGTAAAACATTTTTCCTTCATCAATAAGCCAGTGAAAATCTGAAGCAAAATATCCATTCCCACCACTGTGTGAGATGTCTTTTTTATTTTCTTCTATTAATACTTCAAAGCCCAACCCGTAATATCTATTTTCATTCACAGAAACCGAAGGTTTCTGAATCATTTCATGTAACATTTTCTGATCAATTAACTGATTATTGCTGAGTGCAATAAAGAATCTATACATATCAAATATATTAGAGTGTATACCTCCATTACCTCTTAAATTCCATGTTAAACCATCTTCCAGTTGTGGTAAATTAATAACGGCAGGAATTTCGTTATTTCCCCGATACCCTTTAGCAAGATCTATGTTTTTATATTGAGGCAAATGATACCCCGTCTGATACATTTTTGCTGGTTTTGTTATTCTATTATATAATATGTCTTCATATTCAGATCCCTCTATATTTTCAGCTATTATGGCAAGCAATGTATAGGCTATATTAGAGTATTCTTGCTTTTCACCGGGCTCAAATAAAAGTTCAGAATCCAGTAAATCTATTAGAACAGCCTTTTTGGTAGCCTCGAGGTTCGTATCACCTCCAGGCAAATCATTTCGTTTAATCCCAGATGTGTGAGATAATAAATGTCTTATTGTAATGTCTTTTTTATCGTCGGGTACATTCTTCACATATTTTGTAATAGGATCATCTAGACTGAGCAGTCTTTTATTTTCTAAATCAAGTATTATAAGTGCGGTAAATACTTTTGTTATTGAACCCGTGGTAAAAACCGTAGAAGAGGTATTTTTTCTTTCTTCCTTTTTATCAGCAAAACCAAATGGGGAGGAATAAATAACACTTGTCTTGTCGCCCACAATTACAGTTCCGGAGAAACCAAATTGCGCTATTCCATCGAAGTATTCATTTAATTTGAATTCCAAATCAGCAGTTTGTGCATATAAAGAATTGACTGTGCCTGCTAAAATAAAAGTGATTGTAATGATGGTTTTCATAATTGATATATTATTGCATTACCGCATGTTAGCGCCTGTACCTATTTATTGCATTTCAGTAGATTCAATTGATAAATCAAAATTTCTTTTCGAATCAAATTTATAAATATACCTTGTGAAATAAATTTCATCTTTATTAACTGAAGATTTATACTCCATCTCAAAATGAAATGTCAATATTCTAGGCAATTTATAATCTTCTAAAACAATAATATCTTTTCGAATATACTCACCTGGGTTTATGACAATTGTGGCAAGGCTTTTCCCAAGACTTTTATTTTCGGTATTATTCTCATTAAAAGCTACAACTTCTGAAGAAGTCATGAGAGTAGGGATTTTACCTGTATTTTTACCATTCTCCAAGTCCAATATGCATAAAATCCTGTAATCAAAGCGAGTAAAATCGTTATTCCTGCAGTGATTTTATCCGGACCTAAAATAATTGAGATTTGTTCACATAGTGTCATCATAATGAAAATTTCAAACATTGTCTCAGGTAAATAGTAATCACTTTGGTTGCATTGGTGCACCGGGTAGCTTACGCCCCCTAAGAACCGTGCATGCGAGTTTCCCAGCACACGGCTCAAGCACTTTTAAGGCCAACCTTGTTAGGGGAGACCCGGCTATTAATTTTACCTTTGTAAACAAAAGTAGT
>JAYEGY010000072.1:0-53093 GCA_034659275.1 Bacteroidota bacterium | reverse complement strand
TAGATTTTCGACAAGAGGTAAATAGTATTGCATATATGATCAATGCCCTAAGGGAAGCGGTTAAAGTTAAGGGAAGTTGAGAAGGTTGAGAAGGTTGAGAAGGTTGAGAAGGTTGAGAAGGTTGAGTAGGTTGAGTAGGTTGAGTAGGGTTGGGTTTTGAGCTGCATAACTCAACAGGGCGAAGCCCGCTAAACCTTCCTGTTTTCGTCATTGGGACACCCTAGCCAGTTTACTATAGGATTTTGCCCACCAGTTCCTGCTCATCAGTCCACTCAAAAGGGATGATTTCCCATTGATCGGTCTCCGGGATCTTGATTTTGATGGTATACATGGTCCTTGTAAGCTCTGCTACCCTTGCAGGGCTTAAAGGAATATTCTTTTCGGCCAATCTTCTCTCAACCTCTTTGTAGATAGTGTATGCTACAAAGGAGATGCAAATATGCGACTCGATCCTGTTCCCATTTCGGTGATAAATGGGTCTGATCCTGAGATCCGTTTTCGAAATTCGAAATGCTCTTTCGATCTGCCACAACTGATTATAATTTTGAATAACTTTCTTGGCTGATAGCCTGGTATTGGTCACATATCCTTTAAGTCCATCCCATTTATCATCTGTTTCGAATTTCTCGTAGTCGATCTCTATTTTTACATCCCCCTCCAGTTTAAGGTATTTGTTGCCCTCAAATAACTCATAACCGATAGGATAACCATTTGGACCAACCAATAAACCCAATAGAATCTGGGGATGGTGTGGCTTGCCATCTTTTGAATACCCGGCAATCCGAAGATCATCCTCGTCCTCGGCTTCAAAATATAACGTGGTCATGTCATAGAATACTGCCGAGATCTTCCCTCCCAATACCGAAATGGTATAATCAAAGGAGATCTGCTCCACCTGATCCTTTAGACTCCTATGCAGTGTATCCATAAAGCGATATACTTTGCTAATATCAATGATCTGCACGCTAACAGTCCCACTCTTGTTCTTTTTTTCCCTTACAAACATCTTTACAAGATAATGGGACACCCAAAAATATCAAAATAAAAGACCTATAATGCTGATTATCTATACTTTAAAAAATCAGTCTGAAAAGAGTGACGAAAACAGGAGGTTGAGTAAGGTTGAGTAGGTTGAGTAGGTTGAGTAGGGTTGGGTTTTGAGCTGCATAACTCAACAGGGCGCAGCCCGCTAAACACTACTCAACAGGGCGAAGCCCGCTAAACCTTCTTACAGGCATCTGCTAAGCAAATATTCCTCTGCCTTAACTGACCACAATCCCTTATGCCTTACCGTTATCTCTGCCAGGCCGGCATATAGCCTGTTCTTTTTCCCCACCTCTTCAAAATCTTCTATAGCAATAAGAGGCATATCTATATGGGTATATATCAATTTTTTGCTTCCGGGTATTTCGGGCAAATCCAGGGTGGCATCAATAACCGCGTTAAGCCCTCCTATATGTGTAACCAACCCGGCCGGGTCAAACCCGGCTTCCATAATCTTAATGGCTTCCCTCATGTCATTGTTATTGCCTCCCGAGGTTCCTGCAATGTGGGTATAATTATAATGTGCATTATAAAAATTGAAAGGCGCTTTAAACTCCGGATCAGAGGGACCGGCAAAAAAATTAAGGCAGCCATCAAACGCCAGTATGGCATCCCCCTGTTCAATAACAGCAGGCAGGGGGGCAAAAATGAAAACATCATTAAAGCCCTGTCCGCCCGAAAGCCCTTTCATATGTTCAACAGGCTTATCAATAGCACCAGTATTAATATATTTCAGCTCAACACCCTTGCTTGATGCATATTCGGGAGTATAAAGTCTTTCCGCCCTTTCAAGCCTTCCCCGGTCAATATCGGTAACCAACAGTAATGCCGGCCTGCGGTCTTCCCTTTCGAGAACGTAATTGATCGCAGCCAGACCCATAGGTCCTGCACCGGCAAGGATGGCCATCCTCCCCCTGTCAACAATACCCATACTGTGTATATATGAACCGGGTTTTGTATGGTAGCTTGCATGCATGGCACCTATAACACACGATAAAGGTTCTGAAAGTGAAGCGGGGTAATAGCCGGGTCCCCTGTATTTAAGCAGACAATCCTGCTTCATCACTTCCCGGGGTATGATAACATATGTTGTGTCGCCCCCAATATAAGGATAGGAATAACCGGGTGCACTCAAAACACCCACGGGTCCATCCTTGTAATTAATGGCTGGTTGTATGGAAAATTTATCCCCGGGACTGAACTTATCTTTCCACTCCTCACCCACCTCCACGAGTTCACCTGCAAACTCGTGTCCTATTATAACAGGATTTTCGGATACATTACCGGGCACTCTCTTATGATCCTCTCCCTGCACGGCTGCTTTATGTGATGACATACATATACTGTCAGTGATCACCCTGGCCAGTATTTCATCCTTGCCTATCGGTGGAAGGTCAAATTCCTCAATACGCAAATCCTTTTTCCCGTATAGTCTGACTGCCCTGGTTTTCATTCGTTCTATTTTAGCATTACCTGTCCCCCCGTAACCGGTATCGCCTGGCCGGTTTCATACTCCTGGTCTATTACATAATTAATGGCCTTAACCACATCTGAAACACGGCAACCGCGTCCCATCGGTACCTGTTTTTCATAATGTGACCTAACATCTCTAATTGTTCTTGCACCGGGCACCTTGCCAGCATCCAGGTACTGCCTGAACAAGCCGGTTTCCGGATCAGACCAGAGAGGCCCTTCAAAATAGTTGCCCGGGCAAATTGAATTAACTTTAATATTATACCCTATAAGCTCCAGGGCAAAGGACTGGGTAAGTCCTATACCACCGAATTTACTTCCTGCATATGCAAAATTTTTAAGACTCCCCTGCAATCCTGATTTTGAGTTCACCTGGATGATATCCATAAACCTTCCCGGGTCTTCTTTATGTTGTTTCTTCATAAATGGGCTTACCGCTTTCACACAGTTAAAATAGCCCTGGTAATTCACCCTTGTAAGCATCTCAAATGTTTCAACATCCATCTCATCCAGGCTGCCGGCATGCAGGATGCCGGCATTGCTAATGAGAACATCTATACTGCCAAACTCATCTACAACTGCGGTCATCATTTTGGTAACAAACTTATAATCTGATACATCACAGCAATAAAAAACTGTTCTATTTGCACTTTTGTTATTATTGAGATCATCAGCAAGTTTTTTACCTTCATCCTCCTTAATATCAGCCAGTGCAATATTGGCACCCTGTTTAAATAACTCACGTGCAATTCCTTCACCCAGGCCCTGTGCCCCGCCGGTTATTATGATTGCTTTGCCTTTCATATGGCTAACTGTGTTATTAATGTTCGTCTGTCACTCTTCGCTTTGCTCAGCCTCCGCCACAGCTTCGGCCGACATAGTCAGGATGACAATGATCTTATGGTTTTTATTATTCTGTTGCCTAATTCAATGAACGCCTTCTTGTCGGATATCTTCGGCAGCCTGTTTTCGTCAAGGTACCCTGATCTGTTTGTTGCAACAAGGTACTGGTGTGCTGCCATTATGCATGCTCCTTCATAGTTTACCCGGAGCAAGAAATCATCCAGGTCGTGACTTCCGGCTGCTTTCACTTCCAGCGGCTTAACACCGGGTGAATTATGCTCTGTCCCAAAGGTAATAATAAATCCCCTCCCATATAAAAACGCTACATAATCCCTTAATTTCTGGTAATCGTTCCTTGCCGGTATAAATTCCACACTGTAAAATCCCTGTTCAAAAAGTGATGATGCTGCCCTCTCCCTGTCAGCTTCAAAATCAGTGTACCTGCCCTTATTGAAATCGGCCAGGAAAGGATATGTCGGTATACCTTTGGCATCGAGAATCAAATCACGAATTTCATCAGGCTCAATAAATATTTCCGGGTCTTCCTCAACAAAGGCGGCTCCCCCTGCTTTCAGTAGTTTAAATCGTATAAGGTTTTCAAGCTGAGCATTATCACCATTTTTAATATCAATATAGTCATTGCCGAGCAGTGTGAAGAAAATCTCATCACGATCTTTGCCCGGCATATGGTTGTTTTCAATTTCCCTTCTTATCATCGCCGCCAGGTGGCGTTCTCTTGCCATTCCCAATGTATGATCATGAAGCATTTTATCGAAATCGATCATAAGATTATCATCAATCTCATCCAGCAGGTCATTTACTTTATGAGTCATAAGCCGTACATGCTCATTCGACAGGTCCCTGATATGCTTCAGTCTTAGTTCATTACCAGGTGAAAGTTTAAGAGGGTATGCCAGGGCTTTACCGCTTATATATGTACGGCCGGGGTTATTGGGATCATTAACCCTGTGCCCTTTTTTCATATCAATGTGGCTGAGTCCTATCATTTCAATATTAAAAAGCGGTAATATACCCGCTTTATAACACTTCACTGCCCATTCCGGATAACCGTCAACAGTATTAAAATCGTTAATGCCAAGAACCTTGATATTTTCTTTCCGAGCCTCGGCAACAATACTGTCGATCGAATCAAACGAACTGAATGAATAAGATGTATGGATATGGGCATTCACCTTCAGGCATTCATGTTGATCCCTGTAAGCCGTTGTTTCGCTTTTTAGTTTTTCTGATATTTCAGTCCATATATTCATATCCCCCGTTTTGCTCTTGCAATTTTGCCCTTATAAGAAAAGTCATTCTTGACCTTATGGCCGTCCAGGGGCAAAATAGATGTATGAATTGTATCGATTATCCATCCGGGCTGGGGGAAGAAGGCATCTTCAAGTTCATAAGCCGGTGTTATCCAGTTACGTGATCCAACAACCACTGCCGGGGCATCCAGATGATCAAACGCCAGCTCGGTAATGGTTCGTGCCATATCGTTCATGAATGAACCACGCTCTGTGGCATCACCGGTAATCAGTATTCTGCCGGTTTTTTTCACTGATTCCAGGACCGGTTCATAATTGAAGGGCACCAGTGAACGGGCATCAATAATCTCTGCGTTCACACCGTACCTGTCCTGAAGAATATCTGATGCTTCCAGGGCCCTGTAAAGTATAGCCCCGATGGTAAGTATAGTAATATCTGACCCTGCCCTTTTGATATCAGGCTCGCCCAGCAGTATTTCATAGTATCCTTCAGGTACTCCTTCCTTATGAAACTGCTCGCCTATATCATATATTCTCTGGCTCTCAAAGAATACCACAGGGTCGGTTCCCTGCAATGCTGTATTCATCAAGCCCTTTGCATCATAGGGAGTTGCCGGGAACACAACCTGCAAACCGGGAATATGAGCCACCAATGATGTCCAGTCCTGTGAATGCTGGGCCCCGTACTTTGAACCTACAGACACTCTTAGTACAACAGGCATTTTTATTATGTTACCGCTCATTGCCTGCCATTTGGGTAACTGGTTAAAAACTTCGTCGCCTGATCTGCCCAGGAAATCGCAGTACATGATTTCAGGTATTACCCTTCCCCCGCACATGGCATAGCCCACAGCCACTCCCACTATAGCCCCTTCAGATATAGGGGAATTAAAAAGCCTGTTATAAGGCAGGGCTTCGGTGAGTCCACGATAAACGGCAAAGGCGCCGCCCCAGTCACGGTTTTCCTCTCCAAAGGCTATAAGTGTGGGATCTTTATAAAACCTGTCTATCACTGCCTCGAAAATACCATCCCTGAGCTGGTACTGCTTCATTTTTGTATAAGGCTTACCATCTTTGTCAAAAGCATATCTTTCCTTCCTGGCTATTTGCTTTACTCTGGGATTGTCTTTAACAGGGATTAATACTTCAGGTTCTCCCTTCTCCATGGCATCAACTGAAGCATTGGAAAACATTAATTCACCAATAATATCCGGGTCCTTATCCATATCCATTCTTGGTGATATTTTATCATCAAGAACCAGTTTGAATATCTCAAGCACCAGGTCATTAACCTTACCATCAATCGAGCGCAAAGAATCCCTATCGGCTACATTATTATCAATAAGATCATTGCGGTAACTAATAATGCAATCATGCTTTTGCCAGGCTTCCATCTCCTCCTTTGAACGATATGATGAAGCATCGGAGGGGGAATGGCCGCTGTAGCGATAGGTTACTGTGTCGAGCAGTACGGGTCCTCGTTGGTCCCCGATCACTTTCATTTTTCTTTTATAGGCATCTATGACAGCCAGGGGATTCATGCCGTCAATTCTCTCCGCATGCATCTGGTCCCTGTTGACCCCCGCACCTATGCGTGCAGCAATGCCATAACCCATAGTCTCACCTGCGGTCTGTCCTCCCATTCCGTAATGGTTATTTATTATATTAATGATCAGGGGCAGGCCCCCTTTCATGTCACCTTCCCACAGCTCAATGAACTGGTCCATTGTTGCAAAGGAAATACCTTCCCATACCGGTCCGCATGCCATTGAAGCATCGCCTATATTGGCCACTACTATTCCCTTTTTACGGTTTACCTTTTTATACAGGGCAGCTCCTACTGATATATCGCCACTCCCACCTACTATTGCATTATTAGGATACACACCAAAAGGGGTAAAAAAGGCATGCATGCTTCCCCCAAGACCCTTATTAAATCCTGTTATTCTTGCAAATATCTCTGCCAGAGTCCCGTAAACAAGAAACTTCTCTGCAATTTCCTTAACAGAACCATCATGATCTTTTGCTACAATATCATAAATAGCCCCGTTAAAGTAGGACTTCATTATTGTTTCCAGTGTATCATCATCACTTCCATGAATGACTGATAATCCCTTTGCCAGTATCTCGCCGTGACTCCTGTGCGAACCGAAAATATAATCGTCAGCACCCAGGCTATATGCCATACCCACTGCAGCTGCTTCCTGACCTATTGAGAGATGTGCCGGACCGGGATGGTTATAAGGTATACCCCTGTACTCACCTGTTGTTTTGATAAGGTTCAGCATGCTCTCAAATTCCCTTATCAATATCATATCATGGTAAATACGCACGAGATCCTCATCACTGAAATTTGCCCGTTCGTCATTTAATGATTTACTGTATTGGTTTATCGGGATCGGCTTAAATGTTATCTCTGCTTTCTCTCTTATCCTATCCGGATCAATAAACTGGTTCTTTGGCATATATCATTATTTTATTTTAATATTTTCAATTTCTTCCGCTACCTGTTTCAAAAAACGGGTAGCCTCACCACCGTCAAGGGCACGATGATCGTATGTCAGGCTTAGGCCTATATAAGGAACGAAACCATAAACTCCGTCACCCAGTTCTGCCGGACGTGGCACTATGGCATTAACACCCAGGATGGCTGTCTGTGGCAGGTTAATAATGGGGGTAAACATTTCCACTCCGTAATTACCCAGGTTTGATACCGTAAATGACCCTGCTTCAGGTCTCAGTATGTCAGGATCAATTGTTCCCGAGCGACAGCGGGCAGACAGGTTTTCAGCCTCTTTTGACAGTGCCTCGATACTTAATCTGTCAGCCTTTTTTATTACCGGGACCATAAGTCCACGATCGGTATCAACAGCGATTCCCAGGTTTACATTTCTGAATAACCTCATGGTTTCACCATGCAAGTGTGAATTGACACGTGGATGCTTAGCCAGGGCTTTTATTGTTGCGAAACAAACCAGGTCATTGATTGTAATATTAACATAGCCCTTATTTCCTTTTCTTTCCTTAATCTTATCCCTTGTTGCCAGCAATTTCCTTGCATCTGCTCCCAGGTGATGGGTAAGCTGGGCAGAATTCTGCAGTGACCGGAACATTGAGTTTGCAATGATTTTCCTGATGTATGTAAGGGGTTCATCACTATATTCATCTGTGTCAGCAGGGGTGGATACAACTTTCTCTGTTTTTTCAGCACCTTCCAGGTCGCGGACAATAATCCTTCCTCCCGGCCCGGAACCCTTTATTTTGCTGATGTCAATACCTTTCTCCTCTGCCATCCTCATTGCTCTAGGCGATATCCCGGATCGCCTCTCATCATCAACATGCTCTCCTTCCTCCCCTACAATACATACCGTTTCCAACACCGGTACCTCATCACCCTCACTGAAAAGCCATTTAAGCAGTATGCCATCCTGTTCCGACTCATATTCAAAAGAGGCTTTATCGGTTTCGTATGCAAACAGGAGGTCTCCCTCTTTTACTTCGCTGCCTTCTTCCATATAAAGTTTGGTTATGATGCAGGACTCTACAGACTGCCCCTGCCTTGGCATTTTAATTTGTGTGGCCATAGCTCTAACTTGTAAATACAAGTACAAATATAAACATGATTTATCAATTTAACCAGTAATCGTAAAAATATATTTATATATACTTATGTGTATGATTTTATGCTATTTAATTAATTATTGATTTAGGCTCCGGGGCACCATTAAAAAATAACTAATATTTACATGTTTTTACTTAATTTCATAATATTTACTTTGAGCTGAAAGAATTTGTTTTTATGTTTGCATTAAACATTTTCGTGATGAGGCTGGGGAAAATACCACAATACCGACAGTTATATGAGATTCTGCGAAGGCATATAGTAGACGGCTTATACCGGGAAGGCGATCTTCTTCCTTCGGAGAATGAGTTATGCAAATTGCATAAGCTTACAAGGCCCACGGTAAGGAATGCCCTTGACCTGCTCAGTAATGAAGGATTCATCAAGAGGCACCAGGGATTGGGAAGTGTGGTTCATAAACTTCCAAAAGGCATTGGTATATTATCAATTGCCGGTACCACTACGGCTATTGGGAAGGAAAACCTTGAGACAAGGACCATTATCAAACCAAATTTATCTACCTGGCCCGATGATTTCCCTTTCAGCCTGAGTGATCACGAAAGGGAAGTGGGCGCCATGCATTTCACCCGGTTGAGGCTGGTGAATGGTAACCCTGTAATTTATGACATCTCCTATTTACCCAATATAAATTTACCCAGGTTTTCTGCCAGGAACCTGGACAACAAATCTCTTTTTAATATCCTGAGAACATCATACCGTATAGAGGTTAAGGGAGGCGAGCAGTTTATCAAGGCAATCAATGCTCCCGATCCTGAAATATGCCGTATACTGGATATCAAATCTGACACACCCGTGCTTCACCTGCAGAGGCGTATCGACACCAACCGCCTGAATTTTTATATTTACTCTATCTTATACTGCAATACTTCTGATCATAGCCTGTACGGGATATTCTAAATATGGAATATTAGAATGTTGAGCGGGCTACACCCTGTTGAGTAATGTTTAGCGGCCTGCGCCCTGTTTAGTTTTGCAGCAAAATGTTCAACCTTATTCAACCCTCTCAACTTTCTTAACCCTAAAATCAGTTTGTAATAAATCCATTGTTTTCATAAATTGCATACACTGTTTTGATAAGTTTCAAGAAACACATATACTAATATTATGGCCAGACAAATCAAGCAGGAGAATAATTACCAGTCACGTCTCCTGAAACTAATCCCCAGCGAGATAGTCGCTGCTTACCTGGTGATCATCGGCTTTATACCTCCGGGTTATGAACACAGTAAAATACTGCTTACTGTAATAACCGCAATATTGCTAATCATGGTTCCCTTTTATCTTATCAGCATAATGGGTGTAAAGGGCCCCTTCCAAATAATTTTTACTTCACTGTCATTCATTATATGGGTATACTCCATGGGCGGGCCTTTTGTTTATTACGGTATACATGAAGCCGTTATTGGTTCGACAATGCTGGTTTTATGGACCCTTTTGATACCCTTTGTTGTTAAGCCGGAAGAAGGAATGGCATAGTTATCAGCGGATCTTGCGGTGGCGGAATCTCAGGGGGATTTCTTTTTCTTCTGATAGGTAACATAGGACCAGGAAAATTCACTATCATCGGTTTTATTATGATCTTCCCTGTCAATTTCCTGCCACACTTTCGGGTCAATCTCCGGGAAGAAAGTATCGGCTTCAAAATCCTTATGTACATGGGTAAGGTATAAGCGGTCAGCAATATCAAGGAATTGCCTGTAAACCGATCCTCCCCCGATAATAAATATTTCCTTATCCTTTTCACATTTTTCAAGGGCATCTTCTACGGAATAAGCTGTTATACAACCCCCTTCGATGCATTCGGACGGAATATCTGTAAGCACTATATTTTTACGCCCGGGTAAAGGCCTGCGCGGGAGAGAGTACCATGTTTTTTTACCCATTATGATATTATGTCCTAAGGTCAGTTTCTTAAATCTTTTCAGGTCATCAGGTATATGCCATAAAAGTTCATTATTCCTGCCAATGGCATTATTTGATGCAACAGCTACTATTATGGAAATCATTTTAACCGGCTTATTGTTATACTGAAATCTTTCCTTTTATATGCGGGTGCGCCTTATAATTCACTAATTTAAAATCTTCATACTTGAAATCAAAAATATTTTTTATATCCCTGTTTATTTTCATTTCGGGGAGGTCATAGGGTTTCCTTGTCAGCTGTTCTTTTACCTGTTCAATATGGTTAAGGTAAATATGTGCATCGCCGAAAGTATGGACAAACTCACCTGCTTGCAGGTCAGTTACCTGTGCCATCATCATAAGCAACAATGAATAGGATGCAATGTTAAAAGGAACTCCGAGGAAAATATCTGCGCTTCGCTGATACAGCTGGCATGACAGTTTACCTTCTGCCACATAGAACTGGAATAATATATGGCAGGGTGGCAGGGCCATATTATCAATCTCGCCCACGTTCCAGGCACTCACCAGGTGGCGCCTGGAATGAGGTTTTGATTTTATTGATTCAATGACCCGGCTTATCTGGTCAATCTTTCGTCCATCTGCGGCCGGCCATGAGCGCCACTGGTAACCGTAAATAGGACCGAGGTCACCATTTTCATCAGCCCACGCATTCCATATCTTTACACCTCTCTCCTGCAGGTACCTCACATTTGTGTCACCTTTAAGGAACCACAGGAGTTCATGTATAATTGATTTAAGATGCAGTTTTTTCGTTGTCAGCACCGGGAAACCCTCTTCCAGGTCAAATCTCATCTGGTAACCGAACACGCTGATGGTGCCTGTCCCGGTGCGATCAGTTTTCTTCACTCCGTTCTCCATTACATGATCGAGCAGATCGAGATATTGTTTCATGATATCATTATTTTGTTATTCTTGCCACGTAACCACCTCCGGAGGCCATTGTAATTTTAATTGTATCCTCTTTTGAAACACTTGTCTCAGTTTTATCATAATCCTCCGCGAAGCGATCGGCATTTATACCATCACTGAAAATCACTGCCTTATATTCGCCTTCGTCGAGGAAGGAAAGATCTACATCAAACTCCCTTGCAGACCAGTCAGTCATTGCACCAAGGAACCAGTCTTCTCCCTTGCGCCTTGCTATTACCAGGTAATTCCCCACTTCTGCCTGCATTACCCTTGTCTCATCCCATGTAACAGGCACCTCGGCAATAAAGCCGGTACATTCCTTCTCTTTCCTGTAATTTGAAGGACTGTCGGCCAGCATCTGAAGGGGGCTTTCATACAAGACGTACATCGCCATCTGGTGAACCCTTGTTCCCATGCTGGCAGGCCTGTTCCAGGAAGGCCTGAAATTGATGCTGTCAAAGTTAACCATTGCCCCGGGGGTATAATCCATTGGCCCGGCTACCATCCTTATGAATGGAATGGTCAGGTCATGATCAGGGGTAATATCATCACTCCACTTAGTGTTTTCAAGTCCTTTTACTCCTTCCCTGGTAAGAACATTTGGCCATGTACGCCTGAGGCCGGCGGGCTTATATGCTCCATGAAAATCGACTATCAGTTTATACGCGGCAGCTTTTTCAGCGATATTCCAGTAGTAATTAACCACTTCCTGGTCATCGCGTTGCATAAAATCGACCTTGATGCCTTTAACACCCCAGGCAGCATACTGTGGCAGTGCCGCATACAGTTTATCTCCAAAGGTATTCCATACCACCCATAATATAATTCCCACTCCCTTGCTTTCTGCATAATTACACAGGTGCTCAATATCTATGTTGGGATTCAAGTCCAGAACATCACCAAGCCGGTACCATCCTTCATCAAGAATTACATATTCAATATCATATTCCGCAGCAAAGTCAATATAATACTCATAGGTTTTAGTATTTATGCCTGCCCTGAAATCAACACCATAGATATTCAGGTTATTCCACCAATCCCATGCCACCTTACCCGGTTTTATCCAGGAGGTATTTTCCATCCTGCACTCATCAGCCAGCAGATATGCCATGTTACTCTCGACTAATCCGGCATCAGTATCAGATATAATAAAAACCCTCCAGGGGAATGACCGTTCGCCTTTTGTTTCCGCCATAAAATCCCTGCGTGATATTACCCTTTTGTTACGATCGCCAACCAAGCTCTCTTCATCCGGGTAATAAGGGAATACTCCCTTTAATGCATTACTGCCATTACCTCTAAGCCACATCCCCGGGTAATCTTCCAGGGCTGATTCCGTTGCAAGGATATTTACACCATTGCTTTTAAAAAGCACCGGCAAGCTTGCCAGGTGTTTCTCTTCGATCGTATCCAGGCTGGTCGGGATATAAGTCCTTTCATTATGAGACATGAATGACTCTTCCAGAGGATACCAGGCCATAGATCCCTGTGGCAAGTTCATCTCTGCCTGTTCATTCATTACAATGATATTGCCTTTAATATCTGATGTTAACCTGTAGGCCACACCGTCATTGTAGACCCTGAAAACAAGCGAGAAGCCTGATTTAAAATGTATTGTTATTTCGTTACAGAGATCCTGTATTTCAGAGTCTTTATGTGGAACTACGGCTTTTACGATCTCATTAATCTTTATTGTCTCTGTTTTTCTTATCCTGTCTTTCTCAGCGGGAAATTTCTCATTGGTCAGTTCCATACTGATTCCCGAGGGAAGGACAAGCTGTTTATCCCCCTTTTTCACTTCCCAGCTTACCTGAGTATCATAGACTACCGTAAGTTCAATTTTACCGTCTGGTGAATTTAACCTGTTCTCCTGTGCACCTGCAAATAAGCTAAGCTGCAGTAAGATGATAATAAGAATTGTATTACGCATTTTTATTTGTTTTATATTATTAGCCAAGTATCATACCAATTATTGTTGCCGACATAAGTGAGGCCAGTGTCCCGGCAAGCAGTGCACGGATGCCGAACCTTGCCAGCAGTACTCTTTTGTTAGGAGCCAGTGATCCTATGCCCCCTATCTGTATCCCAATGGATGCAAAGTTAGCAAATCCTGCAAGCATATATGTTGCCATTATGATTGATTTATTATGAACGAACTGCCCGGTAGTTTTGAGATCAGCAAGGCTTATATAACCTACAAACTCAGTCATAATAACCTTTTCCCCCAGCAGGCGACCCAGTAAGGTGATATCTTCCCCGCCAACACCTATAAGCCACATTACCGGTGCAAAAACATAGCCCAGGATAAATTGCAGCGACAATTCATTATAGTTACCATTGGTAGCTGCAGATATCACATCATTGAGATCAGTCCATTGCCCTATTTTCAGTAATATATAATTGAAAAAAGCAATAAAAGCTATGAATGACAACAGCATGGCAGCCACATTGGCTGCCAGTTTAAGACCCTGTATTGTGCCGTTTGATACGGCATCAAGGATATTATTACCGACCTTATCCTTTGTTATCTTTATATCCTGTATTACCTCTTCCGTCTGGGGAACAATTATTTTCGCTATAACCACGGCACCGGGTGCTGCCATGACGGATGCTGCCAGCAGGTGTTTTGCAAAAATCAGTCTTTGAACGGAATCGCCACCACCGAGGAAACCTATATAGGCTGCCAGTACGCCACCCGCAAGGGTGGCCATACCACCGGTCATAACAAGCATTATCTCAGACGAATTCATACGAGGCAGGTATTCCTTAACCATCAGGGGTGATTCTGTCTGGCCCACAAAGATATTGCCTGC
Source organism: Bacteroidota bacterium (assembly GCA_034659275.1). Lineage (GTDB taxonomy): Bacteria > Bacteroidota > Bacteroidia > Bacteroidales > VadinHA17 > UBA9300. The sequence goes on along the minus strand of JAYEGY010000072.1, from coordinate 39,171 downwards.
AACGGAAAGGCTCTCTGCTCCGCTCAGGCGCATCGATTTAGTCATCAGCCAGGCAAGGGCATATACTATCTTCTGGATTATGCCAAGGTAAAAAAGAAGTGACATGAGAGCGGAAAAGAATATAATGGTTGGCAGTATCTGGAAAGCAAATATTGAACCCAGTTTTTCTTCATCCATCAAAGGGCCAAAGAGGAAGATACTTCCCTCTTTGGTAAAATCCAGGATCTTTACAAATACCTTACCAACAAATTCAAATGATACTCTTACGAAGGGGAGATACAGTATGCTTACAGCCAGGATAAGCTGTATTGCAAGCCCTATTATTACTGTTCGCCAAACTATTGCCCTGCGGTTATTGCTGAAGACCCATGCAATAAGTATCAGTACCAGCATGCCCAGTAAACCCCTTAATAATGTTACCAGGCTGAATCCCCCACTCATGGAAGGGTCTATAATATTACCTTCCTGCATTATTCCCTGGCTTTCGGAGCCCTGTGGTAATGAAATTATTTTACCGCTGTCAGATTCCTCGGTAACAATTACCGTATCCTGAGTTTGAATTTGTTCCTGTGGAATAGCTGAAGTGTAAGACAAGGATATGATCAGAAGGAATACAATTGCAAAAGGCTTTTTCATATCAGTGATTAAAAGTGCACTATAAAATGACGAACAATATTAACCCATATGGTAATATTTTACACGATCAGTGGCTCATAAATTTTCAACAAAGTATAAATGGTGAACAGCTATTTTTTTCTTTCCCTCTTATCTATTTCGTCCTTAATGAAAGCTGCCCGTTCATAATCCTCGGCTTTAATAGCTTCATCAAGTTTAACCTTAAGCTCACTGATGCTCAGCTCTGATAATTCAAGTGGCGAGGACTTAGGTGGCGCGGGCTCCTGGTTTTTTGTGCCTTCCACATCTTCGTATTCAGTGTCTTTTATCACAATCCCAGCCTTATCCATTATCTCCTCAGCTATATAAATGGGACAATTGAATCTCAGTGCCAGGGCAACGGCGTCGGATGTCCGGGAGTCCATTATGATCTCCTTACCATCCTTGTTAATGACGAGCTGTGAGTAGAATACACCTTCTTCAAGCTTGTGGATAAACACTTCTTTCAGTTCAGCTTTCATTAATTTGCTGAAGTTTCTGAAAAGATCATGGGTCAGGGGACGAGGAGGGTTCAGGTTCTCTAGCTTGATAACTATTGCCTGGGCCTCAAATCCTCCTATAATTATCGGTAACCTTCTGTCGCCATTTTCTTCAGATAAAACCAGGGCATATGCACCAGATTGGGTCTGGCTGTATGATATCCCCAGTACGCTAAGTTTTATTTTCTTCATAACTCCACTTTAATCCCTGTATCATAGCCTTCATACAAATATAAAGATATTATTTAGCAATGCCAGAGAGGAGAATAAAAATAGGTAACTGGGTGCAAATTACGCGACCGCAGGGAGCAAATTACTTTTTACCATCGCCTTTTATCTTCCGGCACTTGTATTTTCTACTTTTTTCTTATCTTTGCAGTCCGAATTTCATAATAATCCGCCGGGGCACTGGTAAAGTGGCATTTAGCCCGCCTCACGGAGTAATATAAAATATAAAAGGATGTACGCTATTGTAGACATTGCAGGGCAGCAGTTCAAAGTTGAAAAAGGGAAAAAAATATTTGTCCACAGGCTTGAGGAAAAGGAAGGCAATAAGGTGGATTTCGACAGGGTATTACTGATTGATAACGACGGTAAAATCCTTGTGGGTGAACCACATATTAAAGGAGCTTATATTGAAGGCAAGGTGCTGGAGCACACAAAGGGAGATAAAGTAATTGTCTTCAAGAAGAAAAGAAGAAAAGGATATAAAGTAAAAAAAGGCCACAGGCAACAATACAGCCAGATTGAGATAATATCCATCAACGAAAAGGGTTATGTAAAGAAAGAGGCAAAAACAGAAGCTGGCAAAGAAGAAAAACCTAAAGCTGCAGAAAAACCTGCAGCCAAAAAAACTACGAAGGCCAAAGAAACAACTGCTGCAAGCAAGAAAGAAACAGAAAAGAAGCCGGCAGCTAAAAAAACAACATCTGCCAAGAAAACAGATACGGCAAAGCCCAAAACCGACAAAAAGGGTGACGCCGGTAAAAAAGATGACAAAAAATAAGAGGAAAAACTATAAAATTAATATACCATGGCACACAAGAAAGGAGCAGGTAGTTCAAGGAATGGCCGCGAATCGGAAAGCAAGCGGCTTGGGGTGAAATTATATGGTGGCCACCTGGCAAAAGCAGGTAACATTATTATACGCCAGAGGGGAACAAAACATAAGCCCGGCGATAACGTTGGTGTAGGCAAAGACCATACACTTTTTGCACTGATAGATGGCGTGGTTGAATTCCAGAAGAAAAAGGACAACAAATCATACGTCTCAGTGAAGCCATTGGAGAATTAAGATTATATCTTTATAATTTTCAGCTCCTGATGAACTTTTCTTAGGGAAAGTTATGTTGGGAGTTTTTTTTTATCTTTAAACCCCACTGTCATCCTGAGCAAAGCGAAGGATCCAAATCCAGATTCTTCGCTTCGGAGATCCTTCGCTTCGCTCAGAATGACAAAAAAAATGAAAATATGCTGACCCTGAACTTTATAAAAGAAAATAAACAACTCATAATCGAACGCCTCAAGGTTAAGAATTTCGATGCCTCGGATATTATTGACAGGATAATAAAACTGGACAATAAGAGAAGGGAAACACAGAAAAAAAGTGACAGCCTCCAGGCTGAAATGAACAGCATATCCAGGGAGATAGGTACGCTTTTAAAACAGGGTCGCCCTGACGAAGCTGAAGCGGTCAAAGGAAAAACAGGTGAGATAAAAAGCAAGATAAAGGAGCTGAGCGATACCTTTACCGGTGTGGAGCAAAAACTTAACGAGGAACTGATAACAATACCCAATATTCCTAATGAACTGGTAACAGCCGGGCAGGACGAAGAAGATAATGTAAAAATAAAGGAAGGCGGGAAAATACCGGAACTGCCAGATAAACCGCTGCCACACTGGGAGCTGGCAAAGAAATATGATATCATTGATTTTGAACTGGGGTCAAAACTGACAGGTGCCGGTTTCCCAGTATATAAAGGGAAAGGTGCCAAGCTACAGAGAGCTCTTATTAATTTCTTTCTCGATGAAGGAGAAGCAGCAGGATTCAGCGAAGTACTTCCTCCTGCAGTGGTAAATGAAGAATCGGCCTTCGGTACCGGGCAGCTCCCTGACAAGGAAGGAATGATGTATCATGTGCCAATTGATAATTATTACCTGATCCCTACTGCAGAGGTACCCGTTACAAATATATACCGTGATGTAATACTGGATGCAGACACTTTACCCATTAAAAATATGGCATATACACCCTGTTTCAGGAGAGAGGCCGGTTCATGGGGAGCACATGTGCGTGGACTGAACCGCCTGCACCAGTTTGATAAGGTTGAAATCGTGATAATTGCCCATCCAAACAGGTCTTACGAATCTCTGGAGGTAATGCTTAACCATATTGAAGGGCTTATTAATAAACTTGATCTTCCCTACCGTATAATGAGGCTCTGTGGTGGTGAAATGTCATTCACTTCGGCACTCACCTATGACTTTGAAGTCTTCTCTGCAGCACAGGAACGCTGGCTGGAAGTAAGTTCCGCTTCTAATTTCGAATCCTTCCAGTCCAACAGGCTGAAGTGCCGTTTCCGTGAAAAGGGCGCAAAACAAAATAAGCTGGTGCATACCCTCAATGGCTCAGCCCTGGCCCTGCCACGTATCCTGGCAGCTATCATTGAAAATAACCAGACCCCGGATGGCATAAAGATACCCGAAGCACTGGTAAAATATACCGGGTTCAAATCAATCTGAGTCCCAGGCAATAAATGACTGATAAAACCAAATCATATGTACTGGCGTCAATGGCTGTCCTATTCTGGTCAACCATTGCCACAGCTTTCAAGATTGCCCTCAGGGAGCTGAGCCCCGCACAGCTCTTATTCATCGCCTCGTGTACGGCAGTAATGGTACTGACCCTAATAAGTATCATTGAAGGCAAACTAAAAATTGTCTTTAAAGCCCGTCTGCCCGCCATACTAATGTCAGCTCTGCTTGGCCTGCTGAATCCCTTTGCCTATTACCTTGTACTACTCAAGGCATATTCCCTTCTGCCGGCACAGGTAGCCCAACCACTCAATATGATATGGCCTATTGTACTTGTTTTTCTGTCTGTGCCAATGCTTAAACAGAAAATCCCTGTTAGAAGCTTCCTCGCATTGTTGATATCCTTTGGTGGTGTTTACCTGGTATCATCGCAGGGACAACCTTTGAATCCCGGAAAATCAGATTGGCTTGGCGTATTACTGGCTACAGGAAGCTCTGTATTCTGGGCCCTGTATTTTATCCTGAATCTGAAGGATAAAAGGGACGAATCGAATAAATTATTACTTAATTTCCTTATTTCAACAATTTATATAGGAATATACTTACTCGCCACCGGAGGCTTCGGACACATAAGCATAAAAGGCCTCCTGGCAGGTGTATATACGGGTATTTTCGAGATGGGCCTGACTTTCTATCTGTGGCTTAAGGCTTTAAAACTGGCAGAGACAACGGATAAGATATCGAACCTTGTTTTTCTTGCCCCTTTTCTCTCTCTGGTTTTCATTTCAATTTTCCTGGGAGAACATATTTATTATACAACATTTATCGGCCTGGTGCTGATTATAGGAGGTATAATATATCAAAAAACGGGAAAGGCAAGGAATGTTTCAAACGATTAAACAATTCAACAATTCAACATTGTCTAATCTTTCCAGTATCTTTGTTAGAACAAGTAAAATATGGACTACGACAGGATAATACTGGGTATTGACCCCGGAACCAACATAACGGGTTACGGGGCTATAGGCATAATAAAGAAGGAACCTGAGATAATCAGCCTGGGGGTAATTGAACTTAAGAAATACAGTGATCATTACCTCAAGCTTAAGCATATTTTTGAACGTACGCTGGGGCTCATCGACGAATACAAGCCTGACGAGATGGCTATTGAGGCACCCTTTTATGGTAAGAATGTACAATCGATGCTGAAGCTTGGCAGAGCCCAGGGAGCATCTATTGCAGCGGCCTTACATCGTTCAATTCCAATATTTGAATATGCTCCGAGGAAGATAAAGATGTCTATAACAGGTGTGGGTGCAGCCTCAAAAGAACAGGTGGCTGCAATGTTGATGAATATCCTTAAGTTCAAAGACATGGATATAATACTTGATGCCACCGACGGACTGGCTGCTGCCCTGTGCCATTTCTACCAGATTAACAGGCCTTTATCTGATAAGCCCTATAATTCATGGAAGGACTATCTGCGTAAGAATCCCGGATGTGCAAAGTAAATTATCCATCATTCCACGGTTGCTATAGCAGCAACAGAAACCTTTACCCCGCTGATTTTCAGGAGTTCAGTTGCGCAGGCCTCAATGGTTGAGCCTGTAGTTATGACATCGTCCACAAGGAGTAAATGCTTTCCTCTTATCTCTTCATCTTGCTCCACACTGAATATCCCCTCCACGTTTTTCCACCTGTCGTACCTGTGCTTGGTGGTCTGGGTACCGGAAGCCTTTGTCCTTGCCAGGATATTCTCACAAAAAGGAATGCCAAGAGCTGATGACATACCTTCAGCTATCAGCCCGCTCTGGTTGAACCCTCTTTTTCTTTCTTTTGATCTGTGTAAAGGAACAGCTACAATACAATCAAGTCCATCGCTAAAATCAGATTTCTCAAGGACACTGCCATATACCCTTCCAAGGAAATGTCCTATTGGCTTCACTCCCCCGTATTTAAGCCTGTGTATCAACTTTTGTGATTTGCCTCCCTCCCTGTAAAAAGTCCATGCTGCTGCTTTCTCTAAATAACAGCGCCCGTAAAAACTTTTTTCAAGCCGGTTTCCCTTTTCCCGGTGATAATTTGTCACGGGCATATCAAGCATGCAGGCTGTACAGATAATATTTTCGTTCCTCACCAATGGCTCGTCACATGCCTGGCAAAGCCTGGGGAAAAGCAGGGATATAAAATCATCAGCAACTAAAATAATTCTATTCCAGCGAGACATATATTTTATACGGTCAATCCTCTTAAGACCTATTTGATTTCTTTTCTAATCCTTTCGGCGATATCCTTGAACTCATCATCCGTTAGCTTTACCCTGGGATTTGAAAACCTCACATCAGCCTCGGAGTCGATAGGTATGAGGTGTATATGTGCATGGGGTACCTCCAATCCCAGCACCACAAGCCCTATCCTGTTACATGGAACGACCTTTTCTATGGCAAGAGCTATCTTTTGGGAAAAGACCATCATACCTGCAAGCATATCTTCGTCCAGGTCAAAGATATAATCCACTTCCTTTTTGGGGATAACCAGTGTATGTCCTTTTTTCAGCGGGTTAATATCAAGAAATACAAAGAAGTTATCATCTTCAGTAATCTTATAGGAGGGTATCTCCCCTTTTACTATTCTGGTAAAAATGCTTGCCATGTCACAAAACTGATTATAGTGAAATATTAATTATTTCAAAGGGAATTATACCTGAAGGCACTTTAATATCAACCACTTCCCCAACCTTCTTCCCCAGTAATCCCTTGGCTATTGGGGAATTGACTGCCAGTTTACTTTCTTTCAGGTTAGCTTCTGATTCAGGCACCAGGGTGTATTCCATCACTGTACCGTTATTCTTATTTTTAATTTTGACTTTATTAAGAACCTGTACAGACGATGTATCTATCCTTGATTCATCGATAAGCCTGGAATTAGCTATTTTATCATCCAATGCAGCTATTCTGAGCTCGAGCATGCCCTGAGCTTCTTTTGCAGCAGCATATTCAGCATTCTCTGCCAGATCACCCTTATCCCTGGCATCAGCTATCTGTTTTGATATTTCAGGTCTCTGGACCGTTCTCAGTTCTTCCAGCTCCTGTCGCAATTTATGCAATCCTTCCTCTGTCAAATATACTTTATCCGACATTTTCTTACCTCTTAAATATTAAAAAATAAAAGAATCCCGGGTCTTGCGGAACTCTTTATGAAACAAATATACAATTTTTTCCAATAAAGAGTAGGCACCGGGAGAAAAAAGCCCTTAATTAATTATTAAACAAAGTCTTTTGGCTTCAGTATCTCTGAATATACTATTGCCTCTGGCAAATTAAATTCATCAATCAGCTTTCGTGCCCATGAATTTTCTTCCTCACCTAACATTTCACTTCCTGTTCCCAGTTCAGACTGTGAAACCGACACATCAGTAACTGACTCACCTTCAGAAGCAAATTCCTTTGCCATTGGTTCGTAATAGTCACCCTCATATTCTGCCCCCATCTTTAAAGCTTGTTCTTCTGAACTTTTAAATGCTGTATCTTTAAAACCTGTCCCTTTGGTCTCTAATGAATCCTCGTCAATCATCTGGTACTGTGTGGTAGCCCCTCTTGCTTCCGGATATGAAATTTCTTCTTCCCTGTCGGAATAATCTGTTTCTTCCTCCTGGTCAGGCATACCTGGCTGGGTCATCTGTCGCTCTGCTTGCTTTTTTTTCTTATTGACGATTGCGCCTATAATAGCAATAACAGCTGCGATCACATAAAATAATATATCACCAAAATCTTCCATTATTCTATTTTTTTCGATATTTTTTCCGTGCTTTTCTGCCTGCTTTCCGTATTGCTTTACGCCTGGCTTTCTCTCTTGCTTTTATCTCCTTTTCATTTTGCTTCATCCTCTCCCGTACCTCCTCTGATTGTATATTAAAATGCCTTTCCTTATTTTCCTTAAGAGACTTTTCATAAGCCTTTCTGAGTTCAGCCTCCCTTTTTTCCTGTTCCCTTTTAGCCTTAATAACAGACCTTGGCTCCCTGATCTTTTTCTCTTGGCTTACCTTACGTTTCTCGCCATTCATTTTTCTTTCTATCCTCCTTGCTTTCCACCTGTCAAATATAGAGGTCTGTGCCGTGGTAATGTTTTCTCCGCCAATGAGGATAACAATTAAAATAATCAGCAACCTGCAGGTATTTCTCATACACCGTCTATTTATAATATTGTTTGTTTTAATCCGTTAAAACTAATGTTTGTATATTTGAATTCCAAATATCTAAATATGCCGGGTTTAAAGTCAAAGTTAAAGATTTTTTTATTTATATGCATCTTTTCTCTTTCGCACAATTCATGTAACAATGAAGAAAACGATGTAATACCTGATGTGCTGGTTGATTTTTACATTGATCTCAATGATCCCGAGTTTTTTGCCCTCAACGCCATTGGCAATTTTGTACTGGTAAACAGCAGCACAAATAATATGGGTTACAAAGCCTCAGGTTATGACGATAACGGCATTATAATCTACCGTGCCCAGATTGACGAATTCATTGCACTCGACCGTACCTGTCCTCATGATTATGCACTTGACGGAAGTAGTGTTGCCGTTGATGTTGATGGTATTTATGCCGAATGCCCCGTTTGCAACAGCACTTATGCTCTTCCCAGTTATGGTACACCCACCTCAGGCCCCTCAAGATATCCGCTCAAGATGTACAGGGCAAGCTACACGGGGCAGTTTGTACATGTAACGAATTATTAACTTTGTCATTCTGAGAGAGCGCAGCGACCGAAGAATCTGATACCAGGAAATAGTGATAGATTCTTCGCTTCGCTCAGAATGACAGTGGGAGATTAATACCTGTAATGGTCAGACTTATATGGACCTTCAGGTTTTACTCCCAGGTACTTTGACTGCTTTTCCGTTAATTTGGTAAGCTTAACCCCCAGTTGTCCAAGGTGCAATCGGGCAACTTCTTCATCAAGGTATTTGGGCAGGGTATAAACACCCACTTCATGATGCTTGCTCCACAGGTCCATCTGGGCCAGTGCCTGGTTGCTGAATGAATTACTCATAACAAATGAGGGGTGACCGGTAGCACAACCGAGGTTTACCAGTCTTCCTTCAGCCAGCATGAATATCGAGTGGCCATCGGGGAACTTAAATTCATCGACCTGTGGTTTTATATTGATCCTTTCAACACCAGGTGTGGATTCCAGCAGGTCGACCTGTATCTCATTATCAAAATGACCGATATTACATACAATTGCCTGGTCTCTCATTTTTGACATATGTTCAACCGTAATGACATCAGTATTGCCTGTTGCGGTAACATATATATTACCTATACCGTAGGTATCTTCGATAGTCTTCACTTCAGAGCCCTCCATGGCTGCCTGCAAGGCACATATAGGATCAATTTCAGTAACTATAACACGTGCCCCGTATGATCTCATCGATTGTGCACATCCTTTACCCACATCACCGTATCCACATATAACTACCACCTTACCTGCAATCATAACGTCAGTAGCTCTTTTAATACCATCGGCAAGTGATTCGCGGCACCCATACAGGTTATCAAATTTTGACTTAGTCACCGAATCGTTCACATTTATTGCAGGTGCCAGTAATCGACCTTCCTTTTTCATCTGGTACAACCTGTTCACCCCTGTAGTTGTTTCCTCTGAAATACCCTTGAGATCGTCAACCACCCGGTGCCATTTCCCAGGATCCTGGCTCTGGATGCTTTTTAAAGTTTCATTAACAATACCTTCCTCCCTGCTTGAAGGTTTAATATCGAGCCTTTCAGGGTTTTCCTCACCGTAATATCCTTTATGCACCAGGAGTGTCGCATCACCACCATCATCAACGATAAGATTTGGTCCCTTGCCATCAGGAAAAGTAAGTGCGTGGGCGGTGCACCACCAGTATTCTTCCAGTGTTTCGCCCTTCCACGCAAATACAGGTATGCCCCGTGCCGCCATGGCCGCAGCAGCATGATCCTGTGTGGAAAAAATATTACAGCTTGACCATCGTAAATCGGCACCCAGTTCAGCTAGTGTTTCCATCAATACAGCTGTCTGTATTGTCATATGGAGCGACCCTGTTATACGAGCACCCTTCAGTGGTTTTTCCGGTGCATATTTCTTACGGACGGCCATCAGGCCCGGCATTTCTTTTTCAGCTATCTCAATCTCTTTTCTGCCAAATCCCCCAAGATTTATATCCTTTACTTTATATGGTAATGTTTCAATTAATACTGACATAATCTGTTGTTTTTAAGATAAACAAAGGTACAAAAAATACAAACATCCGGCAATATTATCTCGCCAGTAAGCGCATAGCTTCGGCTTTATCTTTAATTATCTGATTGAGCAACTGTTCCCTGGACCCGAACTTCCTGTCACCTCTCAAACGGTGCATAAACATTACTGTAATATTCTTCCTGTAGATATCATCATTGAAATCAAAGATGTTTACTTCGATAGTCTTCTTACACGCATTTCTTTCTATGGTCGGACGGGGCCCTATATAAAGCATAGCCTTATATCTCGAAGAGCCAAGTAATACTTCAACAGCATATACCCCGTCGGCAGGTATGAGCTTATAGGGATAGTCTGGAGCAATATTTGCCGTCGGGAAACCCAGCAGCCTGCCTATTCTCTTACCTTCCACCACTTGACCCTTTAACAAGTAAGGGTGTCCCAGCAACTTGTTAGCTTTTTGCAGTGATCCTCCGGATATTAAATCCCGGATAAGCGTTGAGCTGATGACCTCATCCCCTTCTTTTAATGCTTCTACCCTGTCAACACCGAAACCGTACCTGCCGGCACATTCACTAATACTAACATCGTCCCCACATCCACGATAACCGAAATGATGATCATAGCCGATGATCAGATGTTTAACCCCAATAATATCCACAAGGTATTTCTCAGTAAAGTCACATACTGACATACTGCTGAATTCCATGGAAAAAGGCAGGACAATAAGTTTGTCAATCCCCAATTCTTCTAATAACTCAATTTTCTCATCTATGCTTGTGAGAACACGGATAGACCTGCCATTCCCGTCCAGTATAATTCGTGGATGCGGCTCGAGAGTCATAACAACAGATTCTGTACCAAGGCTTTTTGCTTTATCCCTCAACAGATTAAGAAGGGCACGATGTCCCTTGTGAACACCATCGAACATTCCCAGTGTTACAACAGGTTTATGCGATTTAAAACCACTATGTCCGAAATAAGTTTCCAAGAAATAATATTTTACGAAGGCAAAAATAGTAAAGGCAGGGATATCCTGAAATTAATTAGGCAGATCTGTTTATAAATTGTTATCTTTAAATATATTTAGCAAGAATTTTTGCAAATGTACATAGCTGTAACCCAATTATTTATCATATTATGAAAATCAAATCACTTTTACTGATATTTTTTGCCTCTCTGGCTGGACTCCTATATGCGCAGGAAGCCACTATAACAGAGCTAACGGAAGGACTTATAATACAGAATGGTGTAACCTATGGAAGAAATAACTTCGTTAAAGACCCCCAGGCATATGATATCATTAATGATTTGTTTGAAAGGCCCCGGGCCGGCATGCTTGCAGGAAAGACTCCCGATGGAGAAGATGCGGAATGGACCATGATAAATGCAGGCGAAGATGGGTATTTCATATCAGAAGATTTAAGGGGCGGAGCACTTTATATTGAATACAACAGCCCTGTTGAAAAGATTATGTTATTAAAGGCCAGCGGGCACACCATGGCTTTCATAAACGGCGAACCCAGGGAAGGAGATCATTATGATTTTAACTTTTCTGTACACCCCGTATTAATAAAAAAGGGTCTCAACCAGTTTTATTTTACCAACGGTCGTTACCCGCGTATCAGGGCATCGCTCGAGGAGCCTGCTTCAGAAATCCTGATAAAAAAGAAAGACCTTACGCTTCCGGATCTCGTAATTGAAGAAGCCGGATTCAGCTGGGCCGGTGTAACAATTATAAATGCAAGTGATAAATATATAAACGGCCTTAAGATAAAGTGCACGGTAAAAGATATCACGATGATAACCGAGATACCCGGTATTGAAAAGCTTACTTCCCGAAGGGTAAATTTCAGGGTATCTGTACCTGAAGAACTTGAACCGGGTGAAACAGATGTATTCATAGAGGTATTCTCACAGGATGCTTTGTATGACAGTTACCAGTTCGAGGTCAAGGTTAAAAATTTCGCCGTCAATCATGACCGTACATTTATAAGTCATATAGACGGCAGCGTGCAGTATTACAGTGTTACTCCCGGCACCAATCCCCGTGAAGAAGGACAGGCTCTGTTTCTGTCGGTGCATGGTGCCGGTGTGCAGGCCAGGAACCAGGCATGGACATACGATCCTAAAGATTGGGGTCACATTGTTGCACCTACTAACAGGGGTCCCTTTGGTTTTGCCTGGGAAGACTGGGGCAGGCTTGATGCACTGGAGGTCCTGAATGAAGGCAGGAAGCTATTTGAAACAAGTAATGAAAAAACATATCTGACGGGACACTCAATGGGTGGACACGGCACATGGTATCTTGGTGCAACTTACCCCGATAAATTTGCAGCCATAGCACCCTGTGCAGGATACCCTGACTTGCTGAATTATGCCTCAATAGGGCCCGATCAAGAGCAGGAGGGGAAGATGGCACTAATGTTTAAGAGGGCAGGCAATCCAGGCCGTACCCTTAAAATTGCGCGTAATTATGCCCACCATGGTGTATATGTTTATCACGGAGATGCCGATCCCACGGTGAGCGTTGAACACGCCCGCAGAATGAGACAGGTACTGGGTGAATTCCATCCTGATTTCACATATTATGAATACCCCGGGGGAACACACTGGTTTGGAGATATATCAATGGATTGGCCACCTATATTTGACTATTTCAAACTGCATAGCATACCTCTTTCCATTGGAGTAAAAAACCTGGAATTTTATACTGCAAGTCCCGGTGTGTCAGCTTTTTCGCACTGGTTAGTCATATATCAACAAATAAAACCATTCGATATATCCAGCGTCGTTGCCCGCATCGTTAACGACTCCTCACAGGTAATAATAAATACGGAGAATATTGTCACCATGGGACTTAAACCCGGCGAGATGCCTGTGAAATATCCCCTGTCACTTTTAATTGATGATCAAAAGCTTAGCCTTATTGAAATGAAAGGTAATGAATATCATTACTTTGAGTTAAAGAAAGGTGAATGGGTACATTCCTCAAAGGCGGGTACAGAAGAAAAAGGCCCGCACAGGTACGGGGGATTTAAAGATGCCTTCAGGAAGAACATGGTCTTTGTTTATGGCACAGGGGGGAGCAAGGAAGAGGACCGTTGGAATTATCTTAAAGCAAGGTTCGATGCGGAAACATTTTCATACAGGGGAAACGGTTCAGTTGAAATTGTAACAGACAGGCAATTCCGTGATGGCAACTACGATGGCAGAAATGTTATTTTATATGGTAATGCTGATAACAACCTAGCCTGGGAAATACTGCTTCCGAAAAGCCCGGTCAAAGTATTTAACAAGAGGATTGTCATTGGTCATAAGACTATTGCCGGTAATGATATTGCATGCTATTTTATCAGGCCCCTAGAAGGTTCTGAAAATAACTCTGTTGGAGTAGTCGCAGGTACGGGAATCGAGGGAATGAGAGCTGCTTATCCCAACCAGTATTTCATTGCAGGTTCTTCATTTCCTGATCTTACTGTATTCAGAATAACATCAAGTCTTACAGGAGACGAATATGAGGCAGTGGAATGTGCCGGTTTTTTTGGCAATGACTGGAGTGTGGAAAATGGCGATTTCACATGGAATAACAAATAAATCTGTTAATGATGATGAACGCAAGTGAATATTTTCTTAATGATCGATGGCTTGAACCGTATTATGGTATCCTGCGAGACAGGCACCGGGCATATGAGCATAAGCTCGATAAAATCACTGATGGAGACAGTCTTTTGTCCTTTGCCTCAGGTCATCATTATTATGGCATGCACACGGTGAATAATTCACTTGTTTTCAGGGAGTGGGCCCCCAATGCCACATCTATTTACCTCATCGGCAATTTCAATAACTGGGAAGAAAAACAGGAATATGCAATGAAACGCCTTAACAGTGAAGGCGATTGGGAAATAATATTGCCGAAAGAGGCAATAAAGCACGGTGACCTGTATAAGCTATCCATACACTGGGAGGGAGGATCAGGTGAAAGAATACCTTCATATGCAAAAAGCCTGGTCCAGGATGATTTAACAAAAATATTTTCATGCAAACAATGGCAACCACCTGTGGACTATAAGTGGAAACATGCTGATTTCGCACCCACATTCCATCACCCGCTCATCTATGAATGCCATGTGGGAATGTCTTCTGAAGAGGAAAAAATATCCTCGTTCAATGAATTCAGGCAAGATGTACTGCCCCGCATATCAAGGAATGGTTATAACACCATTCAGCTTATGGCCGTACAGGAGCATCCTTATTACGGTTCGTTTGGTTACCATGTTTCTAACTTCTTTGCTGTTTCATCCAGGTTTGGAAGCCCTGATGATCTGAAGTCTCTTATTGATGAAGCCCACGGCCTGGGTATAGCAGTAATCATGGACCTGGTACATTCACATTCTGTCAGTAATGTAAATGAAGGACTGGGTTTATTTGACGGTAACCCAGGGCAGTATTTCCATTCAAATGAAAGGAGGATTCATGTTGCATGGAATTCTCTTTGTTTTGACTATGGTAAAGACCATGTTATACACTTCCTCTTATCCAATATCAGGTACTGGATGGAAGAATATAAAATTGATGGTTTCAGGTTTGATGGCATTACAAGCATGATATATTATGACCACGGGCTGGAACGTAATTTTACCTCATATGATATGTATTTTGACGGCGGACAGGATAATGACGCACTTATATATCTCAAGTTGGCCAATAAGCTTGTCCATGATATCAAACCGTCAGCTATCAGTATAGCAGAAGAAATGAGCGGAATGCCAGGTATAGCCTGTGACATTGAATCAGGTGGTACGGGCTTCAACCTGAGGCTTGCAATGGGTATCCCCGACTACTGGATTAAACTAATTAAGGAACAGAGAGATGAAGAATGGAATATGGACGGGCTGTTTCACGAGCTTACAAGCCACAGGCTTGAGGAAAAGACCGTTTCTTACTGCGAGTCTCACGACCAGGCACTGGTAGGCGATAAAACATTGATATTCAGGCTGGCAGGTGCAGAGATGTATTTTAATATGAGCAAGGACATTGAAAGCCTCAATATTGACAGAGCCATAGCCCTCCATAAGATGATAAGGCTGATAACCATTTCAACTGCCAATGGTGCTTACCTTAATTTCATGGGGAATGAGTTCGGACATCCCGAATGGATAGATTTCCCCAGAGAGGGAAATAACTGGAGCTTTAAATATGCAAGGAGGCAATGGAGCCTGACTGACCGTACCGATCTGAAATATCATTACCTGAACGATTTTGATGAGCAAATGATTAAATTCATAAAGGACACTAACCTCTTGTCAAATGAAATGACCGTGAAAGTTTACAGCAATAACAATGATAATATACTTGCTTTCACAAGGGGTGATTACCTCTTTGTTTTTAATTTTCATCCTTCCACATCATTCCCTGATTACAGGATACCGGTTACAGGCAGATATATAATAGTTTTTGACACTGACCGTAAAGAATACGGAGGGTATGACCGTATTGACAGGAATATGATATATATCTCGTCCAGGGCGCCGGGCGAAAAACTGAATGCACCCCTCAAAATAAGTCTTTACCTTCCTGCCAGGACGGGTATTGTATATAAGGTGGCTCCCGTCAGGCGTATTAATTAATCCATTTGATCAGATAAAAATCCTGGCGATGAGGCAAATCATCACTTTTCGGGTATAACCTGAGCCCGTAAGAGAAAGTGCCGGCCTTTTCTGGCACCATTTCGAGGCGATAGAGTGAACGGCCCTGCCTGGAGCTTACATAATCCATATCATATTTGGAGATGAACTCATAACTGCCGCTCTGGTTCATTTTTGTGATAATGAACTCAACACCTACATTTTCAGGGGCTATACCGTTAATATTAAGGACAACCTCACCTTTATAAGTTACACCGGCACGGTAAATATTCTCACCCGGTTTTTCAAAGCTGTATGAAAGTATTTCAAGCTTATTCCACTCCGAAGCCATCCAGTTTTTCCATGCTGTAAGTGCAATTGCCCTGGCATAATTGTCTTCTTTAAGCGCTTTAGTCCTTTCCCAGAGCTTCATATAATAGTTATCACGATAATCATCTATCATCCTTTTCATGGTAAATTTGGGGGCCACCTGCACCATTGAATTCTTTACGTAGCTTATCCATTCAACCGGCACTCCCTCCTCATTCCTGTTATAATAAGCAGGTATTATTTCATATTCCAGCATATTATAAATGGTTTCGGCATCAACATCATCCTGAAGGTCCTGGTTTTCAAAGGTACGGTTCATTGCAAGTGCAAAGCCCGCATAAGCCCTGTAGCCTTCGGCCCACCATCCATCAAGGACACTGAAATGTATTGTTCCATTCATCACTCCTTTCTCCCCACTGGTCCCGGATGCTTCAAGTGGCCTTGTAGGCGTGTTCAGCCAGATATCAACCCCGCTTACCAGTTGTTTAGCCATTTCCATATCATAGTTCTCAAGGAATATGATCTTTCCTTCAAACTCCGGCATATGCGACACTTCAATTATTCGTTCAATAAGTTCCTGTCCCCCGCCGTCATTGGGATGTGCCTTACCCGCAAAAATAAACTGGACAGGCTTATCAGGGTCATTGACCATTTCATTGAGGCGATCGAGGTCTTTAAATATAAGGGTGGCTCTCTTATAGGTAGCAAACCTGCGTGCAAAGCCTATGGTCAGTGCATCCGGATTAAGCTCGTTACTTATATTGAGAAGACGCCTCGGGCTTACCCTCTTATGCATCATCTCAGTCCGGATCCTTTTTCGTATCCATTCAAAAAGATTCTGTTTCAGTGTATGTTTTATTTCATAAATATCTTTATCGGGAACTGAATATATTTTTTCCCATTCTTCCTTGTCTCTCTGGTCAAAATGTTTTTTCCCTGTTATTTCACGATACATTTTTTCCCACTTCCTGTTCAGCCAGGTGGGATAATGTACCCCGTTCGTCACATGCCCGATAAAAAGTTCTTCTTCAAGGTATCCGGGCCACAGTACGTTAAACATCTTACGGCTCACCTCACCATGTATTTTGCTCACCCCATTCACTTCCTGTGAGATGCGTGCGGCAAGATAACTCATATTGAACTTACCCGTCTGTTCATTATAAGCCCTGCCCAGGCTAATTAACCTTTCCCATGTTATTTTCAGTCTTGCAGGGTAATGTGGTATGTACTTCCTTAGAATGTCTTCTTCAAATGAATCATGCCCTGCAGGAACCGGTGTATGTGTGGTGAACAGTGTAGAAGCTCTTATGGCCTCCATCGCTTCATCAAATGTAAGGTGACGCTGGTCCATGAGATAACTTATTCTTTCAAGACCTATAAAAGCTGAATGACCTTCATTGCTGTGGTAAATATCAGGTTTAAAGCCAATGGCCCTGAGGGCTCTTATTCCGCCTATGCCCAATATCAGTTCCTGTTTGAGCCTGTTTTCATTATCACCCCCATAAAGTTGATGCGTAACCTGCTTGTCTTCCTGGGTATTTTCGTCAAAATCGGTATCCAGGAGAAATAAACTCACCTTACCCACTTTTGCTTCCCATACCCTTGCCTTAACAGTACGTCCAGGCCATACAAGGGATATCTTCATCTGCTTACCATCCTCATCTTCCACAGGGCTTACAGGGAGTTGTGAAAAATCTTCCGCTTCGTATACAGCCATCTGCCGACCTTTCGGACCTATCTGCTGCCTGAAATAACCATACCTGTATAGGAGGCCTACTCCTGCTATATTATAATTTGAGTCACTGGCTTCCTTGAGGTAATCACCTGCCAGTATACCCAGTCCACCCGAATAAGTTTTCAGCGAGTGATGGATACCGAATTCCATGCTGAAATACGCTATTTTCGGAGAATTGACATCATCGGGCCTGTCCATATACTCCCTGAATTCGGAATACACACTGTCGAGATCAGCAAGGAATTCCTCATCTTCTGACAGGACTTTCAATCTTTTGTAATCGACCCGCTCAATGAGTATGGCTGGATTGTGGTTCGTTTCTTCCCAGAGTGAAGGGTCTATCCTCCTGAAAAGATCCTGGGCTTCGTCATTCCACGACCACCATAGGTTAAGTGCCAGTTCTTTCAGAACCGATAATCTTTCAGGAACATCTGATTGTATGTATATATCCTTCCATATGGGTACTTCGTGCGGTTTGCGGGCAACAATATCCTTCCGTAGTAATATTTCTGACAGCTCCCTGGGCTGGTCCCTTCTCGGTGCAGACTTCTCAAGGGCTATCCTGTAAGCTTCATAATAATATGTCACCAATTTGTCCCAATTGGCAATCCTGGATACCTTGTAAGCCTCTTCACGCACTTTCTCAATTTGCTCCTTATCTAGCTCATATAACTTACTGATAAATGCACTTATGCTCGCTACGGTCTGTTCATAATTAGTATCATCCCTCTCAACAATGCAAATGCCGTCATTATGATCAGGATAATGGTTCTGCACCCACAAGCCGAAGCCGGTAAGTGTGGTGGTAACCGTAGGTATGGAAAACATCAGGCTCTCCAGCGGAGTGTAACCCCAGGGTTCATAATAAGAAGGGAAGACTGAAAGGTCAAAACCTATCAGCAATTCATAATATGTCTTATTGAAAATGCCATCGTTACCATTCAGGTAAGAAGGCACGAAAATAGTTATTACCTTATTATCCTCGTTATTAGTCAGGCTATTTTCGTTCAATGCCTTAATAACAGGATCACCATCACGGTCATGTAAGCCGTGTGACAGTATATTTTCTCCTGAGGGCACATCACTGGATACGCCATTAAGGTAGTCAGCAAGATCCTTCCTTGGCCCCTTATGATATGCCGGAACCATGATGAAAGCAACAATATTCTTTCCGGATTGTATCTCCCTGTCAACCTCGGCAAGAGAATCAATGAAAACATCAATACCTTTATTATAATATTCATACCTGCCTGAAGTGACCACCAGAAAAGTATCATCGTCAAGTTCACTTCCTGAAATTATACTGGCTGCCTTCAGCAATATATCCCTTGCTTCCTGACGCCTGGCATCAAATTCATCTTTAAGAGGAACAAATATATCTTCAAAGCCATTTGGTGTTACAATATCGACATCCTTTCCCATGAAGGCCGAACACTCTTTTGATGTTATTTCACTTACTGTGGTAAACACATCAGCTGTGTTTGCTGCTGTTTTTTCAAGCGAGCATTTGGACACAACATTGAATTCGCGTGCTACCTGCTGCGAATTATAGTCATTGAGTTTGCTGTACAACGGCCTTTTATTACCTGCAATTGCTCTTCCAAGCACGGTGGCATGTGTGGTAAATGACGTACTTACCCAGGGGGCATTCTCCCTGAGATACAGTATACCTGCTCCGGTCATCCATTCATGAAACTGGGCTACGATATCCTGGTATTCCTGGTAAAAACCGGTGAAGCTCTCAATTACTTTACCTGCAGCATATCCAAAGAGGGCAGGTTCAATGTAGTCCCATTCCCCTGAAAGGCTATCCAGTTTATACTGTTCCCATAAACGTGCAAATATCTCGTTCTTCTCATTGAAATAGGGTGTAAAATCAACCAGTATGACGATCGGATTGCCTGATATTTTCCACCTGCCCGTACGCACTCTTAAGCCTTCACCTCCTGCTTTTCCCTTCCAGTCCACGAAAAGGCTGTCATCGTGAATAAACTCAGGATTCTCGCCTTCATCCCTCCATACATCGGGACCTATCAATATATAATTATCACCCAGCTCATTCACCAGATTAAGCGACTTGGTGGAGATAACGGTGTGAATTCCTCCCACCTTATTGCAGATTTCCCAGCTTGTTTCAAACAGCAGATCAATCATTCCTCCTTCCTTCATTGCTTAATTTTTATTTCTTTTTAGAACTTTTTTTTCTTATTGTTCCTCCTTTGTCGGAGCTCTTCTTGCTTTGTTTTGATTTGGTGTCCGCCTTTCCTGTTCGTTCAACATTTGAAGTTGTACTTACAGTTATGGACTTAATTTTTGCACGTAGCTTATGTATTTCTGTCTCCCTCTTATTCAACTCTTCCTCTTTCTCCATTATCTTATTTCTCAGATCAATTATTTCCTGGTTCTCATCGGACGCGGGGCACACCGATTCCAGGCGTATCTCAAAATCACTGAGGACGTTCATATAATTCATAAAAGCATCATAAGGAGACTCGTACGGATTAAAATATTGATGTACGGCACCATCAGAAAAGAATTTTGTGCACATATAATAAAAATGGTCACTTATCTGGAGTAACTCCCAGTCTTTCTTTATACCATCATTATTACAGCGGTCTACCTTTTCGGCCAGTGAATACAGTTTATTGAAAGCCGCATCCTGCAGGTCATTACCCAACCAGGCTGTGAGGTCCCTTTCCTCATCGGCCCAGGATATAGGATTTGGCACTTTAACAGCTGATACAGGCTGAAACTCTTTTACCACTTCTGCAGGGGTCATAAAACTGTAATCCGTTTTTTTCATTACAGTGCCTGGTAATACTTCCAGGAACTTAAAAATACCATTATCAGCTTTTTGATGCTCACCAAAGGTTTCATAGTCAATGAAAATATTGATAAGTTCAGCGTCCTTACTTTTTCTTTTCAGCCATGAAGCATATTTTTCGGCAGTCAGTGGCCATTCACTCCAGTCCCTGTTGCCAAACCGGAATGCAATATCATCACTGAGCTGAAAATTCCTTAGTAAGACCTTCAGTTTGGGATTGATATTATTGCAATATAGGAAATCAGGGCTCCTCCATCCCAGTATGTGCTTTGCTCCTTCGGTGAGTAAGGCTGAGAATCCCATTTCTGCCACCCAGCTTCCTATTTCATCTGAATACACCATTTCTGTATTCCTGAATGAAACAGGTTTAACGCCGAAATATTCTTCAATTTTCTGTCTGTGTTTATTAACCTGTTTGATAAACTCATTCTTATTACCCATACAGGCCAGTGAATGGGAGTAAGTTTCGGCAAGGAATTCGACCTGCCCTGTTGCAGCCAGCTCCCTGAAGGAATCAAGCACTTCCGGGGCATATGTCTCAAGTTGCTTAATCAGCACCCCTGTAAGTGAAAATGATACTTTGAACTTGTCTTTATATTTTCGTATGAGCTCAAGTATCAACTTATTGGCAGGAAGGTAGCATTTTTCAGCAACACTCCTCAATATCGTTTCATTGGTATAATCATCGTAATAATAATGCTCATTCCCAATATCAAAAAAACGATACCTCCTTATTCTCAGGGGCTGATGTACTTCAAAAAACAGACATACTCCTTTCATATCTAAACTTGTTTGATTACTTAATTCAATACGTTAAGGTATACATTCCTGACATGTTTTGCCGAGTTTTCCCATTTAAGGGTTTCCACTTCTTTCTTGCCCTTTATAATAAACATTTTTGATAGGGCAGGATATGTAAGGATCCCGTGTATGGCATCAGCCATGGCATCAATATCCCAGAAATCAACCTTAACGGCATGGGTAAGTATTTCGGCGACACCCGATTGTTTACTTATTATGACAGGCACATTGGATTGCATTGCTTCCAGTGGTGATATGCCAAATGGCTCTGATACTGAAGGCATTATATAGACATCGCTCAACCTGAGCATCCAGTACACATCCACACCTTTTAAAAAACCTGTAAAATGAAATCTGTCTGTTATATTAAGCTCAGCTGCCCTCTTTATCATTCTTTCCATCATATCTCCGCTCCCGGCCATTACAAACCTGACATCTTTCATGACCTTCAGGACGCGGTAAGCTGCTTCAATAAAATATTCCGGGCCTTTCTGCATTGTTATCCTGCCCAGGAAAGTAACGACCTTATCATTTATACTCCTGGGATCATATTTATCGTATACACCTCCCACAGGTTCTACCGCATTATAGACGGTTGTAATTTTAGCAGGGTCAATATTATAATTATAAATTACCGTTTCCCTGGTTAGATTACTCACTGTTATGATCCTGTCAGCAGCCTCCATTCCTGATTTTTCAATATTATACACCATCGGGTTAACGCTTCCTCCGCTCCGGTCAAAATCTGTTGCATGCACATGGATGACAAGCGGTTTTCCCGAAACTTTTTTTGCCGCTATACCGGCAGGATAAGCCAACCAATCGTGCGCATGTATAATGTCAAATTCATTTTCATCTGCAATAATTGACGCTACAACGGCATATTTATCAATTTCCTGTATAAGGCTTGATCCGTAGCCACCTGCAAATTCGATCAGACCCTGGTCATTGGCTTCAATAAACAGACTGCTTGTCGAGTCCTTTTCCCTGGTCATTTTCCAGAAATCATCAGGATCAGTATACGGCACTATGCGTGATTCAACCTCTATCTTATCAAAGGTCCTTGTCTCTCCCTTATAAAAGATCTTTTTATAGGCAACCTTTACAGTATTGGCCCCAATAAGTTTCAGCCCGTACTGATCTTCATCGCCGTATACTTTGGGAACGACGAATAATACATCCACATCGGAGATCGAAGTCATTCCTCTGGTCAATCCATAACTAGCTGTTCCAAGTCCTCCGCTAATATGGGGAGGAAACTCCCATCCAAACATTAATACTTTCATCCTTTAGCTTGTTTTTTAACGGTTAGCTGGTCATTAATATCCATTATCCTCAAAATCTCTGCAACACTCCATGCCTGGGATATGGCACCGCCCGGCAAATGAGGAGGATCACCATCATATACCTCTGAAATAGTGCTTACCCCATGATCGTCCATCACATTCTCGAACTCCCTTATCAACTTACTTATTTTTTTTACTCCATTTTCACCATATAATCGTAGGTATGCTTCAGCATAAGGACCTATAAGCCATGGCCATACTGTTCCCTGGTGATATGCTGTATCCCTCTGCTCCTGGCTTCCCCTGTAAACACCTTTGTAATCGGGATTTTTGGGCGAAAGTGTTCGCAAGCCGCGATCTGTTAAAAGTTCACTTTCAGCAATATCAAGTATACTTTTTATCATGTCATTGTCCAGCATAGTATGTGGTAAAGACGCTGCCACAAGCATATTGGGCCGTACGTACATGTTCCTGCTACCGTCTGCCTCAACATAATCAGCAAGATACCCCATATCTTCATCCCAGAAATATTCAAGGAAGCTATCCTTCACTGTTTCGGGAAGATCTTCACGCAATGCACTCAGGTCTTTATCAACCTTTCCCCTGGCATGTTTCCTGGCAAAACAGAGTGCATTATACCAGAGAGCATTAATCTCAACATTATAACCTGTCCTGGGAGTAACGGGCCCCGATGCTATAACGGCATCCATCCATGTTAATGCCTGATCTTCTGTTCCTGCGTATATAAGTCCGTTTTCATGCATGGCTATGTTATAATATGTCCCGCTGATATAAGCTTTGATAACCTGCATAACTGCCTTGCCATACCTGGTCCATCCATCCTTGCCACCGGCATTCATGTACTGCTGTACATCCCATATGAACCATAAGGGTGCATCCACGGAGTTAAAGGCATAATCACCTGCTTCGCCCATATTGGGGAAGAGCCCATCTTTCATCTTACCTAACTGGGTATCCAGAACCTCACGGCAAGTCTTCAGATCTCCCCTGCTGAGGGTAAGACCCGGCAGCGAAATAAAAGTATCCCTCCCCCACGATCCGAACCAATGATAACCGGCTATTATATTAGTCTTGCTTCCTCTCTTTACGATAAATTGTTGAGCAGCATTAAGCAGGCAGTTCCTGAAATTATCACGGGGCACTTTAGTCTTTATAACATTTGAAAACCTTGCCTTCAGTCCCAGCGGATTAATTTCCTCGGTGGATGCTGAAAAAACAATGCTTTCACCTTCGGGAAGGCTTAATTCAAAATAACCCGGGATGAAAAGATCTTCTTTGAAGTCATAACCCCTTCTTTGCTCTTCGAGATATTCAACACCATATATCCAATCAGGCACTTTAACAAATTCAGGCTGTTTTGAAAATTGCATACAGAGGAAAGGAAAACCATCATAGAGCCTCATTTTAATACCATTATCTATGTAATTTACCCTGGTATTGGCTGCCAGGTTCGACATGGTTAATTTATGTATATCCCTGAAAGCCAACAATGGTCTGAACTGTAGCGTGATAGGCTCCTGAGCCTCCTCAATTGTGTAACGAATCATGAGCTGATCGCTCTTATCAGACAGTATTCTTTCCTGCCGGAGTTTAACCGTTCCAACTTCATATGACATAGATGGTATTAACTCTGTCACATAATCCTTTAGGTATTTGTGCCCTTTGGGACTGAAGTGGTCACCGGCAAATTTGTGAATACCGAGGTTGAACACTTTGCCTCCTTCAACAACAGAAACATCAAATGCAGAAAGAAGAACATGTCTTTCTTCTCCAAAGCTGTCAATGGGACATGCCAGCAAACCATGGTATTTCCTGGTATTGCATCCCACAATGGTGGTGGATGAGTATGCTCCTGTGCGGCTTGTCCTGAGAATTTCCCTGCTGAGTGAATACTCAAGATTCACAAGCATACTTTTATCAAAATTTATGTAGGCCATAGTACAATTATATTAGTCTTTTAAACCGGATTTTTTCTTCCCTCAATACCCTGGTATATATTGAAAAAACCGGATTACAAATTTAATTATAACTTCTTTTGTATAACCATTTAAGTGAAAAAATAATATTGCTGCTGTTTTATCAGGCAAAAGTATAACTTTGCAGCTGCATAAACGTTTAATTTTGGCTACAATTTTAAAAGATTAATATGATGATTAGAAAAATTACAATGCTATTTATCCTTGCCCTCCTGTTTGCAAGTTGTGGGGATAAGATGTTTAGAATAAGTGGCAAACTTGACGGAGCAAGTCCCGATACTTACATTTACATGGATAGACTGGGAGGAATGAACCTTGAGCCTTATGACTCTGTAATGCTTGGTGAAAACGGTTCATTCGAATTTTCGGGTGAGATTGAATACCCTGAATTCTTTCTCCTGAGATTAACGGAATCAAATTTTCTTACCATCCTCCTCGAACCCGGTGAGAATATGACGCTTAATGCTGATGCCGATTCTCTGGGCTATACTGCCGAGGTGAAAGGCTCTCCCGGTACAAGCAAAATGATAGAGTATGATAAGAAACTACAGGATGCTATGATAGAATTACAAAAACTGGGTAAGATTTACGAGGAAAACATCAATAGCCCTGATCTGGACCAGATAATGACTGAACTCGACAATAAAGCACAGGCTATATTAGATGATATGAACGAATATACCAGGAACTTTATTGATGAGAATATTGAATCCATGGTCAGCCTTATTGCACTTTACAAACAGATCACACCGCAGGTTTATATTTTGAATATTGATAAGGATCTTGATTATTATAAAAAGGTTGATTCTTCTCTTTATGAACTCTACCCTGAGTCTGAGCCGGTTCAGACCCTGCATAGCCAGATGGAGACTCTTATAGTCAACATGGAGGCCGAAGCAGCAAAAAAGGCTAAAATGGGAATCGGTGCCGTAGCTCCTGAAATATCCCTGCCAAATTCTGACGGTGATACCATAAGACTTTCCTCTACCAGAGGAGATTATGTATTACTGGATTTCTGGGCTGCATGGTGTGCTCCCTGCAGAACTGAAAATCCAAACCTGGTAGAAGTATATGAAAAATACAAACAGCAAGGTTTTGAAATATATCAGGTGTCACTTGACCAGACCAGGGAAGCATGGTTGAATGGCATAAAGGAAGATAATATAAGTGACTGGATACATGTGAGCGACCTTAAATTCTGGAGTTCATCAGTGGTTCCCCTCTATGGTATTGAGCAAATACCCTCAAACTACCTCCTCGATACCGAAGGAAGGATAATCGCTAATGACATAAGAGGAGACGCACTCTCTCAAAAACTCGCTGAAATATTTGAATAAATTGCTTTGTAATAAGTAGTGGTATGAAAAAAACATGTTTTCTTGTTCTTTTAACAGTAATCACTGTTGCCTGTAATAATGAGAATAACATAATAATATCAGGTACCCACCCGGATTCCACCCATGAATATTTACACGTAAACAGGTTAAACCTGAATAATCTTGTATTTGTGGACTCTGCCAGGATAAATCGCTCGGGGAAATTCAAAATCAAAATAGAAAATCCCGAACCTGCTTTCTATACCCTTGGTTATAATGATAACGAATTTGTTACAGTTGTTGCAGAGCCGGGTGACAGAATAAATCTTCAGTTTAAAGGGAAAAAGTTGCAGAATGAATATACAGTTGAAGGCTCAGAAGAATCTGAAAAGGTAAGAATACTTGATAAAAAGCTTGGCCAGACCATCATTATCCTGTATTCATTGACAACTGAATATGAGGCAATAACTGAAAAAGAAGACAATCTTGAGCGAGCCGCTGAGATTGAGGAGAAATATGCAAATATCCTGAATGAACAGAGGAAATACAATATTGGATTTATACTTGATAACCTCAGCAAGCTGTCTGCTGTCAAAGCCCTGTACCAGAAAATAAACGAAAACACCTTCGTTTTATACCAGCAGCGCGACCTGCAGTATCTTAAACTGGTATCTGACAGCCTTGGCAAATACTACCCGGGTATTTCGCTTACAAAATCACTGAAGGAAAACCTTGATGATGAAATAAACCAAATGTATATAAGCAGGATATCACAGGCCACCGAAGGCCTTACACCGGTTAACCTTGATGCCAACCTGCTGGATATAAGCGGTAAAAGGGTAAGACTATCTGACCTGACAAAGGATAATTATGTATTGCTTAGTTTTTGGTCAGCTGAATCAAAGGAATGTATCTCCAATAATCTGTTCCTGAAACAAATGTACAAGCTGTATCATAAGCAGGGCTTTCAAATTTACCAGGTGAATCTTGACAGTGATGAATCGTTATGGAAAAGTTCAGTGAAGTTCGATGAACTACCATGGATCAACGTAAGGGAAGATGACCCCTCTAATCCTGTTACGGCAAGAATGTTCAATGTAAGCAGCCTTCCTGCCAACTACCTCTTAGATATGAACGGCGAGATCATTGGGAAAGACCTGTTCGGAAGATCCCTGAGAATAAAACTCGGACAGATTTTTGATTGATAAAAAGTGGCCGCAGAAAAGAAAATATATTTTGCATCTGATTTTCATCTTGGGCTGGAAGCTGTGATGGATCCCAAGGCAAGGGAGAAGCATGTTGTGAAATGGCTCAAATCAGTTGCTGGCTCGGCTTCGGCAATATACCTTGCCGGAGATATTTTTGATTTTTGGTGGGAATATAAATCAGTCGTGCCAAAGGGCTTTACAAGGTTCCTGGGCACCGTCTCTGAATTAACTGACAGGGGTGTTGAGATCCATTTCTTTACAGGCAACCATGACATGTGGATTGGTGACTACCTGTCAAAAGAATGCGGCATGATATTACATACAAAACCATTATACACCGAATTACTGGGTGGAAAATTCTATGTAGCCCATGGCGAAGGCCTCGGCACTACAGATAGATCATATAAGATATTGCTGTGGATCTTCAGGAACAAGTTACTCAGGAAGATGTATTCTTTTCTTCATCCTCGTATAGGCCTTGGTATAGGACACAGATGGACAAGCCACAGCAGGCTGACAAAAAATTATGCAGAAAAATTTAAGGGTGAGGAAAATGAAAACCTGGTAAAACATGCCAGGCATATCTTGAAGTCAAAGGAGGTTGATTATTTTATTTTCGGTCACAGGCATATATCTTTTGAATACGACTTAGGCCCCGGCGGGCCGAAAATTTTCTTCCTGGGTAACTGGTTCAATGCCCCGTACTATGTAAGCTGGGACGGGGAAGAAGCTATTCTGCACAGTTTCAGCTACTATTGATACCAACAAGAACACTCAGTATATAATAGGAATAGTCCTCGCTTACTTTTTCAAAATCGTAATCCAATTTATGACCTGATTTACGTGCAATATCGATAAGCCCCAGGATACCTGTCTGCTCTGGTTTTATCTCATCCCCTGCAAGAGAAATCCTGTATAATTCTTTCAGCCCTTTTTTATCATATTTGTTAACTGTTTTAAGCTTATCCCTGAGTGAAGGTATTCTGTTGTTCCTGATTATATTGCCTGTGGTAAGTCGTACCCCCTTATCTTCTGAGACAATCATTGCTACAGGCATTCCCAGCTCTTCTTCTACCTCAAAACCCGGATTATATTTGGAAATGTTCTGGAGACATTCCACCATGATACTGAAAATCTTACGTTTTACCCTTAGCTCAAGTTCTTCCTCATGCATTTTTGTCTCGGCAAATGATAGAACCTGTCCTTCAATATCAGAAGAAAGATGACCTGACCAGATCATTATTATCCTCTTTTCTGCCATCATCTTCTCCAGCCTCATGATATTTTCGCCTCTGAAAATTGATTTTTGTTGACCTGTATTCATGCTTTGCCCCCTGTCATCGAACGATTTACTCAGTATGAAATACTGAAAATCCTCGTTTATCCTTATAAAGTCGAAATCGAGCTTGCTTTTGGTTTTCTTTGCCATTTCTATCAATCCCAGACCTGCTCCTCCTTTTTCACTGAGCTTGGTGGAGCTTAAACGCTCACGGTATAAGGCCCTGATGCCCTCGGTTTCAAGTGAATTGAGCAGGACAAGTTGTTTCCTCAGCTCCGGTTCATCATCGTTATTTATTACATTGCCGGTGGTTACTGTATAACCCGAATCATTTTTTGAGTACACCACAAGCAACATTGCAGCATGCTCTGAACTGTCTATATGCCTGCTAACATTCTGCAAACTTTCAAGTACAAACATGAATAATCTTTTCCGGCCAGTAAATCCAAATTCTGATTGTTCCATCTCCTTTTCAAGCAACAGTAATAAGGCTTCGGAGTTCTGGCTGGTCACAACACCACGGTAAACGAACATCAGGTGCTCTTCCATTATGATATGTCTGATCTTTCTTACAAGCTCCATCGGCTTTGCCATGTTATAGGCTCAAAAAATGTGAGCTCTACAGGAATATTCAAAACAATAAAAGTAAAAAAAAATCAATATTGATCACAGCAAAGGGAAAAAGAAAACTTAAATACGTCTAAATACTTAATTCTGGTTTTTGGCTCTAGTCTTATTTACCGGTATTCCATTGCATTTTTAAAAAATTGTTATATTCGGAACTGAAACCTAAGAAGAAAACTTATTGATAAATATTATATCAATACCATCCATCTTTTCTCAATCCCCCTCGTGGTATGAACTAAAAACCGGAAATTATGAGTATCCAGATCATTCTTATGATAGCCTTTTTTTTGCTGGCACCTGTACTTGTACTATTCCTGGAAGGAAAATATTCGGCAGTTAAAAAGGTTGGTGCTGTACTTATATGTTATGTACTTGGGGCCGTGGTGGGTAATATAGGTATCCTGCCCGAAGGTGCCTATGAATATCAGGATTGGTTTACACAACTCACCGTACCTATCGCCCTGCCGTTGATCCTTTTCTCCATGGATGTAAAAAAATGGCTGGCATACTCCGGCTCAGCTATCAAATCATTACTGCTGGGCCTTTTTACAGTTATTGCCATGATCTTCCTGGGCTTCTGGATTTTCAAAGGTAGTATTGATGAAATATGGAAAGTAGCCGGTATGCTGACGGGAATATACACGGGGGGCACTCCCAATATGGCTGCAATGAAAACAGCCCTTAATGTGGATACCGAGGTATACCTCATGACCCATACATATGAAGTGGCTCTGGGAGCAATATATCTGGTATTTATCCTTTCAATAGGACAGAGGGTTTTCCTGCTTTTCCTGAAGCCTTTTAAGAAAGCCGAGACCGGTGAGATAAAAGTGGGGAAACTGAATCTTGAAGAGGAATATGAATCATATGAAGGATTTTTTAAGAAAAAAACATTTCTCCCCGTGCTGGCTGCCTTTGGGCTTTCTTTACTTATTTTCGCTGGGAGTTACGGCTTAAGCACATTGTTCCCGGAAGAATTTTCAACGGCTGCAATAATACTTCTGATAACAACATTCGGAATAGCTGCCTCATTTGTAAAAAAAATCAACAGAATCAAAAAGACCTTCCAGACAGGAATGTATATCATCCTGATTTTCTGCGTTGTTGTATCTTCTATGGCCGATGTAAGGCAGCTGGTCGATATATCATTTGACCTCTTCTGGTACGTTGCCCTTGCAATGTATGGTTCTCACCTCTTACACGCACTGCTTGCAAGATTATTTAAGATTGATGCTGATACAGTAATCATTTCCGGTAGTGCACTTATTTGCTCACCTCCTTTCGTCCCGGTAGTGGCAGGAGCCCTCAAAAACAGGGATGTGATACTTACCGGGCTGGTAGTGGGAATAGCGGGATATGCTGTTGGAAACTACCTGGGTGTTTTTATTGCTTATTTCCTGCGATGATTATGATCTATTTACCGTTAAGGTAATCCGCCAGTTCAATAATATCTTCTTCTCTCCTGGCCTTGAGCCCCTTATCCTTTATGTAGTCTTTAATACGGCTGCTTTCTTCCGGTACCAGATCAGCAATGTCTTTCAGTTTATTGAAATATAATATACTGCCATTTTTCAGCTCAATAAAATAATCCGGGCTCCGGGAGCTGAAGGTTGCCGGTTTGGCTTCCACATAACCTGAAGTTGGTTGCGGCTCGGTGTAAATCACCCTGTGTTTTTTAAAGAACCTGTAATCACCATCTGCAATAAGTTCAAGGTATCCTCTTATTTCTGATGAATTATAAGTATAGGTCCTGTAATAAAACTTTCTCTCATTAATACTTATATATTTCACTATATTATTATTCCCAAGGGCATAACTTACACCATCCATCATAAACTCAAAATCATCATTATAAATATTATAATTCATGGGTATACCTTCATAACCCCTATTTTCTCTAAGAATAATATTGGCCCCGGTAAATTCATCAAAAAGATAGGGAGTTCCGTCATATTCAGGTGCTGTTTTTTCATCAAATGAACGGGCAAGATTGAAATCCATCTGGAATCTTTTAAATTCTATATCACTAACCGCTCCTAACTGCGATAAAACAGTACCGCACAGGGTAAATATCATAACTGCCGTCAAAAAAATCTTTTTTTCCATATCATGTAATTTTTATTTTTATAAAGATACAAAATTCTATCCTGCCCATCCCTCACGATCCAGGTTTCTGTATCCTATTGCCTCTGACACATGAGCCGCTTCAATATCATCACTTTGCTCAAGGTCGGCTATTGTACGCGCTACTTTCAATATACGGTCGTATGCTCTGGCCGACAGGCCTAGGAGATCCATGGCATTTTTCAGTATGGCAGCACTCTCATTCCCCAGGCTGCAGAAATCAGGGATCATTGTTGAAGTCATCTGTGCATTGCAATGCACATTCTCAAGATTTATGAAGCGCTCCGATTGCATTTTACGGGCCTTTACAACCCGTTGCCTTATTACCTCCGATGACTCAGAGGTATTTATTTCTGTAAGACTGTCTACGGCCACCGGCACCACTTCTATATGTATATCTATCCTGTCCAGCAGGGGTCCTGATATCCTGTTCAGATATTTCTGCACCATTCCGGGGGAACATACACACTCTTTCCCCGGGTGGTTATAGAAGCCGCAAGGACAGGGATTCATCGAAGCCACCATCATGAAGCTAGCAGGGTAATCCACCGTAAACCTGGCACGTGAAATGGTTATTGTGCGATCTTCAAGCGGCTGGCGCATTACTTCAAGCACTGTCCTTTTAAACTCGGGCAGCTCATCCATGAAAAGCACACCGTTATTTGCAAGAGATATCTCTCCCGGCTGGGGGTTAGAGCCACCTCCCACCATGGCTATGTCACTTGTTGTATGATGAGGTGACCTGAAGGGGCGCCTGGTCATAAGAAAGGTATTATTCCCCAGTTTTCCTGCTACAGAGTGAATTTTAGTTGTTTCAAGAGCTTCTGCAAGTGACAGTGGGGGCACTATTGAAGGCAGCCGTCTTGCAAGCATCGTCTTCCCCGAACCGGGAGGACCTACCATTATAATATTGTGCCCTCCGGCAGCAGCTACCTCGAGGGCCCGCTTGACCGTTTCCTGGCCTTTGACATCACTGAAGTCAACATCATATTTATTGGCAGTAGTCCTGAATAAATCTTCTATATCGGCTTCCACTGGCTTAAACTTCCTCATCCCGTTAAAAAAATCTATAACATCACTCAGGTGAGCCATGCCATATACCTCCATACCATTGACCACCGCTGCCTCCATGGCATTTGCCGAGGGCACGATAAGCCCTTTGAATCCCTCTACTCTGGCATTAAGTGCAACAGGAAGAATACCTTTTACAGGTTTAAGTGTTCCATCCAGTGATAACTCACCCAGCATGATAAATGAACCCAGCTCCCGCCTGATTATCTTTTCATTGGCTGCCATTATGCCTATTGCCAGGGGAAGATCAAAGGATGAACCTTCCTTCCTGACATCCGCAGGTGCCATATTAATAACAACCTGTTTGCCGGGCCAGCGTAATCCAACAGCCCTCAGGGCTGATTCAATCCTTTGCTGACTTTCTTTAACGGCAACATCGGGTAAACCCACAAGGAAAAAACGTACACCCCGGGATACGTTCACTTCTATTGTAACCCTGGCTGCATCAATGCCGAAAACAGCACTTGAATAAGTCTTTACTAACATAGAATGATTTTTAGCGAAACATTTTGCCGTATCTAATTTAAGATATAAGATATTAATATGCAAGCCCAGGTAAGTAAACACCCCGTAGTTGATTCCTTTTTTTATGTATATATTTGTGTATACAATACACTTATACTTTAAACCTGTAAGTTTGAGAACCGGTAACAATTAAAATAATACACCATGAATAAGTTATATTACATAATAATAATTGTTCTTATTTCTTTTGGATGCAGGCAGGATAAAAACCCGGAACAAAAAACAGGGAAAGAACGTGGTACCGGACTGACCAGTGAAGTCAGGATACATAACAGTATGCCGTCATTATATATAAACGGGAAACTGACCAGCCAGATACTGGGAGCCCCTTACAGGCTGGGTGAGTCTCATTTCAGGGATTTCCTTGATGCCGGCATAATGATTTATAATATCTACCTGAGGTTTGACTGGACAGGGCCGGAAGAATATGACTTTTCACGTATAGATGAAAAGATGGACCTCTACCTGTCAACGGAGCCTGATGCCCTGTTTATTCCCAGGATACTTTTGACTCCCGGCGAATGGTGGTGTGAAAAATACCCTGATGAAATCACAATGCGCGATGATGGAAGTCCGGCAGGCATGTTCGGGCAAGCCTGCCATCCCTCTCTAGCATCTGAAGTATACAGGGATCTCTCCTATAAGGCAATGAAAGCCTTCATAGAACATGTTGAGAGCCGATACGGTGATAATATAATCGGCTACCAGCCGGGGAACGGGTTTGGTGGTGAATGGCTGATGTTTAACTCTTTCTGGGAAGCAAGACCTGACAGACCGGCTCCTGATAAATTCGGGGTTGAAGATTACAGTCCGCCTGCCAGGAAAGGATTCAGGGAATGGCTTAAAAATAAATATGTTACTGTTGATGCCCTCAGGGATGCATGGTGTGATAAGAGGGTAAACTTCGAAAATGCCGAACCGCCAGATGAGATCCAGAGATATAGCAGTAACCACGGCATATTCTTTGATCCGGCACAGGGCAGGCAGGTTCCCGATTATTTCTCATTCTTTAACGATATGACCGCCGACGTATTAATTGAAAACTGTAAGTGGGTTAAAGAGTTAACCAATAACAGGAAAATTGTTGGTTCATTCTATGGATACCTCTGGTGTAACTTCCCTAACCTGAGTGTCAATCATACAGGTCACCTTGGTTTTGAAAAAGTGCTGAATTCATCATATGTCGACTTTATCGCAAGCCCCTACACATATGATAATAAGCAGATAGGAGGACCGAATAATTCTCAGACCCTGCCGGAAAACTGCCTTCTTCACGGAAAGCTGTATTTTAACGAAGTGGATACTGAAACACATCTTCACCAACGACAGTGGAGATGGGGCAATTCCCTCCATAACCCAACTGACTGGGAGGAGACAAAAGCTCTATTGATACGTGACTATGGTTATGCCATGACAAAAGGATTGGGTATGTGGTGGACCGATCTGCACGGAGGAAACTTCCACGATGAGAAGATCACAGGGCTCATAAGGAAACTAAAGAACATAGATAAAAGATATCTTGATGCAGATAAAACATCAACTGCAGATATAGCCGTAATTCTTGACGAAGAAACATATAAGTATTTCGGAGATGGTGAACCCTTATTCAATGCTTTGCTGACGGCACAGAAGCAGTGGGAGTTAGGATTTATAGGGGCCCCGTGGGAGCCCTACCTGCTGACCGACATTGATGAGCCGGGGCTGAAGGATTTTAAGGTATATCTCTTCCTGAATACATTCCATGTGACCCCTACACAAAAAGAAAAAATACATAAGAAGCTGGAGCGAAACAATGCAACGGCGATATGGGTATATGCTCCCGGCTACATAAGAGATGACAGTCTCTCCATTGATGCCATGTCTGACCTTACCGGCATCAGCCTTAAGGGAGATAACTCCACGGGCGAACTCAGGGTCGAGCTTACTGATTACAGTCATGCTTATACCAAATCACTGCCTTATGATTTTGCCTATGGAACTGATGTTAATGTTGAAGAAATAATACGCTGGTATGATCACCAGATATATCTCAAGGATCCACGCAACCCAAAGCTGGAGCGTGACCTTCCCGGGTTCAGGATAGCACCACGATTCTTCAGCATTGATGAAGATGCTGATGTCCTTGGTATGCTGGCTGAAGTCAACAGGCCCGGACTCGTGGTTAAGAAGCAGGAAGAAGGATGGACCTCCGTTTATTCAGGCGCACCCATAATTCCCGCTTCCTTGCTACGAAATATCATAAGGGAGTCAGGCGGGCATATTTATTCAGATGGCAATGACGTTGTATATGCCAATAAAAGCAGCCTGTGTATCTATTCGCCTGATGGCGGGGAAAGAACCATTACACTTCCCGACCGGATGCTGGCGATTGATCTCATTGAAAACCGGGTTCTGATAAATAATGGTGATGAGTTCACCCTGGATCTTGAAGCCAACACAAGTGTTCTGATAGGCCTATACCCACCTTCATTGCCGGATGATGTCACATTAACCAGCCATTACTCACAGGATGACCGCGACTTTCTTGCCTGGAAGCCAACATTTGCCTGGAACCCTCATCACCCTGAAGTATTCGGTATAATGGAACTGGTTAAATAATTACTTGTTGATATCCTGATAATACATCATTTTTTCGTAACTTACTGTACTTAATACTTATTCTCATAACTATGGATCCGAAAATCAATGATCTTTACAGTGAATACAGGAAGGGCAATCTGGACAGGCGGCAATTCCTGAAAAAACTTGCATTGCTGGCAGGAGGAACAGTGGCAGCTTATTCCTTACTGCCGGTACTTGAAGGCAATTGGGCACATGCAGCTGTGCCGGCAGGTAGCCGGGCTGATCTCAACACTGAAATGATAACATATCCCGGAGGATCAGGCGAGGTAATGGCTTTTATGGCATGCCCATCAGGAGATAAGAAATTACCGGCTGTTATTGTTATACACGAGAACAAGGGCCTGGTAAGCCATATAAAAGATGTAACAAGACGTATGGCCACCGAAGGCTTCCTGGCTCTTGCACCCGATGCCAATTCCCCACTGGGCGGAACACCGGAAGATGACCCTGATAAAGGAAGGGCGATGATGAGAGAACTTGACCAGGAGAAAACAGTTGAAGATTTCGTTGCTGCAGTAAAATATCTTGACACCCACCCCCTTTCAAACGGGAAAGTTGGTTGTACAGGATTCTGCTGGGGTGGAGGCATGACAAATAAAGTTGCGGTTAATGCACCTGAACTGGACGCTGCTGTACCCTATTATGGCAGCCAGCCGGATCCTGAAGATGTGCCTAAAATAAAAGCAGACGTGATGGCCCATTATGCAGGCAATGACCAGCGCATAAACGCAGGCATTGAAGAATTTGAAAAAGCATTGAAAGAGGCAGGGATTGAATACAGAATATATATGTACGAAGGTGCGTCTCATGCCTTTAATAACGATTCAAACCCTGACAGGTACCACGAAGAAGCCGCGAAGCTGGCATGGGAAAGGACCATAAAGTTTTTCAAAGAAAAACTCGGATGATTTAAGATTTAAGATTTAAGAAATCGATTTCTTAAATCTTAAATCTTCGAGACTTTTTCAATCGTACCGGCAAATGAGCGGATATGGTTGAATATCAATTTATAGCCCGCGCAGAGATAATTCAGTCCCGCCTGTCCGTCAGGAGCTGAAATAAACCTGTTTTTAGGGCATCCCCCGTTACACATATCCCTTACCTCACATTCCAGACAGTGGTTGGGAAGGGTACTGAGCTTACTTTTTCCAAATTCTTTTTGTTCCTGGCTGTCGCGCATCTCAGACAGACTTCTGCCATTAATATTGCCAAGTAAATGATCATTATCCACGAAATGATCGCATGAATATAAATCCCCATTTAACTCCAGTACCGGCACACCTCCACATGTTTTCTTAAATATGCATAATGTATGATCCTGCTTAAATGCAGTGCGAAGAGCTTCCTCAAAGATCTGTATTTTAATCCTGCCAATGTCCTTTGATTTCCAGCGGTCAAATACAGTGCAGAGGAAGGCCCCATATTCTTCAGGCGGTACTGTATACTCAGCTATACAGCCATCTTCGTAACGCTCTACAACCGGTATGAAGGTAATATATTTGGTGCCAAGAGCTCTAAAGAAGTCGTAAACCTGGATGGGATACATAACATTTTCAGCATTCACAGTGCACAGTATCTCTGTCTTGATACCATATTCCTTAAGAAGGAGGTATGCTTCTTTTACCGTGCTGAAAGTGGGTTCACCAGATATTGTCCTGCGGTAAACATCATGAAGGAAAGACGGCCCGTCCATGCTTAAGCCAATGACATAATCATTGTCAGAAAAGAAACGGCACCATTCATCATTAATAAGTATACCATTGGTCTGAATCCCGTTAAACAGTTTCTTACCATCCGGAAGATAGGTCTTCTGCAACTCAGTTATCTTCCTGAAATAATCCAAACCTGCCAGTAAGGGCTCACCTCCGTGCCAGGAAAAAAATACTGAATCAGATGTGGTGGCATCAATATGTTGTTTGATATATTCCTCCAGGATATCCTCTGGCATACGCCCCACCTGCTTACTACCCGGCAGATTTTGCTTGTCGAGGTAATAACAGTAAGTGCAGGACATGTTACACCTTGCTCCTACGGTTTTTACAAGCACCTGGAATTCCCTGCTTGCTGGTTTCATATATCTAAGATAAGATGCTTTACCTAAACATAAAAATCAAGTTCCTGGAATATTTGCTATTTACCATGTGTCTTATATTTATACAACATATCATAAGATATTGGCAAGTAGCTTAATTTTAATATATTGCGCTTTCCTAAAAATATGGAGCGGTATGAATAATAAATATGCTTACACCATCATGGTGCTTATCCTGATGACGATTTCACCTATCCTGAAAGCACAGGAAAAAACAACTGCTGACAGCCTGAGGCAAAACGCGGTAAGGGTTTTTATTGACTGCTTTAGGTGCGATATGGACTATATCAGGAGGGAGATCCCTTACGTTAACTACGTAAGGGATGTAAAGGAAGCAGAGGTGTATGTCCTGAGGACAACACAAAGAACAGGCAGCGGAGGGACAGAGTATACCTTTACCTTTATCGGACAGAAACAGTTTGAAGGCATGAATGATACCCTTGTTTATCATAGCGATCCCGATGAAACCCAGGACAGGACGCGGGAAGGCACAACCAAGATACTCAGTATGGGATTGATGAGATATGTTGCCAGGACACCGCTCTTTGAAGAGATAGAGATCAACCATCTTGGTGTATCGGAAGAAGATGAAGTAATCGACAAATGGGATTACTGGGTATTTGAACTGGAGTTTGACCCCGAATTTGAGCTCGAAGAGTCATTGAAATCCATAAACTGGGATAACTCAATCAGCGCATCAAGGATAACCCATGCCATGAAATATGAATTTGATGCCGATATGCGATTCAGGGAAACGAAATACACCTATGAAGATACGACGTATGTAAGAAACAGGAATTCATGGTCGGTTGATAACCTCCTGGTGGGAAGTATATCTGAAAACTGGTCGGCAGGCGTTAGAGCCGACCTTTCTTCATCAACCTACAGGAATCTACATTCAAGCGTTGAAATTATCCCATCAGTTGAATATAATATTTTCCCTTATTCCGAATCTACCAGAAGACAATTAAGAATGCTTTATGGTTTAGGCTATACCTATAATGACTATATCGATACTACCATTTATGAAAAGACAAAAGAACATCTGCTGGAACAAAGCCTTGATATAGCATACCAGGTTCATGAAAAATGGGGCAAAGTAAACATATCTCTGCAAGCATCAACATATCTGCACGATCTTTCAATGAACATGATTGAACTGGATGCTTATGTAAGCATCAGAATTATTAAGGGCTTGTCATTATCGATCAGGGGCAGTGTAGCACGTATCAATAACCAGATAAGCCTTCCAAAAGGCGACCTGGATGAGGCTGAAATCCTTCTTGAACTGCAGGAACTCAGAACAGCCTACAACCTTGACGGAGGTATAGGCTTTACATATACATTCGGTTCTATATACAATAATATCGTTAACCCCCGCTTCGGCAGCGGGAGGCGCTGGCATTAATGTATAACATTCAAGAAAGTACAACACAAAAAGGAATAATGGAATAATGGAACGACGGAATGATGGAACGTTGCATTCATCAATCATTATTTTATTAGTCCGATATTCCAACATTCCAATATTCCAACATTCCAATATTCCAGAA
>JAYEGY010000071.1:0-14008 GCA_034659275.1 Bacteroidota bacterium | reverse complement strand
GGTATAATCGCAAAAGAAGACATTCAGCTTTGGGATATAAAACAATAGAAGAGTTTAATGTAATAAATATTAATTTTAACAATGCAGCCTAGCTCAACTCAGCGTCCATAAAAATGGGGGAGGTCCAGTACTTATTTATTGCGTCTTAAGATCCGGTTAATAGTCCAAACAGGTGGTGGATCCATCCCCGCCTTATAAAACTCATATTGGATACTCGTAGCTCCGGTTTGAGAGTATTTTTGCCCACAAAGCTTTTGTCTAAAGGTGATTATCTGCTCTTCAAGTTCTCCTGTTATCCTTGGATGAACCGTTCTTGGTGCCCTTGAAAATGACTTAAACCATTCATTATCAGGATTTGCTTTATAACAAATAATCCATTTATGGACCCATTGTCTGGAACGGCTAAGTTTTAAACCAATCTCACTGATGCTTTTATCTTTAAGCCAGAGGTCAATTGCTTCTTTGCGTTTGTCAATTTCTTCCATGTTTCAAGTTTTAAGTTGAAACAGGAAGATCCATAATTTTCAAAGAACTAAGTGTAAACGATGTTATGCTATATGTATATAATTAAAATGTAAACAATTTTAGGCTATAAAATTTGAATCAAAGTGTAAACGATGTCATGCTACGAAAGTGTAAACGATGTTATGAATTTATCAGTTAACAACTTAACATTTAGAGAATACTATTACTCTGGATGACTAATCATCTTATAATTTATTTGCATACTCAGGCCTGAGCACCAATAGCTGAAGGAAAACCGCCAGTAAAACCGGTATTGCCAGCAAAGCCATGTCTCGTCCCAGATTACCGGCATCTGTTGACTTGCCCAGGAATTCGGTAACGGCTGCTCCGGAAAACACCCCTACCATATTCATCAGTCCGTACCCTGCAGCCCTGTGCTTTGAAG
Organism: Bacteroidota bacterium; assembly: GCA_034659275.1. Classification (GTDB taxonomy): domain Bacteria; phylum Bacteroidota; class Bacteroidia; order Bacteroidales; family VadinHA17; genus UBA9300. Next base: position 13,098 of record JAYEGY010000071.1, on the reverse strand, counting down.
ATACAAACTGGCACAGGATGGGCATATTATTGGCATCAAACATTCCGAAGCCTATACCGAATAGCACTCCTCCTCCTATAATACCTATTAATCCATTACCATAGCCGAGAAAAACAAGTGCAGGAGCCATAAGACTCAATCCTATAGCACCCGTATAAATACGTCCGCGCAGGTTGCGCAATATCCATCTGTCAGCTATGATACCTCCCAGTATAACACCTATAAAAGAAGATGATGCAATAGTTATTGTGGCCATCGGGCCTGCCACTGCCATATCAAGGTGCAGGCTCTCTGAAAAAAGTGTGGGTAACCAGTTTTTTATAGCCCAGCCGGGAAAACTGGGAACAGCGAAATAAAACAGAATAACCCAGAAACTTATTGTGCCAAGAAGCATCCCCAGGCTATTAATCACCGATTTAAACCCTTTCACAGGATCCTGCATACCCGGTTTACTGCTTTTCCCCCTTGCTTCCTTGTTTTCATGCAGGAATAATATTAAAACGATGCAGTATAATATCCCTACCAATCCAAATGATTGAAAGGCTACCTGCCAGGAAAAACGGCTTGCAATGGTAGAACCAAATCCTCCCAGCGCCTGACCCACGTACAGGCCTGTCATATGTATGCCTACTGCCAGGGACCTTGTATTGTCTTTGTGATAATCGGCAATAAGTGAGAGAGCCGTTGGTATATAAAGCGCCTCACTAACACCCATTATGGCTCTCAATACATACAACACTTGAAAATCTTTTGCAGCACCCATGGTAAGTGTTACCCCTGACCAAACGAAAAGACTAATGACAATTAGCCATTTACGATTAACCCTGTCGGCTATAAGGCCTGCGACCGGGCTCATAAAACCATAAATCCAGAGAAAAACAGCCATTAACCGTCCAAAGTTCTGAGCAGTTTCAAGTTCGGTGATATCAACCATCATTGATACTTTCATTGTCGAAAGCATTTGGCGATCAAGGTAATTCAGGAGAGCAACCACCCACAAAAGACCTACTACTACCCAGGGATAAAATTTCTTTTCTTGGTACTGAGGCACTTTATAATACTTTATAACTATTTCTTACTATCGTTCAGTAATAATTTTTTCAAGAGTCTCAAAAATTATATACAATCCCCGGGGCAGATGGAAACAACCTTTCCACTTGCCTCCTTTTAAATTAAGGAGCACTTCTCCCCTGCGATTGAGATAACCAAACCATTCATCATACTGCGGATCAGGGAATGATGACCATGTATAATCATGAACTTTATTAAACCACCTGAGACAATCTTCCCTGCCTGTCAGGAAGTAGGCTTTAATCAAGGCTACTAAAGCTTCTATGTGCACCCACCAAAGTTTCTGATCCCACTCCAGTTGTTGGGTGGGATAACCTTTTATATCAAGAAAATAAAATATCCCTCCATGTTCGGTGTCCCATCCGTAATCAACAGTGCGCATTAAAATATCTACTGCCCGGTGGATCAGTGTCATATCTTTTTTTCTTCGTGCAAGATCCATGATGAACCACATGGCTTCCATTGCATGGCCCGGGTTAAGTAACCGGCCCTCAAAACAATCTGACCGGCTTCCATCCTCGTTCACATTTTCCATCAGTAGGCCTGATTTTTCGTTATAAAACAACTCCATAATTTCATGGATACAATTTTCAATTGTTTCCTCACTTTTTTCAGAGGTAATAATGCCTTCCAGTTCCATGCTGATGTTACACATTATCATCGGAAGTGAAAGGCTTTTAAGAGTACGTATCCCGGGATAATTCTTATTATACCGTCCTTTGGGATTATCATATCTTGACAAAATATTCATAAAAGTATCTGACGCTATCCTGGCATCTTCATCGTCACCGTTAATCTTATGGCGACGGGCAAAAGCCATAGCTGCAAAACAATCAGAAAATATATTATAGGCTTGTACCAATGGTTTTCCCTCCCGGGTGAGAGCAAAGTACCAGTTCCCTTCCTGGTCTCTTCCGTATTTTTTCAAAAAATCAGCTCCTGTATTTGCGATTTCCAACCAGTTATTTTTTTGTTCAAGTTCACCGTACAGTTTTGAGAACATCCATATTTGACGTGCCTGCAGCCAGATGAATTTATCGGTATCGTATATCCGGCCCTTACGATCGAGGCATGTAAAGTACCCTCCGTATTCCCTGTCAGTAGAATTTAACTCCCAAAAAGGAATTACCCTTTCCAGTAATTCACTTTTATACAAACGAGATATTTCCTGAAGATCACCAATCATTTTCATATATAATTAAATCTATTGGGCTTCAATGTCTACCATGCAGCTCATAACGACCGGTGTACGTATCCCTGGTCGTATCTCTCCCATCGGTATTACAATTTTTCCCCTATGCCATATTGCCTGTGTAGTTACTTGTGCTTTCCCAGGTATTTTACCGACAACAGCAAGCTCACGGGTAACAGTATCATAATAATAAATATCCCTGTTAAAGCCGGGATGATTATCCAGGTGACTTATTTTAAATTCTTGTATTCTTTTTTTCTCGGTAATATTTTCTGACGACTTAAGCGCCAGATTATACTGTTCGGTTTTATTATAGAGTATGCCGTCATCCCCTCCGAAGATAAGGATGCCATTATCTCCAAATGCTAAACCGGTACCCGCAGAGAGACCAATAGACTTTTTGTCATTCCCAATCGTACCGGCTTTTATCCATTTGTCACCCGATGGAGAATATTTCCATATATCCGAAAAGAACTCTGTAATATCCCCCGAATTATTTCTTCCGCCTATAAGAAAAACACATTCTTCACTACCGTCCCATTGACTTACCACTATTGCATGAGATACGGGATAAGGTAAAGATGCAATCTCCTTCCATTCCTTTTGTTCTGTTGAAAGATCAAGCAAAAAGAATCTGTTCGATGCAAATCCATCCTCATAAATTCCTCCTGCCAGATACACTTTTGCCCCAATAACGGCAGCCCCCGGACTTGATACACCTACAGGTATACCGGGTTCCTGTCCGAGTATAATTCCGTTCCCTTCACGCTCAATTGAACAACAACTGTTCTGTACGCCGTCCACGTTTTCACCTCCCATACAAAGCATGCGGTTATTAACAGTTACAGAGGCACTGTATGCTATCGAGGCTGGTAGTTTTACCGGTGATTTTTCCCATCTTATTATAGTACCCTTACAGTCAGTACCGAGTAAATAAATATCATCATAATAGTATTTGATTCCTCCATTCCATGGTAAGCCATCCTTAAAATTGGAGCCGCCTGCAATTATCACGGTACTGTCAATGACACCCGTTATTATACCCGCTAGTCCCGGATGACTTTCCCATTTGTCCTCTTCTGTAAGGACAGTAAGAGTATCCCAAATAAAATTCATGGTTTCCTTGTTACATATAAGATCCCCATTGCATCTAAACAATAATATGGAAAAACAAATCAATATCCCTGTCAGTTTCACTTTCTACGGTTTAGAAAACAGCTTATCCATTTTCAGTGATTTCACATCTTTCACAAATTCCGGGTAACGATTAATCCATTCATTTTTTACTGGAGACCTGAAAGCACCGCAATCAAGGCCAATGAAACGCATGAATGCTTTACCTGTCGAGATACCTCCGTACTTTCCTAGCAGCATAATCATGTTTACTGATAATTGCTGTAATTCAATTGCTTTATTAAGATCACCTGAGTCGAATGCACGGATCAAATCTTGGTATAATGGTGCAGCGTAGTTGTATGTACTGCCTACAGCACCTCTCGCACCCAGGGATAACGCAGGTAGTATATTTTCATCCCTTCCCCAGAGCATGTCATATTTATTTGAGTTAAAACTCAAACAACTCAGGAAATCCATAAAATCCTCATGGGTGTATTTTATACCAACCAGGTTGGGTATCATATCAGATGCCCTCTCCAAAAAACTTAACATTGGTATATTGCATCCGGTTAAAACAGGTATATGATAGAAATAAACGGGCATATCAGGTACCGATGCGGCAACCTTTGCACAAAACTCGGCAAGCTGACCGGGATCATCAGGAACGAAATAGTAAGGTGAAACCAATGCTATTGCATCTACCCCCGCTTCCGATGACATTATGGCACTTTCAATTGTTTCACCATATGATGTGCCACCAACCAGGTTAATGATTTTCATATCGTCTCCCTTCCCCTTTTGTTCAACCCATCGTCGGGTAATCTTTGCCTTTTCCTTGAATGTCAGTGATGCTCCTTCTCCTGATGAGCCGTTAATAAAAACCCCTACAATCCTGTTTCTTCTTAATAGCTTATAATAATTTGGGATTAAATCATAGTATATTTCTCCGTCCGCAAGCATAGGAGTAAAAGGAGCTGCGACCAAGCCTTTTATTTTTTGAATCATTCTTTTTATTATTAACCTAAACCTAAAATTCTACTATTTTTTATAAAACGGTGTTATCATTCATAATCAGGAAGTAAATCCTTAAGCGGTACTACCTGAAAATATAATTCTTTGATGCCCTCATACAAAATACCCAACCGGTCATCGTCTATCATAGTCAGACATGAATATCCGTAGCCTTCCTCTTCATTCAGCATAACTTGATGTATATCCGGCCATGTAAGTCCCTCATCCAAACTAGCCTTGATTGTCATGTTTGCACGCACATTCTTATCATCCGGGTTCGAAAAAAACAGTATCCTCTTTTCTTCATCCTCATACATTATGTTGGCAGCTATAAGACTGGCCATGCAATTTGGTTCCGGAAGAGCAGAATTTGATGATTTATGTTTCTGCCATGTTTTACCCATATCATCAGTAATGGAAACAGCCCTGCCGTTTCTTTCATCTTTTGTCCTGCGATTTCTGTCATCTCTCATATTTAACATGAGGCTTCCGTTACTTAATTGAACAACCTGAGCCTCCGTTGTATTTGACTTGGCACCGGTGCCTATATCCCATGTTTCTCCTCCGTCTCTACTATAAATAATAGTAGAATGACAAGTATATTTCCCTCCGTCTATTGCTTTCTCACCGATATCAGCCTTGAATTGTGCCGGAAAAACAAGTGTGCCGTTTTTTAAAGTAATACCGCGTCCCGGTCCTTGTAATAACAGTTGCCATTCCGGATCTTTTATCTGGTTTGTTATATTAATGGGATCAGACCAGATAACTCCATCATCCATGCTTTTAACCAATAAAATCTGCCCTGTTTCTTCAGGTCCCATTCCGGGTTCTGAAGACCACCAGAGCATATCATCCGCAGTAAGGCCACTCATCCAGAGAGCAGCAACCCAGATTGTTCCTGAATTATGATCATAAAGTATACAGGGATCTCCTACACCATTCAGAGATTCGGGTCTTCCACCCCACTCATCCATATCCATAATTACTTTCATAGGTTCCCAGGAATGACCACCGTCGGTGCTCCTGCTCATACCGATATCAATATTTTCCTGCAGGTCTTTGCTTCGGTTGTAACGGTTATCATAAACAGCAATTAAAGTACCCTTATCTGTAGTTATCAGACCAGGTATTCTATATGTATCACAGTTATCCTGCCCCGACTTCCTAAGTACTTTAGCCGGTCTGTATCTGAAATCTCCGTTTATATTAAAACACAAATTTTCTTTTTGGTTAAAACCCAGTTCGATCTTTTCTATTGCAAAACTTTGCTCCAATTGCGCTTCCCTTTTTACGTAAAAATCAAATATAAGATTATGATCCCCGGGAGTGAAGTTGGCTAAACCCTTTACTGTTACTTTCTCGTTTGAAAATAGAACAGTATCGCCAAAACGTTCCTCCTTAACATTTTCATTAAGCTTTTCAATATGTCTAATTGAAATATTATCGAGGAACCCGGTTTCACTGTTTTCATTCAAATACAGGCATACCGATTGTAATTTGCAAGCTTCACCGGTATCGGAAACGGATATTGTGATCTGATATATTTCATCGTTAATTTCTCCCTCAAACAATGGTATCTCTCGCTGAGTTACATTCGCATAACCAAACTTATGATCCGAATCCAAATCGGGATGTTTGCATGCCTGAATGGCCTGTAAAAGTATAACAATTATCGTTAAGTTAATGACTGCTTTCATGGTTATTTAAAACATAAGTTAATTATAAAATAAATTATTTGAAACAACAGATAAAAAATAATAATATATTTATTCCCTGAGAGACTGTATCCTTTTGAGTGAAACCGTATTAATATTATCAGAAAGGGAATCAAAGGCCCTGGAAAAGCCTTTGATTCCTTAATCCTACTCTAAAACCAAATTTAGAAAAGAAAATAATGAAATAGACCTGGATTTATTAATAACCCTCTGTTTGAACAAGCTCAGGATCGTTTGCAATCATATCCTGTGAAATAGAATAGTAAATTTTATAGGCCTCTGAAATATCCAGCGACCCTATTTCATCGAATACATAGGTTTCACCTGCTCTTACCAGATCCCACCATCTTTTACCCTCTCCAACAAACTCTTTCATTCTCTCGTCTAAAATAGCTTTGGCATTATCAGTCTGTGTACCATTAACATATTCATATGTAGGATAATTAACACCATAGGCTCTTTCTCTTATCATATTTAATTCAGAAGATGGGTCTTCCAGAAGGTTGTTTTTAGCCTCGGCAAGTAATAAAATAACATCAGCATAGCGGTACAATGGAACATTATTGTAGTTTTTCCTTGCACCATCGTCACCGACTATACCGAGGAACTTTTTAAGTACGGCTCCCTTATAACTTGTCTCTCCTTGAACGTATGGTATATGTACCGCTCCATCATCATAAATACGTATAAAACTATCTCTTCTAAGATCGTCAGTATTATCAAGCATAAGCAGCATTTTGTCGGATGGCCCGTACCTGCTGGCACCATTTATTACAAAATCTGCCATTGAGTTGCCTTCATCATCGAAAAGACTTTCCAGGTCAACGGCTCTTCCGGTGAAATTACCATAGAAGTTACCGGCCTGGTCCTGCTGATAATCGAAGGCAAAGATAAACTCATTATTATTCTCATTTCCCTGTCCCCAGAGGTGCTCATAATCAACCAGTGAGAAACCTGTAACCTGCTCAAGTGCCGATTTAGCTTCCTGGTAATCTGTATTTCCTCCACCAAGCACTTTACCCGACCAAAGGTAAACATCACCTTTCAAGGCAAGAGTTGCAGCTTTTGACCAGTAAATATTTTTGCCGTTCCAGAAGCTGTTATCGTTACCAAAATATTGCAAAGATGCTTCAATATCGTCTTTTATCTGCTGCATAACTTCAATTTTGGGTGAACGTGGTTTCTTTAATTTCTCAAGATCAACATCCCTTAAAGGCTCGGTATTAATCGGAACAACACCCCATGCTTTAATCATGGTATAATACACCTGGGCACGAATTCCATAAATCTGTCCCATCATATGGTTTAAATCTGCTTCCTCTTTAAAAGAGACAGTCGGGGCATTTTTTATAAAGTCATTAACATAATGCAAAAGCCCGTAGAAGTTGGCCCAGTTAGTGAAATGCACAATCGATGAACTAATGTTATTTTTAATCAAATCTATGCCAAAGGGTGATTCAATGGTATTTCCTCCCCATATATCGGAGCGTAACTCACCCATTTGCCATAGTGTATAGGCGTAATTCCTGTAACTGGCATAAATACCTGTGTGTGCGGATCTGACAGCTTCTTCACTGTCCCAGAAACCATTGAAAGTCAATTCACTCTCAGGCTCCATATCAGGCTCACATGCATTTATTAATGCTATAATACCCAAAAATAATATTACTAATTTCTTAATTTTCATAATTATATAATGATTAAAAGGTTACATTAATGCCAAAAGTAATAGTTCTTGGTAATGGGAATCTTCCATAGTCAATACCACCTGATGTTTCTTCAGGTGAACTACCGGAAAATTTGTTAAAGTAAGCCAGGTTTGCACCTGATAAATAAAGTCTCAGGTCCTGGAAGATGTTATTAACAAATTCCCCGCTCAGATTATAACTCAGGGTAACTTCTCTCAGAGCCATATAATCGCCTTTTTCCCACATTCTTGAACTGCTGTGATCCATAGATCCCTGGTCATATCCCGCAGCCAGGTGATTCCTCTGACGGTCGACAAGTGTAAAAATAGGAATGTTTGATGTTGGATTATCCGGAGTCCATGAATCTTTAATTTCAATGGGGCCGTTCTGGTTACCCTGAGTCTGAGCAATACCTTTAACCCGACGCCCATTTATGATATAGTGACCTACAGTAAAGTCAGTTTTAATAAATAGGCTGAGGTTCTTATAACTAAACTCAGAAGTTAGACCACCTATAAAATCTGGAGTTCTCCTTCCTATTACAATGCGGTCTAAATAGTTAATAATATTATCTCCATTCAGGTCTTTCCATCTGGTATCGCCAAGAAAGCGAACATCTTTTCTGTAAGCAAATTCCACTATTCGTCCTTCATGTTCATCAATATCAGCCTGTGTCTGGTAAACACCATCAAAAACATAAGCAGTAATTACATCGTAGCCCACTCGTTCTCCCTGCTGTAAACCGCCAACATATATCGTTTCGCCGCTTTCAGGATCGTAAATTTCAGTTCCCCCCTGCCTGTTTTTGTCCACTCCGTTGTCGGGAAGTTTCTTGGCATAGTTCCTTACTCTGTAATATGTTAATCCAATATTCCAGTTGAACTCACCGGTTTTCACAACATCTGCATTGACCTGCATCTCCAATCCCCTGTTTTGAAGTGTTCCGTTGTTTGTGGTAATAGATGAAAAACCGGTCCATAAGGGAAGAATCAGGTTTGCCAGTTTGTCATGGACATCCCTGATAAAGTAATCGGCTATTACAGTTACCCTGTTGCCAATAAGGCCTAAGTCCAGACCCATATTCAAAGTGATTGATCGCTCCCATTTGAGATCCAGAAGAGGAAGTCCATTGTTTACATATCCTGCCTGTGTATCATAAATTGATGTTGCACCATAGGTTCCAAACACACCAAAGTTGCTTAGAATGTCAATATTCCCGTTTACACCGTAGCTTACACGTGGCTTCACACGGCTAAAGATCGAACTCAGATTTGAGTCTTTTAGGAAATCCTCATTGTGTACATTCCATCCGGCTGATATTCCGGGGAAGAAGTCCCATTTATCGTTACCAAGGCGTGAAGTACCGTCATAACGAAAAGTGAAACCTAAAAGATACTTATAATTGAAGTCATAGTTAACCTGTCCGAAGAGTGATGTTATTTCGTATCCTGTCCTGTATGAATAAGGTACACCGCTTGCTTCGGATCCAACATTCATAGTGTATATTAGATCGGTTGGAGATAAACGGGTTGAGGCTGAGAAATAGAAATAATTCTCCCTGAAGTATTCAGTACCAACTATGGCTTCTATATTATGATTGTCATTAAAGGTTTGTCTGTAGTTAAGCATTGCCGTAACCTGATTCCTCAATGTTCTGGTTTGCGAAGCTGAGGCTGTTCTATTCGTTATGAGACTTCCCGAATTAAGGTAAGCCTTGTTAAAAGACTCGTTTGAATTGTTTACGGAAAAATGACTACCTCTAAGCGTAAAAACAAAATTCTTAAGAAAGGTGTAATCAAATTGAACCGAACCCGTTAAACGCTGTTCCAGATTGTCACGTATGAATTTATCTTTATAATACAAAGGATTGCCAAAGCCTAAATAAGTACCAGGTTGTAATTCATTCGACAGGCTTCCGTCCGGATTATTGTTATATATGCGCGATGTAGGTGCCAGGCCGGCGGTTCTTTGGAAAAGGTTATAATCACTATCATACGGCTGATCCATGCTTGAGTGTGCATAGATAATATTTGAAGAGACTTTAAGCGCATCAGATATTTTGTAAGAGCCGTTGAAGGTACCCGATACCCTCTGAAAGGCCGAACCTATTACCATCCCGTTATCATCCATATAGCCAAGGCCTAAATAATAAGTACCCTTATCATTCCCACCATCAAATGATAAACTATAGTCCTGGGAATTACTTTTCTGATAAATTAACTCATTTATATTATTTTCCATGAAAATGAGTGTGGTTCCAGGATTAACAGGATCCTCAATTGTTTGCCAACCTTCATAATTTAAAAGGTATTCATTGGAAGGTGAGAGGATCATGGTCGTGTAAATGGAATTGATAGGATTGTTTCCCGTAGCTGCAGCATGAGCGCCTGTAAGAAATTGGTCAAGCCATGGATATCCCATTACGTCCTGGGCAGCTCTGACCGCAAGCCTGTTGAATTTTACATAATCGGCCGCCCCAAGGTACTCCATTGGATCTTCCCTGTGCCGATTTATTGAAAATTTTGATCGGAAAGTAACATTTGCCTTACCAGCTTTACCTTTCTTTGTAGTGATTAATACTACTCCATTGGCGGCTTTTGCTCCATATATAGCCGTTGAAGCAGCATCTTTCAGAACCTCAATTGATTCAATGTCATCAGCATTCAAGGCATAAAAAGAACCGGGAACTCCATCAATTAGCACCAAGGGACTTCCGGTACCTGAGAAGCTGGTTCCACCACGGACAACCAGGCTTGGTGTAGATCCAGGTTGACCGGTGTTCTGAGTTACTTTTAAACCTGCAATGGTGCCTTGAAGAGCTGTTGCCACATTTGATCGGGGAGTACTCTCAAGAACTTTGGTGTCAAGTTTCGAGATTGAGGTAGTCATCTCGGCACGCGACTGAGTGCTGTAACCTGTCACAACAATTTCATCCAAGGCTGTAATACTCACTTCGAGAGCTACATTTACAACATCAGATTCATCTAAAAGTACCATTTTTTTCTCATATCCAACCATAGAGAATTCCAAACTGTTAACATCATCGTTTATCTGAATTGAATAATTCCCCTCGTTATCGGAAATGGTTCCAGTTGTTGTTCCGGGAACTAATACCGTGGCTCCGGGTAGTGGATTACCCGTACTTGCATCTGTAATTTGCCCTCTTATGGTTCTCTGAGCATTTGCATTTGCACAGAAAAGTATCATAAGAATAAATAGGTTAATAATTAGTAACTTTAAATTAGATTTTCTCATGGACTTAGTATTTTAATTAGGGTTTATGTATTACATAATACATTATTATTTTATATTGCCAAATATTTTTTCTTTCTTTGCTCGATTTTATAGCGACATAATGCAATCTTTTAAAAATTATGGTGACGGAAGAAACTAAGAACTTGTTGAATAGAATAGATACAAGAAGTTTGGTAGATAAAGTTGAAATGAATCTTGTCAATTATTTTATTAAATCCGGTCTTCAACCCGGTGATCCCATTCCAAAGGAAGTGGAACTGGCCGATTATATGGGTGTTAGCAGAACCGTGATCAGAGAATCTTTAATCCGTTTGAAGACAATGGGTATAATTGAATCCAGAAAACATAAAGGAACTCTGATCAAGAGTCCGAACCTAACAACCGTACTTGAGAGATCGATGATACCGGCTATTCTCGATAACAGTACACTTAGAGATATATTCGAACTCAGGTTAGTACTTGAGATTGGAATGGCTGATTTTATCTATCAACATATCACCGATGATGATATAAGTGAATTGGAAAAAATTGTAAGCGAAGAGCCAAAATCCCCGAATAATATACTTTTTGATATTGACCATGAAATCTTATTCCATAGTAAATTGTATGAAATTACTAAAAATGAAACTTTAAAGAATTTTCAAGCAATATTGCTACCCGTTTTCAATTACGTATATGATAGTGGATTAATTAATAAACCTATAAAAAAGAAAAAATTTGTTTCACATAAAGAACTGGTTAATATCCTTAAAAACGGAAATGCTGACGAATTCATGATGGCTATGAGAAAACATCTTGATAATCATTTTGAAAGAATAAAAGAATAGATAAAGGCTGAGATTAAGTATGTTGTAAAGCTGAGTCCCATACCCTGATGTTACCCGAAATTGCTTCGCCCGGATTCCCGGGGTCAGCGATCTCGCATGGGGAGAAACTAAAAAGGGCCGAGCGTTAAAAATTGATCCAGTGGATCAATTTAGTGAGGAGCCAGACAGAGCAGAGGTCTGGAGCGAGATTACGTCTGCTCCTTCGTTGCAGCCGTGATCTCGTTGGGGATAGATTCAAACAAAAAGCCTTAAGTGCTTCTGGGCGAGATTGCTCCCCCGATTTCTCGGGGTCGCGATCTCGCAGGGGGGAAACTAAAAGCAAAATAAGCCTGAAAAGCCTGTGGCTTTTTATCGATCTTTAATATTTTAATACTCACTTGAGCAAGCTCAGTTCGTCTTAAAATATTAAAGCCCGATACGCAATGCGTATCAGGCTTATTTTGCTTTTGTCGGGATGGCGAGATTTGAACTCGCGACCCCTTCGTCCCGAACGAAGTACGCTACCTGACTGCGCTACATCCCGCTCTGTCCTCCGAAGCCCTGGCGAAGGAGGTCTCTGCCGGCGGCAAAAATAACTATTCTTTGTCCAATTTATACGACTCAAGAAAAAAATTATTGTGAAACAGATCACGCTTTCCAGATAATAAGTATCATTGCACCGTTCTTCGAAACAAAAGGACCATGCCTTTGATATGGCTTGAAACTCCTGTATATTCCTTCCCGGTATACCTTATCCTCACTTTCATATTCACCCTTGAGAATAACATGCTGTTCATTCATCAAATGGGAATGCGGTGCCATTGAAAATCCCGGGGGCAATTTGAGTAAGATAATTTTCAAATCATCTGCATCGTGTAATACCTTTTTCTTGGTGTCACTTGAATATTCAATTGCGGTCTGCCAGTCAGAATCAGCATATAAATCAATACAATCTTTCATTTTGATGTCCTTCCCTTATTAATTAATAGTTACAAAAACATTCTGTACTATTAAATTTATACAAAATATTTCTAACTGCCAACTTTGAATCAGGTCTCCGGAATTTTTCCAGTCTGTTTATGGTAAGTTGAAATCTTATAATAAAGATAGCCCAGTAATGAAACTCCCCCAATAAACTGGACGGCAAGTTAGGCTACAAAAAAAGTAGTAAATTGCCATGATGAAACAAGAAAGAACATTTTATGACAGGGAGTTCAAACAAAAAGCAGTTGAACTCTCGTATG
>JAYEGY010000070.1:6201-14205 GCA_034659275.1 Bacteroidota bacterium | reverse complement strand
AAAATATTGATACGAGATTTTATTGCACGTTGGTTTTGCTGGAAGTATTTTTCTCCGAATGGAATTTTTTGGACAAATATGCAAACAATGCAAACTTTAAATTAAATATGTTTTTAAACTGGACTCACCTATATTTAAATATTTTTGAAGACAATTTTGTTCAGTTTTTATGTTATTGCTTTTTTTCTGATTATTTTGGCGTCTTTTCCAATGTAAACGAAAACAAAATATGTCCTCTGATCCCTTGATTTACCGGACCGATTATCATACACACACTTATTACAGCGATGGTAATGCCGGGCCGGAGGATTATATTTTCAGGGCCATTGAAATAGGCCTGTCTGAGGTTGGGATATCTGATCATCTTACTCTTACTGATGAACACCAAGAATGGAGCATGCAGCTATCTGCACTGGATGAATATATTGACCGGATAACTAAGCTCAAAGAGTCTGTAACAGGAATAAAGATAAAACTGGGCCTTGAAGTAGATTATTTTCCTGGTAAAGAAGAGCAGATATATAAAGCCTTATCAAAACTCCCTCTTGATTATGTAATTGGTGCCGCTCATTTTATGGGTGAATCCACAGTTGACCTGGGACCGCAGTATTATGAGGGTAAGGATATTGACTCACTTTTTGAATCATACTTCACGCTGATAGCCCAGGCTGCCTCTTCCGCTTTATTTGATTGCATGGCACATCTTGATCTTGTAAGGATCTTCGGTTATCATCCATCTGCCAATTCTGAAGCTTTATACCGTTTCCTTGCACACGAACTGAGTAAGTATGATGTGGTTTTTGAGATCAACACAAACGGAATGAACAAGCCCCTCAAAGATTTTTATCCCGACCGGAGGTATCTCCACATCTTCAGGGAAGAGGGAGTTCCTGTCTGCGTAAATTCAGATGCTCATTATCCACACAGGCTCGGGCAGTATTTTGATGACGCCTACACTCTGGTTAAAAAAGCTGGTTTTACCGAAATGGCCACTTTCCATGACAGGAACATTGAATTGAAGAAATTACCATTTATACTCTGATATTTAATATCTTTGACCATTTATTATAAAAGCTATGAGAGCAGTAATACAGAGAGTAAGCAGGGCTTTTGTAAGCATTGAAGGCTTGGTCAGGTCTGAAATAGGCAAAGGCCTCCTTGTATTGCTGGGTATTGAAGAAGCCGATGATGAAGACGATGTCAGATGGCTTGCCAATAAGATATACCAGCTCAGGGTATTTGACGACAGCCAGGGAATAATGAACCTTTCTCTTGGTGATATTGACGGAGAAAGTATAATTGTCAGCCAGTTTACCCTCCATGCAAAAACAAAAAAAGGAAACAGGCCTTCCTATATCAGGGCCGCAAAACCGGAAAAGGCTATACCCCTGTATAACATGTTCATTGACTACTTCCGTGAATTATCAGGTAAGCAGCCCGGAACAGGTGACTTTGGAGCTATGATGGAAGTAAGCCTTATAAACGACGGCCCTGTTACTATCATAATCGACACCAGGAATAAAGAATGAATACCAGGGAGCTAAAAAGATCCGTACTTTTCATCGCGGTTTTTTCAGCCTATATCACACCTTTCATGGGTTCGGCAATAAACCTTGCTCTACCGGCCATTGGTGAGGAACTGGAAGCCAGTGCCAAACAACTGAACTGGGTGGTCACCGCCTATCTCCTTGGAACGGCAGTTTTTATGCTTCCTTTCGGAAAATTGGGTGATATACTGGGCAGGAAGAAGATTTTCCTGTCGGGCCTCATCTTTTTTACCCTCACAACCATCTGCGTGGTATTTACAGGTAACATTCACACTTTTTTGATCTTCAGGGTGCTTCAGGGAGTCTCAAGTGCCATGATATTTGGCACCAGTATGGCCATTATTACCTCTGTTTTCCCTCCGGGGGAAAGGGGTAGAGCCATGGGAATTAACATAACTGCCACTTATGCAGGCCTTTCCAGTGGTCCCTTCCTGGGAGGCTTGCTTACAGAATACTTCGGATGGAGAAGCATTTTTGCCTTCGTTGTACCTATTGCAGCTATAGCTGCTTACCTGGCTTTCAAAAAGATACGCACAGAATGGTCAGAAGCGAAGGGTGAACGACTTGATATACCCGGATCGCTATTACTGGGAGGCGGACTGGTACTTACCATCCTTGGATTTTCCAGGATCCCCGGAACAACAGGAATAATTCTTATTGTTGCAGGCCTGGCGATGATGTCTTCATTCTTTATTGTTGAAAGAAAAGCCCGGTTTCCCCTCCTCGATATGAAACTGCTTACTTCAAACACGGTGTTCAGCTTTTCTAACCTTGCCGCCTTGATCCATTATGCGGCTACCTCGGGCATAGGCTTCTTTATGAGCCTTTACCTCCAGTACCTTAAGGGACTTGATGCAAGAACAGCCGGATTCATAATAATGACCCAGCCGGTTATGATGGCCCTTTTTCTATCCCCGCAGGTAAATTGTCTGACAAAAGAAATCCGGGGCATATAGCATCGGTGGGAATTGGCATGACTGCCATGGGAATATTTGCCCTTACTTTTATTCAGCAGTCAACTTCACTGTTTTATATTATTGGCATCCTTGCTTTTAACGGACTTGGGTATGCCTTTTTCAGTTCACCCAACTCAAATGCCATAATGAGCTCCGTGGAGAAAAATCACCTGGGTGTTGCCAGTGGTATGCTCGGTACCATGAGAGTGATCGGACAGACAACAAGCCTTGGCATTGCCATGATGCTTATTTCCCTGAACATGGGCAACCAGGATATTAATCCCGAAAACTATGATCAACTTCTTAAAACAATAAGAACAGGTCTTAGTATATTTGCAATAATTTGTGTTCCGGCAATATTTGCTTCACTGGCAAGAAACAAAAAACTAAACAACAGGTAACTATGAATAATACATTCAAGGGTAAAAGTAAAGAAGACATAAAGATACTTATTTCGAGGCTTGAAGCAGACCTTAATCCGATAAACAACAGGAGGATGCTTGGACTGCTCGATTTCACCAGCCTTAATGTAACGGATAGTATCTCCACCATTGAGGACATATGCGAAAAGTTAAATAATTATATGTATGTTTTCCCGGATCTCCCGTCATTTGCGGCTATTTGTGTTTATCCCCGCTTCGTCCCTGTCATAAAGAAAAATCTCGAGGTAGTCACCATACAAATTTCATCCGTGGCAGGCGGTTTCCCCTCCTCACAGACCACAACGTCATTAAAGATCGCAGAGGTTCGTGAAGCTTTGGATGCAGGAGCAGACGAGATCGATATGGTAATGAACGTGGGTGAATTCTTACAGGGCAATCGTAATTACGTAAAAGATGAAATATCTGCCATTAAAGAAATCATGGATGGTAAGAGGCTGAAGGTAATTATTGAAAGCGGGGTACTGTCAGATCCAGAACTTATATATGATGCTTCAATACTGGTGATGGAATCCGGGGCCGATTTTATCAAAACATCAACAGGAAAAGAAAAAGTATCCGCTTCCCTCGAAGCTGTTTACGTTATGTGCCATGCAATAAAAAACTTCCACCATGCCAGCCGTAAAATGATCGGCATTAAACCTGCCGGTGGCATAGCAAGTGCTGATGAGGCTGTTAATTATTACTTGCTGGTTGAAATGTTGCTTGGCAAAAAATGGCTCTTGCCCGAAAATTTCAGGATAGGTGCAAGCCGCCTGGCAAATAGCCTGTTAAGTAAAGTTGAAGGTAGAAATGTTGATTATTTCTGATTACATAATGATAAGTCAGAAAGAAGGTATACCCCTTACCGAAGATGGATTCAGGTCAGAATGGGTGTTTTTATTGCTGATCATTCCCGTTGTTATTTACCTCTTTGGCTCGCTCAAAGAAAAATATTCTCTCATAAGGATCATTAAAATAGTCTTCAGCAATAAATTCTCACATACCATTTACCGTAATCTGACTCCCGGTGTACAAATATTTCAACTCTTACTCGGTATTTTAAGTCTCATCAGTATTTCCACATTTATCCTGTTTGCTGAATTACATTTCGATATCACATTCTTTAACCTGGAACCAAGAGTGCTGTGGCTTTTTAATTTGCTGCTGATATTACTGGCCATAGGATTCAGGTACGTGGTAAATATTTCCGTGGGTTCATTGTCACGTACATCGGATGCTTTCAGCGAATATTGGTTCAATATCTCACGGAATTATAAGCTTATCGGTATAATTTTGATGATATTGAATTTTTTTATATCATATCTTGTAACTGTCCCTGATAGATATATTATATTTTTCTCATTAATAATTATCACTATTATATTCTTATTCAGGATCATACGCTTGACATATATTTTTCTGAGAAAGAGGTTTTCGTTATTTTATTTGATTTTGTATCTTTGCACACTGGAAATTTTTCCTGCTCTTATATTGATAAGATATCTGAGCAACCAGGAACATTAAAGAAGGCTAGTTGTTGTACACTTAAAATTAAAGTGTTTTGAAGATAAAAAGTATACTGGTATCGCAACCCGAACCACAGAATCCAAAATCACCTTATTTCGAACTTGCCAAAAATCACGGATTGAAGATTGATTTCAGACCATTTATTGAGGTGGTGGGCGTCACAGCCAAGGAGTTCAGGCAGCAAAAGATTAACATACTTGACCATTCTGCTGTAATTTTCACAAGCAAGACATCTATTGACCACTTTTTCAGGATATGTGATGAATTACGCATTACTGTGCCTGACACAATGAAATATTTTTGCATCACTGAAAATGTTGCATACTACCTGCAGAAATATATAGTTTACAGGAAGAGAAAGATATTCTTTGGAAACTCGAAGTTCCCTGATCTCTGCACCATTGTATCAAAACATAATGGCGAAAATTATTTCGTGCCTCTTTCCATACCACATAAGGCTGAGATACCCGAACTGCTCGACAAGCACAAAATAAAATATACCATAGGCAACCTTTACAGGACCATTAGTGCGGATCTATCTGACCTGGCTGATGTATATTATGACATACTTGTCTTTTACAGTCCCTCGGGGCCGAAATCACTGCTTGAAAATTTCCCTGATTTCAAACAGAACAATACTAAAATTGCAGCTTTCGGACCCACCACAGCCAAAGCACTGGATAAACTGGGCCTCAGGCTTGATATAAATGCACCAAATCCAAAGGCACCATCAATGACAATGGCCCTGGATCAATTCATACAAGAACAGAAAAAGACTAAATAGTTAGTACACTTATCCCCGGGAGGTATCCTTGATTTGCATTGCATTTAAAAGGTGCAGCAGGATCTTTGTCATGTACAAAAATAAATACACTTTCAGTAAAAAGGAAAGGCTTTGCAGTCGCAAAGTGATTTCCCAATTATTTGAGAATGGTAACTCGTTCTACTCTGAACCTTTCAGGGTGCTATGGTTGAAGAGTGACAATATACTTCCCTACCCGGCACAGACGGCCATAAGTGTTGGCAAAAAATCCTTTGCCGGGGCAGTTGAACGCAACCGCCTGAAAAGATTAATCAGGGAAGCCTGGCGCCTGAACAAACATAAGCTGTACAAGCAGCTTGAAAAGTTAAACATGCAGATAGCCGTTATGATAATATATTCCGGTAATAAAATACCTGAATACCTTGAGCTCGAAGCACAGATGGAAGAACTTATCAGTAAGTTTTCTTTGCATCTGTCCAGGTCCCCGGAAAATATTAAATTATAATGATTAAGTTTGGCAATTATTTTGCGTCAATATATCAGGACACCGGTCTTTCTTTTATTAACAGAAATACTTCAGATAAATGAATAAATACAGAAACAGGACACTTTTAACAACATTTGCTGTAGTCGTGATATCAGTGTTTACAACGGCTTACATCTTCAGAAATGAATCCAAAGATTTTAAACTGCAGAAGAACCTGGATATTTTCTACTCGCTCGTAAGGGAACTTAACGCCTTCTATGTAGATGAATTAAAACCGGATAAATTATTCGAGGCAGGAATTGATGAGATGCTCAATGAGCTGGATCCCTATACTACTTATTACCCTGAATCAGAGAGAGATGATTTTGCCTTCATGACCACCGGTAAATACGGCGGTATTGGATCGCGGATAAGAAAAAGTGGCGATTATACTGTACTCACACAAATATATGAAGGATTCCCGGCTGATAAAGCGGGCCTTAAGGCCGGAGACATCTTAAAGAAAATAAATGGTGAATCATTAAAGGGCCTTGATGCCGAGGGAGTGAGTGAAAAACTGAAAGGGGAACCAAATACTGAAATGACCCTACTGATTGAAAGGCAGGGTGAAGAGTTAGAAAAGACCCTTACACGTAAACGGGTCACCATCCCTCCGGTACCTTATTACGGGATGTTAGATAAGGAAACAGCTTATATTAAATTCACCAATTTTACCCAGGATTGCAGTGCCGATGTCAGGAATGCCCTACAGACGCTTTTGGAGGAAGAGGGTGCAAAAAAAATAATCCTCGATGTCAGGTCAAACCCGGGAGGACTGCTTAAGGAAGCTGTCGATATAGTGAACTTGTTTGTGGGGCCGGGCCATGAAGTGGTTAGCACAAAGGGCCGGGTGGAAAGATTTGATAACACTTATGAAACCACCAGGCAGCCTGTTAATGAAGAGATACCGCTGGTTATTATGATAAACCGGGCCACTGCATCAGCTGCTGAAATACTTGCAGGGGCTGTCCAGGACCTCGACAGGGGTGTTATCGTCGGACAAAGATCATATGGCAAGGGCCTGGTACAGATAAGTCGTCCCCTCAGCTATAACGCAACACTTAAAGTAACGACAGCTAAATACTACATACCCTCGGGAAGATGCATCCAGGCCATCGATTTCTCAAACCGTAATGAAGATGGCAGTGTAGGTTATATACCCGATTCACTGACGACCGCATTTGAAACCCTGCATGGCCGGACAGTAAGGGACGGCGGAGGCATAGCACCGGATTACAAGGTTGATCCACAACAACTGAGCCAGCTATCAACCCGACTGTATGTCCAATCGCTGATATTTGATTTTGCCACCGAATTTTACTGGGAGAACCCTGAAATAGAAAAACCCGGAAGTTTTGAAATAGGTGACGAGACATACCAGGAATTGGAAAATTTCCTTAAGGAAAGAACCTTCTCATATGAGTCAGCAACTCAAAATGCTCTTGAACGACTGGATACTGTGGCAAAAAGGGAAAAATATTATGAAAGCAACAAAGAGCTTTTCGAAAAGTTGAAAAAGAGACTTGATCACAACCTGCATAATGACTTAAAAACCTTCCGTGACGAAATAACACGACTGCTGGAAGATGAAATAATCGGAAGATATTATTATGAGGAAGGGGTGATAAAGCATAGCCTTGATTTGGATAAGCAGATTAAGAAAGCACTTGAAGTAATAAATGATGAAAGCCTTTATGTTTCAACACTGAAAGGCACTTCCGGCATGCTTTCAAGAAAATAATTATTTGATGATGGAGAAAAATATTCTTGTTCCCGGACCTATAAAAAGTTCCCTGATAGCCGAATATATTAACGGCCTTAATGATGATAAATCGTCAGGTGCTCATTCAATCTTCCTGGGCCAGGTACGTAATGACGTGATTAATGAACGTACCGTGGAAGCCATAGAATATTCAGCCTATGATGCTATGGTTGAAAAGGAAGCTCTTAAAATTAAAGATACCATAAGGGCTGCCTACAGTGATGTCAATGATGTTGTTATCGTACATTCAACAGGCATTGTAAAAGCAGGTGAACTGTCTCTGTTCGTAATGGTCACTGCCGGTCACCGCGACCAGGCAACAAGGGCCTGCAGGCATGTTGTAGAAATGATCAAGGAAAATTTCCCGTTCTGGAAAAAAGAACTGTTCGACAATGATTCACACAGGTGGAAAGAATAATAAATCATAATTGCCTCACCCCGAATACTCGGGATACTCACGCTGCTCATTTCGCCTCTCGCATTTCGCCTCTCGCATTTCGC
>JAYEGY010000070.1:0-6101 GCA_034659275.1 Bacteroidota bacterium | reverse complement strand
CATTTCGCCTCTCGCATTTCGCCTCTCGCATTTCGCATTTCGCCTCTTCGTTATCCTCCCGCAAAGGGTGGCAGCAGGGCTACCTCATCTCCCCCGTGTAATTTCTTATCTCCATTGATAAGGGTCTGATTAACTGAGATGCGGAATTTATAATCGGTGAAAGAGGGATATTTTCCTTTTAAATATTTTATCAGCTTACCTGTACTGCTGATATTTTCTATCTCCGTTTCCTCTATTCCGACTTCCTCGGATAATATTCCAAATAATAATACTTTTATCTTCATTTATTATTCTTTACTAATGTGCCTCAAGCCAGTTCTTGCCGAATCCATGATCAACCACCAGGGGAACATCCAGCTTACAGGCATTTTCCATTTCTTTAACTACAAGGTCCCTGACTTTATTTTTTTCTAACCCTGCCACTTCAAAGATAAGCTCGTCATGCACCTGTAATATCATGCTTGCCTTAAGACCTGTCGCCCTTAGTTTGTTATGTATGTTTATCATTGCGATTTTAATAATGTCTGCAGCTGTGCCCTGGATCGGGGCATTGATAGCGTTTCGTTCAGCATTGCTCCTGAGCAGCGAATTGCGTGATTGTATATCTCGCAGGTACCTCTTACGTCCAAACATGGTTGTCACATATCCGTCTTTACGACCTTTTTCAATGCTCTTTTCCATATATTTTTTCACACCGGGGTAAGATTCAAAATAACCGTCAATTAGCTCTTTTGCTTCGCTGCGGCTGATATTCAATCGCTGTGACAGGCCAAAAGCTGAAATACCGTATATTATTCCAAAATTGGCTGTCTTGGCCTTAGCCCGCATTTCCCTTTTTACCTCTTCGGGCTTAACCCCGAAAATCTTTGCCGCTGTTGCTGAATGTATATCCTGACCACCGAGGAAATCCTCCTTCATCTCTTTGTCATCACTCAGATGTGCCATCAACCTCAGTTCAATCTGGGAATAATCTGCTGCAAGGAACACATGCCCCTCAGCCGGGACAAAAGCTTTCCGTATCTCCCTGCCTGCTTCTTCCCTGATAGGTATGTTCTGGAGATTGGGATTGTTGGAACTGAGGCGGCCGGTAGCGGCAATTGCCTGGTTGTAAGATGTGTGGATCCTGCCGGTACGATCGTTTATCAATTCAGGAAGTGCCTCAACATATGTTGATAAAAGTTTTTTCAAACCGCGATAATCAAGAACCTTATTTATTATAGGATGTTTATTGCTTAAGCGCTGCAATACCTCTTCATTCGTAACAAATTGTCTGGTTTTTGTTTTTCTGGCCTTATCATCAAGCCTAAGTTTTACAAAGAGTATTTCTCCGAGCTGCTTTGGCGATGCTATGTTAAACTCCGTTCCCGCAAGATCGTAGATCTCTTTTTCCAGATCGATAATTTTCTCCCTTAGCACCTTAGCATATTCTTTAAGTGAACTTTTATTTAAGATCACCCCCTTTCTCTCCATGTCTGCCAGTACCTTGATCAATGGCATTTCGATCTCACACGCAAGTTTGTATAAATCTTCTTTTTTTAACCTTTCATAAAACAAATGCTTTAATTGATAAGTTATATCAGCATCTTCCACAGCATATTCAGTTAATTTATCTATATCGACTACCCGCATGCTTTTCTGGCTTTTTCCTTTTTCGCCTATTAATGATTCAATGGATACCGGCTTATATTGAAGGTAGGTTTCGGAAAGGTAATCCATATTATGTCTCATATCAGGTTCCAGGAGATAATGGGCAATCATTGTATCGAATAACTCTCCTTTTACTTCTATTTCGTAATTTCCGAGTACCTGGATATCAAATTTGAGATTTTGTCCTATTTTTCTTACTCCTTCGTCTTCAAAGACGGGTTTCAGTATATCAAGTTTCTCTTCAGCTTCTTTATTATCATTAAAATAGACCAGATGCCCACGGTTCTTTTCCCAGCAAAATGATATGGCAACGATTTCCGATTCAAGTGGCTGGATTGAAGTTGTTTCAGTATCGAAGCAAAATTCTTCCAATCCCCGCAGTTTATCTGCCAGTTTTTTCAGCTCATTTTTGTCTTCCACCCTGATATATTCATGTTGTGTTTTATCCAGAGTCTCCAGGTTACTTTCACCTACTGGTGTTTCTGAAACATTTTCGAACAAGGATCCTTGTGATGAATCCTCTTCAGTTCCCCGGTTTGCATTCTGAGCCTCCTTTTTACCTGAATCCTCATCCAGTTTATCCATCAGGCTTTTGAATTCAAGTTCAGTAAATAATTCCCTGAGCCTGCTTTTATTCATTTCCTTTCTTAGCATCTCATCCTCACTAAGATTAAAAGGCACTTCAGTTTCAATGGTAACAAGCTTTTTTGAGAACAGAATATCCTTTTTGTGATTTTCAATTATTTCTTTTTGTTTCCCTTTAAGTTTGTCGGTGTTTTTTATCAGGTTTTCAACGCTTCCAAATTCAGATATCATCTTCTTGGCCGTTTTCGGCCCTATTCCTGGTGCCC
This sequence comes from Bacteroidota bacterium, assembly GCA_034659275.1. Lineage (GTDB taxonomy): Bacteria > Bacteroidota > Bacteroidia > Bacteroidales > VadinHA17 > UBA9300. Next base: position 3,603 of record JAYEGY010000070.1, on the reverse strand, counting down.
CCGGTATATTATCAGCGCTATCGCCCATAAGTGCGAGTATGTCAATAATCTGCCTGGGATTATCAATACTATATTCTTCACATACTTCTTCCGGTCCCATCACAACCGCCGGGCCACCCCGTGCAGCAGGCTTATACATCTTCACCATATCGTTTACCAGCTGGGTAAAATCTTTATCGGGTGTCATCATATAAGTGATAAAACCCTTTTCCGCAGCCTGCCTTGATATTGTCCCAATCAGATCATCAGCTTCATAACCTTCAACTTCATAGACCGGTATGCCGTATGCTTTGAGTATATTCTTAATATACGGCACTGCTTCTTTTATATCCTCCGGGGTCTCATCCCTGTTAGCCTTATAGTCCCTGTAAATTTCATGCCTGAAGGTAGGACCTGTCGGGTCAAATACCACGGCTATATGTGAGGGGTCCTGTTTTTCCAGGATCTCTTCCAGGGTAAGCATAAACCCGAAAATAGCGGAGGTATTGAATCCTCTGGAATTTATCCGCGGGTTGCGGATAAAGGCATAATAAGACCTGAAAATAAGTGCATAAGCATCGAGCAGGAACAGTTTCCTCTCTGAATTATCTGACATAATCATTAATTATTATCGTCTGCAAACCACTCGGCATATGATGTGGCCGTTTCATAAAGCCTGAGGTTGTGCAGACTTGTATTATCAGGAAGATGTTTTCCAATACGGTCAGCAATATCCGTTACCAGATTTTCGCATGTTGGCTGATAATCAACAACCAGGACGTTTCCGAAAATATGCTTGAGGGCATCCAGCTTCTTTTTTTCAACCATGTTGCTGATAACAACAGCATGATCAAATACTTTTATCACTTTCCTGTTGACAAGCTCTTTAAGATCACCAAAATCAATAAGCATTCCATTTTTAGGGTTTTCCGGATCATTAACCGGTTCCCCTGATAAAGTGACAAAGAGCTTATAAGAATGTCCATGTACGTTCCTGCATGGACCATCATAGTTCCACAATGCATGTGCCGTTTCAAAGGTGAATTCCTTTGTCACTCTTATTATACTCATCTCATGATTATTTGAATTCTTATACAAAAGTAACCAATAATAGCGAGATTTATCAATGAGGCTCTTAAATCAGATAAGGTTAAGTTTATTTCTTATATATGAGCTGAAAAGTAACCATAATTTGGAAGCAGTGCTTACACTCATTCTTTTTTTCATCAATGTTTTAACATCTGTTTTACTTATTATCCTGAACAACTTGTAGTAATACTGGTAAGCCAGGTACACTCCCAGGCGTGTTTCCTTTTTCAGTGCTCTTATTCCCTCCTTTGAGTCAATGAAAGACTGCCTTATGTCTTTTTCAATACTCTTTTTGATCTCCATTGTGAAGTTTTCAGGTTTTAATTCCGGGAAATACACCCTTTCCCTTTCTGTTAAATCGGCATTTATGTCCCTGAGGAAATTAACCTTCTGAAATGCCTCTCCCAGTTTCCGGGCATATTTTTTTAGTTCTTCGTACTTTTCAGGTTCATCCTTATAAAATATTTGCAGGCACATCAGCCCCACCACCTCGGCCGATCCGAATATATATTGCTGGTAAGTTTCTTTGTTATGCCTTGAGGGTTCCAGGTCCATCAGCATACTGTCAAAAAAGGCCTGTATAAGATCTTTTCCTATACCATATTCATTTACCACCCATTGGAATGAATGTAAGACAGGATTGGTGCCTAATTTTCTTTCAATCGAATCATAAGTCTCCTGTATATATGCTTTAAGCAGTACCTCCTTTCCCTGGTCATGAAAAGTATCAACTATTTCATCAGCTATACGTACGAAACCATAAACCGCATAACCCGGGTCGCGGTATTTTTTGCCCAGCATTCTTATGCCTTTGGAGAACGAGGTACTGTAATAATTGGTGAATACTTTACTGGTCTTAATGCAGATCTGTAGGTATAAATCCATATTTCTTTTCAATTCTTTCGGTTACAAGTTTTGAACTGATAATGGCCATTGGAATGCCCGTTCCCGGAACAGTTGACGAGCCCGTATAAAAAAGGTTATCAAATTTCTCATCCTTGTTTGCGGGCCTAAGGTAAGCCATCTGCATCATATTATGCCCCAATCCCAGGCCACTTCCCCTGTGCAGGTTAAATGTATCCCTCCATTCCACCGGCGACAGTATGGTTTTGCTGATTATTTTATCCTTGATGTTATAGCCTGTCCGGTGCGACAGGTCGGCTATAATGGCCTCTGCTATCTGTTCTTTATCAGACCAGTCGGGCTTATACCTAAGGTCAGGTACCGGGCACAGTATATAAAGGCTTTCCTTTCCCTCCGGTGCAGCCTGCTCGTTGAGCCTGGATACCACGTTTACATAGTAATAGGCCTGTTCCAGTGAGGCCTGGTTTTTATATCTCTTATCAGAATATTCCCTGAAATTGCCGCGCAGAAAATAATTATGCATTTTCAGTTCGGACAGTTTCTGATCTATCCCAAGGTATATTGAAAATGGTGCCATTGTCCATCTTTTCCTGTCCAGCCTTTCTTCGGAATATTTTACCCTCTTAAGTATCTTACCCCTGAAAAGGGCTGCATCAGAATTTATTACATAAATATCGGATGTCCATTTCTTTTTATTCTGATCAAGCAGTGCCTTCAAGCCTTTTTCATTTGTGTCAATATCCACTATCTCCGTGTTATAGTGTATTTTAACCCCGTTTGCTTCAAGCATTTCTACAAATCCTTCAACTATCTTATACATGCCACCGTTCACATTATAATAACCATCGTGTACAAACTCGGTGTATGAAAGCATGGTGAACACTGAAGGTGTGTCAAAAGGGGTACCACCAAGGAAGAATGATACCAGGGATATTATTTCACGTACGTCATCCGATTCAAAATATCTTGACACTTCTTTCCAGAAGGTCCTGAATAATTTGGGCAGGTGGACCATAGGCACTTTTACCAGGGTGGAGCCATAATTAACCAGGGAGTTGAAATTATTCTTTATTATAAGGCTTTCAGTGTCATGATACAGCCTCCCCGTGGATTTAAGGTAAGCTTCCATTTTCTCCCTGAAACGCGGTTCCACCTTTTCAAACTGGCCGGCCAGCTTCTCAATATTTTTATATATTGTATATCTCTTTCCCGGTTCATCATACCAGACCGTGTAAAGAGGATCAAGCTCCCTTAATTCAAATGGCAGTTTTTTGTTTATATCATCAGCCAGCTCGGCAAATTCATAACTCATACTGAAAAAGGTAGGCCCGGTATCAAATTTAAATCCGTCTTTCTCAATTATATTCATCCTGCCACCAGCACCTTCATAGCATCCATCTAATTGTTTTTTACTATATTCGGTTCATAAATATACTATAATTTACTGAAGTTTCCTAGTTGATAAATTGTTGATAATGAGTTGAATAAATATATAAAAAATGTTGCATGTCTTAGCCTAAAAGGCTATATTTGAATTAGTTACCAACAAATAACGACATGCAACACAATAAAATTACAGATAATCTGGGAGAATTTCAAAAATTTATAGACAGTGACAATAAAACAGGTCTTTGCCTGGAAGACACATTAAGGTTCTTTGACATACAGCGC
>JAYEGY010000069.1:0-14308 GCA_034659275.1 Bacteroidota bacterium | reverse complement strand
CTGAGGACAGAAAAAATGATGAGGTAACTCCATGGATACAGGCATTCATAAATGCAAAAAAATGGATCAAGCAAACAACTGATATACAATAAACACCTTGTGAGAAATACTGAGCTTATGACTTATTTATCCAAGCAATAAATCATAAATCATAAATCATAATTAATAAATAATACTTTAAGTCAGATTCCGCTGTAAGCAGAAAATCCCCCGTCAATTGGTATAACTGCCCCGGTAACAAAACTTGAAGCATCAGAAATAAGCCACAAAACAGTTCCGGTGAGCTCTTCCGGTTCACCGAAGCGGCCAAAGGGGGTTTGAGTGATTATTTTCTTTCCCCTCTTTGTGAGAGAGCCATCTATATTAAGGAGAAGATCCCTGTTTTGATTTGTCACCAGGAAGCCTGGGGCTATTGCATTTACCCGGATTCCATCCCCATATTTTCTTGCCATCTCGACTGCCATCCACCTGGTGAAATTATCTACTGCAGACTTTGCTGCTGAATATCCGGCAACCCTGCTTATGGCCCTTAATGAGGCCATGGATGAATAATTAAGTATCACTCCCCTGCCCTGCTTAGACATTTGCTCACCGAATATTAATGAAGGAATTACTGTGCCATCGAGGTTTAGTTCACATACCTTCCTAAAGTCATCGATATCCATATCAAAAATACTCTCATCCTCTCCCACTGTAGCACCCGGCATATTGCCGCCTGCAGCATTAATGAGAATATCGATTTTACCCCATTGCGAGATCACTGATTGTTTAACTTCCCCCATGGCCTTCCTGTCAAGCACATTGGCATAATAAAAAACAGCACTGCCTTTATTACGGCTTATGCTGTCTTCTATTTCTTCTCCTCTTTGCCTGTTGACACCGATAATAACAATCCTGGCACCCATGGATGCCAGTTCAAATGCAAGGGTGCTCCCAAGAACACCCTCTCCTCCGGTTATAATAATTATCTTTTCGTCAATACTGAATTTGCCGGAAAGGCTGGTCATTCCGTCATTGGTTTTAATATCAGGCTCCTTAGTTCCGTATGCCTTGAGCTGTTTCTGAGGGGTGTAGTCTCAAAAGGCCGTACCTTTGAACTTACAAGTTGAATGTTATAGTCACCCGGATTCTGTATATAAACGGATCCCAGCTTTGAGTCAGCCCTGTAATACTTATCACCAAGTCCCAGGGTGTCTAATACTATCTCATTACCTATTATAGATTCAGCCTTAATTCTTTTATCCTGGAAATTGACAAAGACAGGCCCCTCATATTTCAGATCCATCGTGTCCCTTGTATAACTGCTAAGCCATAATTCATACCTCCCCTTGTTCTTTATGCTGATTGACCATTCAGCAGTATTCATATCGGGATGCAGGCTGTCCTGCAAAAGATATGCCTTCTCAAGGTCAAGAATAATGGTACCGTCTTCCTGTTGTGTTATATAAGATATCGATTCTTCATTTAGCCCTTCATTATTTTGATTACCACAGCTACTTGCTAAAACAAAAATCAACACAACCGCAAAAATATCTCTCATTCTTCTCATAGTTAAATAATAATTAATTCACCATTTAATTCTTTTAAACCACTCTCTTCTTAACTGATTACTGATATAAGGAATAACTTAATGTCCAATTTTAAGATACAATTATAACAATCATCAACTCATAATGGCTTATTCCATTTTATTTCAATATATTATACTCTCCAGTAACTTAAAGGTCGATATTAGAAGATTATTTTTGACCAAGGTGTCAAAACAATACACCAAAAGTTGATTCACACCCTCAAAAAACCTTAATCGTTAAAAAAAAACATTCTACCTTTATGCAAATTATTAATGCAAAAATCATACCACGCGCAAAGATAAACTGAAAAAACGCGCAAAGATAAACTGAAAAAAATTGAATCCAATCAATAAGCCAAAATTTATTTTGACTCTGCATATTTAACTTCCAAATGATGCTTTTTATTGTACGCTTTTCCTATCTTGGGTTTATCGGATATTGCTTTTACCACTATTTCAGCGATATCCACAATTTCCGTTGCATCAGGTTTTCCTGTCTTCTTAAACGTTTTTTTGCAAAGGGGGCAGGAAGTAATGAAGTAATCAGAATTTATGCTTGTAAGCTTTTTTAATGAATCTGTGGCGATGGCTGTCTTTTTACGGCTGTCCAGTTTAATATTGCCCAGGCTTCCCCCGCAACACAGTGCATCCTCCTTTTCAAAATCCGTCCTTTGATACTTGGCAATATGGTACAACACTTTCCTGGGTTCGTCATAAATCCCCAGTCCCCTCCCCAACTCACATGGATCGTGATATACCACCGTCTGGTTCAGGAATTTCAGATCCAGTCTTTCTTCTTCAATCAACCTGCTGATATACTGTGTATGATGTAGTATTTCAACGTCAAGGTGATAGCTTTCAGTAAATATTCTCAGGCAAATGGGGCATGATGTTACAAGTATTTTTGCCCCGGAGTTCCAGATAGTTGATGAATTATGTTGAATAAGTTCCCTTGCTTCCCGGTCTTTTCCTGCCAGCATAAGCGGTCTGCCACAACATACTGTCCCATCTTTATCCATAAACCGGTAATTTACTCCTGCGGCCTTAAATATTCTTTCCATTGAACAGGTTATTCCGGGGCTGAGATGAGTCATGCACCCTGCAAAAAAGATTACCTCCGGTTCCTGATTGATTATCTCAGGTCTGAGGTAACTAAAGACTTTGTTATAATTACTGGAACCATAAGGGATGTTCTGGTTTCTTTCGCGCATATATCCTGACCATATGCTCTTCATGTCTTCTGGTGCTACTCCGGCTCTTCGCTGGATCATCCTGAGAGCACCAAGTTCTATTCCTACCGGACAAATTGCTTCGCACCTGCCACACATCATGCAATTCAATGATATATCATAAACATCATCATTTCGCTTCAGTCCTTTAACAAAATATGCCGACTGTATATTATTTATTCCTGCTGAGCTGTTTAGCTGGCACCTGTCAAGGCATATTCCGCAGGAGGAGCAACTATAGACCTGGGCTTCAGCATAAGAGCCATATTGGTCACCTGTCCTTACCCCTGAATTCCTCAGGAATATAAGAAACAGTTCAGAGGGTATATGCATATATCTTGTCCGGGGTAAGAGGATAAAAAATACTGCCAGTGAAAGTGAATATAACCACCAGAACGGATATGCCATTTCAGAAGCCGGCAAAAAACCGTTGAAGAAAGAACCGAGAGATCCCGTAAGGAAACTGCCTGATCCGGCACCACCGCATGTTAAGCTTTCAGCAAGTAACCTGCTGGGGAAAATAATCCATAGCGAGGTAAGGGCAATTTTATCCAGCGTCTTCAACCTTGTGGTTCTTTTCATGCCAACGATACGTGACCAGAATCTTTTTATTATTGCTATCATCAATCCAGAGAGGATAAATGCAAGGATAAGATCCATTATGAATGAAAAAAACATGGCAAAGCCTTCTTCTCCGTGACCCGGGTTGAAAAACCGGAAAAAAATTGCTTTATATGGCGGGTTAAGATGAGTGTCACCAAAAATATCAGCTTCTATCGTTCCCATAAGTATCAGCAGGAACCAGCCAAAAGCCAGGCTCATATGCATGTAACCAAGAACAGGATTTGCCCTGAATATTTTCCTGTGTATCAGGCTCTCCATAAATATTTCCCGTATGCTTGATACGAAGGGCCTGCCAAAGAATCCTCTCTGTAACCTGAGTTTGTCAGTCCGTGACAAATCCCTGAACCACACAATATCAGTACCTACCACGTATAGAACGATGAAGTACAAGCCTATATTAAACGGTATGACAAAAGGGTCAAACTGCATAATTGTCAAGTTTTCTGAAGGCCTGTTGTGCAAGGAAAATAACATTCCTGGTATTCACTCCCCTCGGGCATACAAGGGAACATTTTCCACATAACATACACCTGTTCATTAATCTTCTGACCTCCTCATTCTCGCCTCTTTTAATTAGGATATTAAGTTTCCGTAAACTCATTTCAGTAAACTGACCAGCCGAGCAGGTGGCAGCACAAGCTCCGCAGCCGATACAGAGTGCGAAAGAAGGCTCATGTTTCAGGATATAATCCGAAACAGCCTTATTATTATGGTCATAATCAATAACCCTTGGCTTGATCGATGAAAAACCAAAATTTTTCATTCCTTAATCACCATAATTTTTACGACTTAAGGTATTTATTAATCTCTACTACTGCAGCCCTGGCATGCGAAATAGTATCAGGAATATTCATTGCAGCTGTGCAGGAACCTGCATAAAAAACACCTTCCATATTGCTCCTGTTACTACCATAGTGATTGTCAGCTACACTAAAAAAACCGTTCACCCCAATCCCCAGGTCCAGTTCTTCAGCTATTACCAGTCCTGACTGCGAATTTTCCATTCCTATCATCAACACCAACATATCAATCTGCATCTTAAGTGGTTTGCCTGAAAGTGTATCCTCAACCTTTATAACAAGCCTACCTTCAATATTCTCGCTTGCTTCCGATACCTTACCCCTGATAAAATTCACTGCCCATTTTTCCTGTGCTTCCCTATACAGCTCTTCATAATAAGGACCGAACATACGCATATCCATATAAAAACAGAATACCTCCGTCTCTGGTAATATCTCCCTTATCTCAATTGCCTGCTTAACAGCAGTTACACAGCATACTTTAGAGCAATGATAATTGCCAACCTTCTCATCCCTTGAGCCTACACAATGCACTATGCCAACCCGTCCGGGGAAAAGACCCTTTGAAGTAAGCACAGAACCTGATTTGAACAGCTCCTCGAGTTCTACTGAAGTAATAACATCATCATATATGCCGTATCCATATTCTTCCTTACGCTCCGGATTGAAAAGGTCAAAACCTGTTGCCATCAAAACAGCATCTGCTGCAGGCAATAATCCACTGTTAGTGGTAACAAGGTATTTGTTGTTCACTTTAACGATACTGTCGATACTAGTATCCAGGTTCAGACTGATAAAAGGATTATCAATTTCGCGGAGCAGAAATTCCCTTACTTCCTCCCCTTTTCTCCTGTCTGGAAAGAGTTGGTACCAGTTATTTATCTTACCTCCCGGCTTATTATCCTTTTCGATGATGCTCACCCTGTAACCGTCCCTTGCAAGCTGACCTGCTGCAGTGCAACCTGCGGTGCCTGCACCAATAATAATAATATGTTTATCATCCCGCTCAGGCATTGATCAGGTTTTTTGGTGCTTCCATTTGACTGCCGTCTCTGGCAATATATTTTTTGTTCTTATCATAAGGTATACCCATTTTATCCATAAGAGGTTCTGACTGCACCATATGATACTGTACTCCGAGCTCCCAGGGATTATATCCCATTACCAGTCCGGCCAGCTCTTCATATGTCAGCACAGGAATACCCTGGCCATTGATACCGTATGTCTTACCTTCCTGCTCCTTTATCGTGTATTGCCACTTATCCATGAACATGGTGCAGCCGGGGCAGTTAGCCAATACAAACTCAGGCTTATATGCCTCCATCGATTCAAATTTCTTTTTTGAATTCGACATTGAATAACCCCTGTCAGCCTGAATAAGATACTGCCTGAACCCAAATCCACAACAATGCCTGCGTTCAGGATAATCAATCACTTCACCTCCCCATGCTTCAATCATTCCCACCAGGGTATGAGGAAACTCAGCACCTCCCACTCCATACTTTGGAAACATCTTTGAATAATGGCAACCAATATGTTCAACTGCTCTCAGTGGCTCACCGGTGATATGGTCAACAAGAGGGTATTTGATTTTATAAGTTATTTCATCTTTAAACTTATATACCGCGTCACTTGTATGTAATATTGTCCGGGGCACTTCAAACTCACGCTTTGTGGCTTTATACAGGTTTTCACGGGTCTTTCCCAGTGTCTCAGGAAAATGTTTCCATGTTTCAATTATCTCTTCATAAATACCGAAAGAGGTTACGCATGATATCAGGATATCTTTGTAGCCATGTTCTGTGGCCAGTGCAAAATGCCTGGCAACCACTGCCTGTATGGTATCAAAAGGAACTACATCACCATGGTAACCGATACCCGTGCAGGTAGTATGCCTTGGATCTTCAAAGATATCTTTACCCAGCTCCTCCCTCAGCATTTTTATTAAAAATTGTTCTGAACCCGGGAAAAAACTTTGCCTGATGCATGACCTGACAAAGAAAAAATGATCATCGGGAATCTCTTTCTGAAACTCTTTCCATATTCTCTTTTTGCCCTCCAGTTTCATAATCTTCCTCTTTTATGATATCACAAAAATGACTTCCGTTGTCATAGGTATATACATGGTTAAAATACTCACAATTTGTACCCTTAGGCTTATATTCCAGTCCCATTTCAGCAGCTTTCTTTTTCGAATATTTTTCAATGGTATCAAAAAGATCCTTGCCCCCGGTAACCTCGAAAATATCTTTTAGCTCCTGCATGGTTTCCTGGCTGAAACTTCTTAAAGGCCCTTCACTCCCCCCTAGCTCACCGCCGGCACGGGCAATCACATGTTCCAGGTTATTGTAGATATGTTCCCATACAGGGCCCTGTTCCGGGTGTTTTGCTGGATCAACCGCGTAGGATGGGACACAATAACCATGATTAAGTATATTATCACCGGCTGTTCGTTTAACAGCAAATTGCTGCCTTCCCTTTTCTGATTCGGTAAAAAAGCCCATCTGCTGAGATACTTGCCGCAACACCATGATAATGGATCCAGGCGTATTCCCTCTGGGGCAACGTGTCTTGCATGACATGCACTGGCCGCAATACCAGATTGTTTCACTTTTCAGCAGTTCCAGTATTACATCATTGTCACGAGTCTGTACCATGTTAACTATCATCCTGGGATCATAGTTATAAAATTCTGCAGCGGGACAAATAGCAGTGCATACACCACAGTTAATGCACGCATGAAAACTTTCCACAAACCTGACATCCTGCTTAAGCCTGTCGAATAAATTCTCCATTTCCCTGCTTATATTTACCTGAATATCATTATCCTCGTCAAAAATACCTCAAGAACACGGTAGCAAAAACAATCTTTAGACTTATTTTATATATAGTATAAATACTTATAAATAAAGAGAGTGTCCAAAAAGTGTCCTTCTGAGCGTCAGCGAAGAATCTTATTGTTGATTATAAGCTAATTAGATCCTTCACTTCGTTCAGGATGACAAAAAAGCAGACTTCTCGGACAGCCTCTTAGTTATTTTTATATTCATGGAAACCCGGCATTTTGCATTTGACTAAACCGGAGTCCTGGGAGCTCGGGTTCCTCAGTTACGTTATTCAGATATTCCCTATAAATTCATCTTTGGTATTATTTTTCTAACTTTGATATAAACCAAAAACTAGATTCCATGAAATGCCTCAAAATCAACACCGCACTATTTACCTTAGTCCCGAAATTCATTCGCCAGAATGGCGAATTAGAATTTCGAGGATCCCTGCCTGACCGGCAGGCAGGCTCGAAAAAGCTTTGCTTTTTCGGGACCTTAGCCTTAGCCTTAGCCTTATTATTATCTTCCTGCTCCGACAATAAAGTGGTCACCCCTAATTCTCTTTTGTCGGAAATGACCGACAGGCAGAACATGACCAAATTTCCCGATCCCTATTACCACCTGAAGCAATTCAGCAGCTACGACCGGCGATCGGTAAAACCCGGAGAAGAAGGGTGGTTTGCAAATGCCGATTATACGCAGTTTATTCGTGAAGAAGAAAATAACGGGAGGAGGGAATTCGTTCTTTTCGATCATGAAGGGCCGGGTGCCATAGTAAGATGGTGGATGACTTTTGCCGGTGCTGGAAGTTATGATGGCACTGTCAGGATCTACCTTGACGGTAATGAAGACCCTTTTATTGAAGATAATATCCTTAAAGTACTGAGCGGTCATCTCCTGGCCGGAGAGCCTCTGAGTTCATCAGTTTCGCCTGAGTCAGATTATTACAGGAGGGGCCATAACCTCTATCTGCCCATTCCCTATGCTGAACATTGTAAGATCACTTATGAATGCGATTCAATACTTGTAACTGAAAACAGTCGTAAACCAAGTGTTTATTACAATATCTGTTACAGGGACTATGATGACAATGTTAAGATAGAGACTTTAAATATGGAGATTCTCCGTGATTCAGAAAATGTGATAGAAAAAGTAAACCAGGAGCTTGTCAGCTCCCGGGAAATAGTCAGCGAACCTGTTCTCCTGTCAGGGGAGATTCTGCCCGACAGTTCCATCGACTATTCCGAAGATATAGGCAAACAGGCTATATGCCGGGTTAAAATGAGTATTGATGCTGATGATATTAACCAGGCTCTGCGCTCTACTGTTATTGAACTGATTTTTGATGGCACCAGGACAGTCTGGGTACCTGCCGGTGACTTTTTTGGGACAGGCTTTAAATTACATACCTCGGACACCTGGTACACCTCGGTTAACAGTGAAGGGACCATGAGTTCAGAATGGATAATGCCTTTCAGGGAATCAGCTGATTTCAGGATACATAATTTTGGAGAACAGACCGTTAACGTAAAAACTGAAATATACTTTGAACCTTATAAATGGCAAAAGAACAGCATGTACTTCGGTGCATCATGGCACGAATACCATCACATACAAACAGCCGTGGCTGAAAATGTCGGTGGCACAGGTGAACATTTCGATATCAATTATATTGATATATTTGGTAAAGGAGTATATGCAGGGGATGCTGTTACCGTATATAATACTGCTGACGCCTGGTGGGGTGAAGGGGATGAAAAGATATTTGTTGATAATGAATCCTTCCCTTCTTCCATAGGTACCGGGACCGAAGATTATTATGGCTATGCCTGGTGCCGTCCTGAAAAGTTCACCCATCCCTTCATAGCACAGCCGACGGGTGCAGGAAATTTTACCCCCGGCATGACGGTTAATATGCGTTTCAGGGTCCTTGATGCCATACCCTTTAAAGAAAAAATAGGTTCTAACATTGAACTGTGGCACTGGGCTCCCACGGTAATTAACTATGCTCTCACCAGTTATTATTACATATTCCCAGGTGCAGAAATAAATGTCAGCCCTGATGAAGAAGCAGTTTCAAGGGTTGTTCCCAGGAAACGATCTGACATAATAAAACCTGTAATGGACGAAAATGGCATTATTGAAGGTGAGTCCCTTGAAGTGATGTCTGTTGAAGGTGGCTCAGCGGAAACACAGTATATAACCAGTTGGGACTGGAGCAACAAAGGTCAACTATGGTGGAGAAACGGAGAAGTTGGTGATAAACTGTTTACAAGGTTTATTATACCTGAAACAGGACTGTATGAAGTAACCGCCCGCTTATCAAAGACACGGGATTATGGAATTATCAGCTTTGAACTGAACGCTACTCCGGCAGGCCCCACTTTTAATGGGTACACTGACGGTGAGGAAGTTGTAGAAGTATCCCTCGGCAGGCATATGCTTATCGAAGGTGACAATATCTTTACAGTGATAATAAAGGGCAGGGACGATAGATCAAAGCCCGGTAACATGGCCGGTATCGATTACCTGAAACTAAACAAAATATGATTTACGATTTATGAGTTATGAGTTTATTCATTCATAATTAATACTTCATAATTAATACTTCATAACTGGTACAGTGCCGCTATACCTCCATATCTCAGTGCCCTGAGGTAAAGTTTAATAAAGAAAAGTACCTGCGATATAATGAACAAGAGGAAAAGTCCTCCGCCTGATTCAGGAGTATAGTCTGATAATAATTTAGCTGCCAGCATAACATACAATCCCTGCACTATTACCATGGTCAGCATGAAGAAATAGGAACCAAATAAAGACTTAAAGGTGGCCTTGAAACCATAGCCCAGGGCCTTAAATACTTTGAAATGGTTGTTGGCGGCAAGCCACACCCTCGCATAATCTGCCACCAGCAGAAATATGGGCAGCACTAATAGTGCAATAATTCTAAGAATTGATACAAGCTTCAAGGTTGCTGCTTCTGAAGCTGTTGAGCCCGCTCCCTGGATTATGAGTGGTACACCTATTATAAGGAACATTGCTATAAGTGTCATTAGCATTACAAGTATCACCACCACAAGGTATGAAAGGAAGTATCTTGACGAGGACCTGAAAAAGTCGCTTGGTTTATACGACCATTTATTTGCCAGCAATGAATCAAACAAGCCCCCGCTAAAAAAGACATACAGGAAGAAAAATATCAATAATATTATCAATATTCCCCCAGTGATAGCTGACATCATCGGGTCAAATGCCTCCCCCAGGTTCATAAAAAAACTAATATCGAATCCGTCATTTAATAAACTCGTTGAGGCTGTATTTCCAAGGGCGCTGCTTATATAGGATTTCAGAGGCACCGTAAAAACTGCAAGCACTGTAAAAGTAAGCAGCCAGATAATTAACAGTGCTTTAATAGAACGTAATGCTCTTGCCGCACCCGAGGTAAATGCTTTAATAAATTTCATACTGCCTGGTTTTTATAATGAAATTAAATGTGTGAAAAACTGCATGAATGTCAACAATTTCCGGACTATTCTTTTTTGCGGTACCTTATCAGGTTTAATTGTATAAGAGTTATTAATATAATCTATATCCATTGGAATTTTATATTCCGGGTCAATCACAGCCTTGATCACCCTGCTGGGTCCTGAATATTCGTAATCCATGTATCTGTCCATCCCATGCCAGTATTCCATCAGCTCTGTTCCATCTTCAAAAAATATTTTCACCTCCATTGGTAATTTAACATCACCGAGCCTCTCCAGGCGAACAATAGATGTATAGAGAGTATCGTTTACCGTATCATCTCTCTCTAAAACCATTCCCGCAGTATCTGTTTTTACCATTCCCCTGAATGATCTTTCCTTATGGTTGGATATACCTGCAAGTTTATAATCGCATATTCCCGTTCCATAAAGAGTCTGGTCAAAAAACCAGTTAATGTTTTCCCCGTATTTATCGCCGTGCATTCTGCTTACCACCCGGTTTGCAATTTCAATAAAGTCTTTTGTTGAAGGATGCTTAAAAGCCCACTCCTGATAATATGCCCTGAAAATCTCGTCCATAGTTTCCTCCCCCACTATTCCCTGCATTGTCAGCAACCATGTTGTAGCTTTCTGGTAGGAGAGCACGCCATATGAACCATGGGGATATTGCCAGGAAAAGGGAGTATTATCAGAAACACTCCGGTTTGCAGCATACACGTAACCCATGCGCTGCATTTCCTTGTCTGAAAGTACGAAGTTATCATGACTTATTAGTCCCTCGCCCGGCCCGTAATAATGATCCATGATCCTTGATTCCCAGTAAGAGTTAATTCCTTCGTCCATCCATGGCTCCTCGAACTCATTCGTTGCGAGTATTCCCATAAAGTAAGAATGCCCGAATTCATGAACTGTTACCATCTCGGGCATATGCAAATACTCAGGCATCCGTGGGGCACTTGCCGAGGTAAATAGAGTTGTATATTCCATTCCTCCGGCACCTGACCCTTTGGTGGGAGGATCCACAAATGTCAGGTGAGGCCATGGATATGGACCTACATGTTCATTCAGATATTCCAGGGCATTTTTTACGGCGGTGAACTGTCTATCAACCTGGTCTTCCCTTCCCGGTGGCGATAGAAATCTTATTTTAACGTGTTCCCACTGATCCTCGTATTCCTTGTATCCCGGCCAGGCTGTCCAGGCAAAATCAACAATATCCTCAGCCCTGTAATGTAATACCTTATACCCTTCATCATTAACTTCCTCGCTGATAAGCTGGCCTCCACTACCCACAATAAATTCACCCGGCACTTTAACCTTGAGAGTATAAACACTGTGATTGGCATAAAACTCAGAGTTTGCGTGAAACTGGTGACAGTTCCATCCTGCTTCTTCAGCATACCTCATTCCTTTTGCTTCGTAAACCCCAAATTTCGGGAACCACTGTGCAACAAAGAAGAAATCATCTGTAAATCCTGTTCGCCTGATATTGGAAGGTAGCTTTGATGTAAAATCGATATAAAGAAAAGCTGTATCACCAGGAGCTACCATTTCAGGCAATAGCAGGCGAAGAACTGTTTTATCATACGGATTACCATCATCCGGCTGAATATATTCCATATATTTCTTCAGATCTGTTCCCTTACGGTTGATTATATTATTAATCTCTATCCAGCCGTAATCTATCTCCCTGCTACCAGGTGACCCGTTGCTCTCACTGTAAAAAGTACTTTTGTTACTTCTGAATGCATTGAGGTACATATGCATTTGTATATCCGGGACACTTTTATTTGAATTATTAACCCAGTACGCTTTCATTGAACCCGTGACAGTTTTTGCCTCTGGGTCAAGTTCCACATCCATATTATAACCTGTTAGCCTTGCACTCATAGGCTCGTAGAAAATGACCTGAGCCCCTGCAGCTAAAAAACAGGTGATAAAGAAAACTAAGAGTATGATTCTTTTCATAATTCCCAGGATTGATTAATAAAATGAATTACCCTAATGATAAATAAAGGTAATAAATTATAATTGAATGAAAGTGTAGTGGATTTATTCTTCAATTACTTCCCTGGTGGCATAAAGAGCCACTTCCCCTTGTGAGTATAAAGCCTTCCCTGAGAGTTTATCCTCTTCACTGAATGACATCAGTACATAAATCTCCTCTCCCTCGAGAAAGATGTTAAAGCTAAGTTTCTCTTCTTCAAACTTTACCTTTTCCAGGTCAAACTTGTAATTCATCCCTGTAAAGGTGAGAGTTGCTGTAAACTCACCGGTTTCTTTAAGTATTTCTATTAATCCCTGGTTATAACCATAAGGTGCCCCTGGGGCTGTAAACTTCCATTTGCCCACCGGGTCTTTTACAGTGGCAGAAAATACGTTTATCGTGAGAAAGCCAAGAATAAAAATAAAGATGATTAAAAAGGAGCTTTTCTTTTTCATAGTCATATTCATTTGGTTAAAAGATGCTGTAAAGATATGACTAAGATAAACACTCCATTTGATATAATAAATCAGATCAGAATAATTAACAATATGACGGTGAGCTATTTCTCCCCAATGCTAACTTTACCTGAGAATAAACAGGGGTGGTTCCTTTTATTGTCATAATAAATGTAGAATTTTTAAAAACATGATAAATATCACTGTTATCAGGTTAACAAAAGTATATATCCATATATTTATATATATATAAGCATTGTATTTTTGTGCTATTCAAAAAACATTAAACTACACATATAAGAAGATGAAAAAACTATTAATTCTTGGAGCAGGTACAGGTGGAACTATTATGGCCAATAAGATGCGCAAGGAATTACCTCGCGATGAATGGAAGATAACCATAATTGACCAGAACAAGATACATCATTACCAGCCGGGGTTCCTATTTATCCCATTTGGATATTACAGCAAGGAAGATGTTATAAAGCCGAAACAGAACTTTATACCCCCGGGGGTGAACATTCTTTACCAGGGTATTGAAAAAATTGAGGCAGAACAGAATAAAGTACTTTTAAAAAACGGTGAGTTGATACCGTATGATATTCTGATTGCAGCAACCGGGAGCAGGATAAATCCTGAAGAAACACCCGGACTCAAAGGCGAATTATGGCATAAGAAGATATTTGATTTCTATACTATTGAGGGTTCTCATGCCCTCGCGATTTTTTTTAAGACATGGCAGGGCGGTGAACTGGTAATAAACATAGCAGACAATCCCATAAAATGCCCGGTAGCACCACTTGAATTTGCTTTTTATGCAGATGCATTTTTTACTGAAAGAGGAATGCGAGATAGAGTAAATATTACTTACGTAACTCCCCTTTCAGGGGCATTTACAAAACCAAGGGCTTCCAGGCTTCTCGGTGGCCTGCTTGAAGAAAAGAATATTAATCTTGTCACAGATTATTTTCTTGGTGAGGTCGATAATAAAAAACAAACCATAACTGATTTCGGAGGCAAGGAAATTAAGTTTGATTGTCTTGTTTCTATTCCCTTACACAATGGTGATGAGGTTATTGGTAAAAGCGGGCTCGGAGATGATTTCGGTTTTATTCCGGCAGATAAACATACTCTGCAATCAAAAACTCATGAAAATATTTTTGTTATCGGTGATGCTGGTAATTTCCCTACTTCCAAGGCAGGGTCAGTTGTACATTTCATGGCTGAGATCCTTGAAGAAAACCTGATTTGCTACATAGAGAATCGGCCCTTTACAGGATCATATGATGGACATTCGAATTGCTTTATTGAAACGGGGCATGGCAAGGGT
>JAYEGY010000068.1:0-14405 GCA_034659275.1 Bacteroidota bacterium | reverse complement strand
GATAATTACGAAAGCAGGTACATAATCAGTGATGCCTGCGTAATTGGGGATAAGCCAATGGTGCATGGTGCTATTTACCGGTTTGAAGGACAGGTTTCAGTGTTTAATTATAATAAGGGGCCAACATACCGTTGCTATAACCCGGATGATAAAAAAGAATTCAATAACCCCGATCCTTCAGAAATTGGCATGATAAATGTACTGCCCGGGATAACAGGCACTTATATGGCAAATGAAGTAATTAAAATAATACTTCAAATAGGAAAGGTTCTATCAGGCGATGTTCTAATATTCAATATATTAACGAATAAACATTATCTATTTAAAGTAATACCTGATCCCAAAAACAGAAAAATCGAAGATAATAATTAACAAAAACAAGAAATAATGAAACTACTACTGATCAGCAATTCAACAAACGCAGGCGAAGAATACCTGGATCATCCTAAAGAAGAGATACGTAATTTCCTTGGCGAGAAGACAGTAAAAGCATTGTTCATCCCCTATGCCGCCGTGACTTTCCCATTCAGCGATTATGAAAAGAAAGTGCAGAACAGGTTTCGGGAAGTGGGACATGATATTGAATCAATACATAATTATCCTGACCCGGTTAAAGCAGTCGAAAAAGCGGAGGCAATAGTTGTTGGAGGCGGTAATACCTGGCAGTTGCTTAGAATGATAAATGATTACGGGCTCATAGAACCGGTCAGGAAAAAAGTTCTGGATGGAACAAGGTATATCGGATGGAGTGCAGGTGCAAACATGGCCTGCCCCACAATAATGACAACCAATGATATGCCAATCATGGATCCCGGCTCGTTCAACGCTTTCAATTTTATTCCTTTCCAGATTAACCCCCATTACCTGGATGCCAATCCCGACGGCCATGCAGGGGAAACAAGGCAACAGAGGATTGAGGAATTCCTGGTGGTTAATCCCGGTATGTATGTTGCAGGTCTCAGGGAAGGAACCATGTTCCTTCTTGAAAACAAGAAGCTCTGCCTGATAGGTCCCAGGAAAATGAGGTTGTTCAGGAAAGGTGATGAACCGGCCGAATTTTCGGACAAGGATGATTTGAGCTTTCTCCTGGATATGAAATAAGCATATAGTAACAGGCAATAAATGAAGATCCTCCTGAAAATATTAAAATTTATATTAACGGTAAGTATTTCAATCATACTTACACTATATATTTTTTCCCTTGTTTTCGAAAAAAACATATCAGGGATATTTATCAGGGAACTTAACAAAAAGCTTGTTACACCCGTCAGAACGGGGGAAGTGAATTTTTCGCTCCTGAAGAGATTCCCCCGGGCTTCAATTGATCTGAACGATGTCATAATCAAATCACCCCGGGCAGAAAATGAAAATGTGATGCCTGCTTATCCCGACACACTGCTTTATTCCGGAAAGATGGTGCTAACACTGAGAATAGCTGAACTGCTCAGGAAAAATTTCGTTATTGATCGCATTGATATCCAAAACGGCGTGATAAATATCTGCAAGGCGCCGTCAGGAAAATACAATACAAATATTTTGAAAGAGCCATCAGGATCTGACTCCTCCTCTATGAGCCTTAATATCAATAATGTAAATATTAATAATTCAAGTTTTAGTTACAGTGTGCCGGGAAATGAATTTTTTATTGGAGGTAGATTTAAAAATTCATCTTACAGGATTACTATAAATGAGAATTATATCGATTTAAGGTCAAAGGCAGAAATTATTTTATCAGGCCTCAGCACATCGTCCGCTTATCGCTTGAATAGCTCACACGACATAAGTATAAACACCGGGATGCAAATATCCAAAGACAGTATACTTATCGGGCATTCAGAAATAGATATTGATGGTATGAAGTTCAAAGGAAGCTGTGACATTGAGACCTCCAGTCATTATATGATTCTCGGCCTGGAAACCGAGAACGGGCAGCTTAATACCCTTGCTGAATTTTTACCGGGTGGTGTGAAAAATTTCTTCGATAAGTATGGTATCACCGGCCGGGTTTCAGGTCCCATAGATCTCCGGGGCAAATATGATAAAAGCGCTCCCCTTTTAATGAGAGCATCTCTTGAGGTCGGCGACGGCATTATGAGAATACCCCCGTCTAATATCTCCCTCAATAATATAAACACCGCCGCAATCCTTAAGCTTGACTTTAATAAAAGTAATAAATCATTTAATTTACAATCGGATAGCTTCAGTGCACAAATAGGAGACACTGAGTTCGCAGGCTCTTTCAGCCTGAAAAAATTAGTGGATCCGGACATTGACATTATTATTTCCGGTTTATTCCAGGCTGCCGATCTTACAGATCTTATAAATATCGAAGGCTTACAATCCTCGGAAGGGACTATCCGGCTCAATGCAAGGTTAAGTGGTTCTATACCTTCACAAGCAGGAAATGCTTCATTCAATATTCTCGGGCTTGACCACTCGGTCAACATGGGTTTAAATTCAATAAACCTTAAATTTCCCGGTTTTGAAGGTGAGCTAGAAAATATCCAGGGAAATATTATGATTGCCGATAATGTCTGGCTTGACAATCTTAGCATGAATTACAGTGGCCAGAATATAGCACTTAACGGCATGATCTCCGGCTTCAACAGGTGGCTGGCAAAAGAAGACGACTGGCTTAGTGTGACGGCAGGGCTATGGTCGGAAAAGATTGATTTCGGTTCATTCAGAGATAAATTTTCATTCAGGGAAGAAGGCGATAATAAAAGGGATACAAGGCTCAAGCTTAATTTAAGCCTCATAAGCGACAGCATCATATCAGGTAATTTCAGGGCTTCACTCTTTGAAGGTAATATTGCCTATATGCCCGGATTAATGGATATTACATCATTCAGCATGAATACTCTGGGAGGCTCACTGGCAGGAAATGCTGTACTCTCAGGCCTCAGGGATGACACGTACGAGGTAAGGGGCTGGTTCAACATCGAAAATATAGATATAAGTGAAACATTTTCTGTATCTAATAATTTCCGGCAGGATTATATAAAGTCAGAAAACATCGAAGGCAATATCACGGGTGATATAAGCCTTTCTGCCACAACAGATAAGCAGCTCAGGATCAATAAGAAAGACCTGGCATTAAATGGTGAATATACCATACTTAATGGCCGGCTTGTTGACTTTGAGCCGGCCTATAAACTCTCAAGGTTCATTGAATTGGAAGAACTCGAAAGAATAGAGTTTTCCAAACTTGAAAATGAGCTGATAATCAACAATGAGATGGTTACAATACCCAAAATGGATATAAGCTCATCCGCGTTCAATATATCATTGGAGGGAAATCATTCCTTCAACGGTAATTATGAATATCACCTTAAAGTGCTATTATCGGAACTCCTCAGCAATAAGAAAAACTCAAGAGTCAGTGAATTCGGACTTATTGAAGATGACGGACTAGGCCGCACATCGCTTTACCTCAGGATCAATGGTGATAGAGAAGGGTCAAGGGTTTCGCACGACAGTGAGGCTCTACGTTCACAGATAAAGGACGATCTCAGGAGGGAGAAGCAAACAATAAAATCCATTCTGCAGGAGGAATACGGTTTGTATGCAGGAGATTCCATCCCGGGAACAAATACCAGGGATTCCCGGAGGTTCAGGATTACATGGGAGGAAACCGATTCCATCAGGACCCAGGTGGAAGAATCAGGTGAAAAAAAGTTACCTTTAATCAGGTTATTCAAAAAAAAGGATAAAAAGAAAGAGCAATCTGAAAAGAAATAAATCGGCAGTTTTGGACATATACAGGAGAAAAACCATCTGGAAATTTTTACTGCTGGTATTTGCTGTCATTATCGGCGTGGGATCATTATTGTATACACACAACCTTGTCAATGATCTCAAGAACGAAGAAAGAAAAAAGGCAGAATTGCTTGCACGTACCTGGCGCAGGCTTATTAACAGTAACCAGGACGAAGAGTATATAGGATTCCTTTTTTCCATCATTGAAAACAATACAACAATACCTGTTATCCTGGCTGATGAGAATGACAATATAATCGGATATCATAATTTTGACACACTTAAATTGAAAGATCCCGATTACCTTCCGGGCCAGCTTGAAAGGCTTAAGGAAAAAAGCGACCCCATAATAATTGATTACGGGGGCGGTTCCAAGAATTATATTTATTACAAAGACAGTATTATTCTCACCCGGCTTATTTACTATCCGTATGTACAGCTTGCAGTTATCATTATGTTCATACTAATAGCCTACATTGCTTTCAGTATGTCGCGCAAGGCCGAACAGAACAGGGTATGGGTGGGCATGTCCAAAGAGACAGCGCACCAGCTCGGCACCCCTACATCATCACTGACTGCACTTTCTGAAATCATAAGCAGTAAGTATCCCGGCAGCAATATTTCCGAAGAATTGAACAGGGATGTTGAACGTCTTGAGAAAATAACCGAGAGGTTTTCAAAAATAGGGTCCGTACCGGAGCTGAAGAATGAGAATATACTCAAAGTAATAAATGGCAGCCTGGAATACCTTAAATTGCGGTCTTCCTCAAGGATAACTTTCAGCATACAACATGATATTCCCGAAGACACCACCATACCTCTAAACACACCTCTTTTTGAATGGGTAATAGAAAACGTTTGCAAAAATGCGATTGATGCCATGAACGGTAAAGGCAGTATTGTTATTAAGCTTTCCCTCCATGACGAGCAGCTTATAATAGATATCTCCGACACAGGAAAGGGTATCCCAAAATCAGCACAGAAAAACATTTTCAAGCCAGGCTACACAACAAAAGCAAGGGGATGGGGACTGGGTTTGTCTCTCTCACAGAGAATAATAGAACTGTACCATAATGGCAGGATATTCGTTAAGCACTCAGAGCCCTCAAAAGGCAGCACTATCAGGATTATCCTCAAGACCAAATAATAATTATCTTTGCCCCCCGTAAAATATGAATTTTAAAAGGTCTGACATAGAAATATTGGCCCCGGCCGGTTCCCGTGAATCGCTCATGGCTGCTATACAGGGCAAGGCTGATTCGGTATATTTTGGCGTTGAGCAGCTCAATATGAGAGCCCGCTCCTCATTTAATTTCACTGAAGAAGATCTTCCCGATATAGTTAAATTATGCCGTGATCATGGCTTAAACAGTTATCTCACCCTCAATGTTATTATTTATGACGATGAGATAGACCAGATGAAAAGAATAATCAATATAGCTGCAGAAAGCGGTGTTTCGGCAATAATAGCATCCGACCTGGCAGCTATACAATATTCCAGGGAAGCAGGACTGGAAGTGCATCTTTCAACACAGGTAAATATCAGTAATACCCATGCCCTGGATTTTTACTCCCGCTGGGCCGATACTGTTGTCCTGGCCAGGGAGCTCAATCTTGTCCAGGTGAGGGAGATATATGAAAGCATCCTTAATCAGGATATCAGGGGACCATCAGGTAAACACATCAGGATTGAAATGTTTGCCCACGGGGCTCTCTGCATGGCTGTTTCAGGCAAATGTTACCTTAGCCTGCATGAAAATAACAAATCGGCTAACAGGGGTAACTGTTACCAGACCTGCAGGAAGTCATATACAGTAAGGGAAAAAGAAAGCGGCTATGAGCTCGATATTGATAATGAATATATCATGTCACCAAAAGACCTGTGCACTATAGGTTTTGTCAACAAGTTAATTGATGCCGGTGTCCGGGTGCTTAAAATAGAAGGCAGAGCCAGGTCGCCTGAATATGTAAAAACTGTATCTGAATCATATAACACAGCTGTTGAAGCTCTTATTGATGACAGTTATGACAGTAAGCTCATAGATAAGCTTACGGACAGGCTTGCCACTGTTTTTAACAGGGGTTTCTGGGATGGCTATTACCTCGGACAGAGGATGGGTGAATGGAGTCATAAATACGGTTCCAGTGCCACAAGGAGAAAGATATACCTGGGGAAGGTGGTTAACTATTTCACAAAGTTAGGGGTAGCTGAAATTAAGCTTGAAACAGGAAATCTCAATAAAGGAGATGAAATACTTATTATCGGGCCGACTACCGGTGTGATTGAATACAGGGTTGATGAATTAAGAGTGGATGACAGGGTTTCAGGTCAGGCAGCAAAAGGTGAATCATGTTCGATAGCCGTTACAACCTTCCTGCGGCGCTCCGATAAAATATACAAGTGGCTTAAGGCCGAAGATATCAAACAGTATTAGCCTCGTCATCGATCCTGTCTGCCAGCATTTTTGCCTTACATGCATTTTCTACCGGATCATCAGAGGGTGATTCAACAAACATCACTTTTTCTTCGGGCCTTTGAGATAAACCATAACGGTATGCCTTATCATAATATTTTAATACAATCTCTATTGCTTTGTCCAGATTATTTTCCCGTATCGCATCGGTAGCTATTTTTGAATTAGCTCCTCCCAGCTTTTGGGATATCTTTTGCACGGATGCAATCAACTGATCAGGGGCGAATATGCCGTACTCTTCCCTTAATCTGGGTATACGTGTCTGGATATCCGGCATCAGGGCAATAACCTGAGATTCTTTCATTAACCGGAAAAAACCTTCCGGTATATTCACTGAACCGATATTATGGCTTTCGTCCTCAACAAATAATCTCCGTTCGGGGTCGTGCTTTCTCATTGTGTCATGCAGAAGGTTGGCAAAATGTTCAGAGCCCGGCTGCTCTTCCTGTCCCAATGCTCCAAAGGCCGATCCTTTGTGACAGGCCAGCCTTTCAAGATCAACAACCTGCTCACCCATGCGTGAAAGCTCAGACAGTATAGCCGTCTTACCGCTCCCGGTTAATCCACCCAGTATAATTATTTTCTTTGGCTTCCCAAGTTCTGAAAGAATATAATTCCTGTAGGCCTTGTACCCGCCTTCAAGTGTCACACATTGTATATCTGCATTGGAGAAAAGCCAGGCCATGCTTTCCGATCGGCTTCCTCCCCTCCAGCAATAAAGAAGTAAGCTTTTGTTTTTACCTGCTTTCTTTAGACCCTGTTTCAGGAGATAGCTCATTTTAGGGCCCACTATATCCAGACCTTCCGTTATTGCGGCAAGCCTGTTTTCCTGTTTGTAGAGTGTGCCTACCCTTGCTCTTTCCTCGTCACTGAAAAGAGGGATATTGAAAGACCGGGGTATATGTCCTTTTCTATATTCTGAAGGTGTTCTTACATCAATGACAGGTATTGACCCCGATAATTCAATAAATTGTTTCGCTCCGGTTCTTACAGGATAATTGTTCAACTCAGTTAGAAAAATATTTAATTAATATCTCCCTTATATCTTCCTGCCTGACCGGCTTGGAGATAAACTGTTTGATGCCTGCTATTTCAGCTTTAGTGGCCGATTCATCGGTACTGTCAGCACTCAGTGCTATAATAACGGTGCCGGGAGATTTTTCCAGTATCTTTTTTGCCGCTGTATACCCGTCCATCTCTGGCATAATGAGGTCCATAAAGACAATATCATAATTCTTTTTCACTGCTTTTTCAACTCCTTCCCTTCCGTCCTTCGCCAGGTCAGCCTTATAGCCTATACTTTTCAATATGGTGGCGGCAACCTTCTGGCTGATAAGATTATCTTCCACTACCAGGATATTCAGATCCTTCCTTATCTCATCGGAGGAAACCGGTTTAGTGATTTTTTCTAACCTGGGGAAACTGTCCTTTATGATATTAAGCAATTCACTGCCTTTATATGGCTTCACCAGGTAATGATCAACACCATATTGGATACATCTTGCGTAATTCCCTCTCTTATCATTTGAGCTAACCATGAGTATCATAAAACTCACGGAGAGGTCATTCTCCCATAAGATTTTTGCTACCTCAAAGCCATCAAAATCAGGTGTATCCACAATAATTATCATTTTATACCTGTCTTCCGCCTGTTCAAGGTTCGATTTAATGAGATTTATGGTCTGCTTTTGCCAGTTTGTAACATAAGTAGCCAAACCGAATTTATGAAGTGTGGTAAGAAGTTCTTCGTCCCTCTTGCGTGTTCCGCTTACCACAAGAGTCTTAATTTCAGAAAACCGTTCAACCTTTTCAGCACCATAATGCTTATCCATCCTGATATTCGAATATGCCTTGATGTTGAATGCAAAGCGAGCGCCCAGGGCTTCCGGGTCATCCGATATACCCGAAGGAGTGGATACCTTCAGAGTCCCACCCATCGTTTCAATAAGCTGCCTGGCTATAATCCTGCCCAGGTCATTACTTCCACGCCGGGATAAATCCTCGCCTTCGGGCTCAGTATAATCACCGGAAAGTTTCTCCAGTATAGCATTATCATAGCCCGTGCCGGTATCCTTTAAATCAAAATTCAGTGACACAATACCCTTGCCGGCGTTTTCAGCACTTACCTCAAGCCTTACTTTTCCTCTTGCGGTATGTTGAAGTGATATAGCGAGCAAATTTGATATCACCTGCCGTAACCTGACAGGATCTCCTATTATACTTTCAGGAACATTGTCATCTACTTTCAAGCTCAGTTTTACTTTTTCTTTTACAAGAGTATCTTCTACCTTAAAACAATATTCAATTTCTTTTCGTGCATCAAATGGAATTTCATCCAGCACCACGTCACCCTCTTCAATCTTTGACAAATCAAGCATGTCATTGATGATCTCCTGTAGCTGGTTAGCGGAATTTTTTACCAGGTTTATAATTTTCATTGTTTCTGGATCAACATCTTTCCTGGCCAGCATATCAACCATGCCTATTATGCCATTGAGTGGTGTCCTGATCTCATGTCCTATTTTTTTAATGAACTCGGTTTTTACCTCCCTGGACCTGGCTTTCTGTTTGCGGGCTTCCTCGAGCAAGGTAACATCCATCAGTACACTCATTATTGCTTCCTGTCCCCGGTAAGATACGGCAATGTCTTTCCTGTATAACACTGTGTCTATACCCTGTTTCTTAATAACCATAAACTGGTTTGGCTCAAAACCCGGTCCCAGGTTTCTGGCAAAAAACAATCCCTGTCCCGAATGTTCAGTTTCAGGCATTATTTTTCCTTCCATTTCTTTTTCACCGTGGTAGTCAAACATTAAGGCAGCACTTTCATTGGCCTTCAATACCTCATTATTTTTGTTAATAACAACCACACCAACCGGCATTAATTCTATAAGCCTTATAAAAGTTTGTTCTGATTCCTTTAAACGTGTTTCACCATAAGCCTGCTTTTTGATAAACCTGCGATATAAAAGTATGAGAAGCGTAATTAAGACAAGGGTAAGTGATACTATTAATATTGAATTGCGTATGATATATATTTGATAAAAGTCGGCCGGTGCGGAAAATACCATCCCAAAATCCCTTCTTAGCAACTCTACGGCGTAATATGAAGAAATAACCTTCTTTCTATTACTATCAACACTTATTGAATGTTCTATATTGCTGTTGATGCCCTCGTTGATATCCTCATCAATACGCCTCAGGTTCCTGATTTCAATATTATCAATATTAGCCCTGTTGCTTATATTATCATCATAATAATTTGAAAGCACCACTTCCCCCTCTTCATTTATCAGCCATTGCCACTGCTGATCTTCAACCTTGTACTTTTTGAATAAATTACTGAAGTATTTGATGTAATCAACTGTTACTGTCATATTGCCTGTCAATTCGCCATTATCACCATAAACTGGCAATATAAAGTCCCATTTATTCCTGTTTGGTTCCAGATTATCCCTTTTCAGCAATTCCTTCTGATCCTGTGCAAGGTATGTATTTGATATCCATTCATCATTTTCAAGGTCTTTGTACAACATAAAAACCTGGGTTTCCGGACCAATGTATTCTATTGTTTCAACGAAATTATCATACTTGCTGTAATAGAACTTCAATTCCTCTATCACCCTTTCTTTAACGTCCGGGGTATCGTCATTGAAAAAATCCGAAAGCTGAGCTTCCATTATTATCTCATTGAGGTCACTTTCAAATGTAATATTAGCGTTATTGACCTCCGAACCGATTATGGCCACCTGCTGTCCCAAAAGGTCTTTAACATAGTGTATCTGTTTACTATACAGATTCTTATAATATATATAATTGATAAGTAAAATTAACATGATCAATATTACCGTAAGTATAGTAAGTCGCTTCATAAAAACACTGTCGTTGAAATATTTTTTTAAAGATAGATTATTTTAAAACAAGAAAGAATTTATCTGTACTTTGAATTATTGTCCTCAAATATCTTAAGGTAGTTTCTATACCTGAACTCTTCGATTTTTCCTTCCTTCAACAATCTTTTCACTTCACAACCAGGTTCATTTATATGAAGGCAGTTATAATACCTGCATTTTTCCGATGCACTGAATATCTCCGGGAAGAAATGGTATATCTCTTCCTTGTCCATGTCAATAAGTCCAAAGCCTTTAATGCCAGGTGTATCAATAATATATCCACCCATACTTAAAGTATACATTTCGGCAAAAGTAGTGGTATGTTTTCCAGTCCTGTGGTATCCTGATATATCTTCGACCTTAATATTACAGGAGGGTTCTATCCTGTTGATAAGGGTCGATTTGCCCACACCTGAATTACCTGCCAGGAGAGTAACCTTGTAATTAATCATCCCTGCAATCATATCAATGTCATCATCATTGAATAATGACACGCTGTATGCATCATACCCTATGTTACGATAGACTGTTAAGAGGTATTCTTTCTGTTCATGATGATTATCTGAATATATATCTGTTTTAGTAAACACTATCTTCACGGGTATACCGTATGCCTCTGCTGTCACCAGCACCCTGTCTATAAATTCAGGATGTGTTTCAGGTTCTGTGATGGATGCAAGTAACATAAGCTGATCAATATTTGCAGCTATTATTTGTGACTCCTTTGACAGTTTTGAGGCTTTGCGGATGATGTAATTTTTCCTTTCCCCTATACCTGTAATTATACCGGTACCGCTTCCCTCAAACATTTCATAAAAAACATGATCACCTACTGCAACGGGATTTGTTGTCCTTATTCCTTGAATGCGGAATTTACCCTTGATAACACAATCTATAATATTACCATTATCATCAGACACCTTATACCTGTTGCCTGTTGATTTTATAACCAGGCCTTTCTTCATGCTTCCTCCCATTGCTGCAAAAATATCTAAAAATGAGACAAATCACGTTTTTGACGGTGTCTTTTAATTTTTTTAACTCACCCCGCTGGCGCGAAGGTGTAGCCCCAGTCTTTTAATTTCCCTCATAGAACAACGGCGGATGCATTTCATCAAATTCTGTTTCCTCCTGGTATTTACTTGCTGCAAGTAAAATATTTGCTTCGTCAAACAGGTTTCCTATAAAGCATATGCTGGTCGGGCTATTATCTTCGTTGAAACCATTGGGAACAACCACGCATGGATGGCCTGTCAGGTTAGTAACCAACAACTGGTTACCCCTGAAGCTCGGTGTAATGATCACATCATAGTCTTTCACCAGCTGCTCCATTTGTTCCATAAGCAGAGTCCTGTAACGGTTTGCCTGTATATATTCGACCGCCGGTATGAAGCGAGCCGACCTGAATGTATTCGGCCAGCTTCCGTCTTGCTGTGCCGTAAGCAGTGAGTCCCGTCCACTTCTTATCAACTCATCAAAGGCAGCTGCTGCTTCAGCATATAAAATAATCCGCAGGCTTCTCAGTGGTATATTTTCAAACTGCATTTCAACAGGTATCAGTTCCACGCCCATCCTGTTAAATACTGTAAGCACTTCAAGATCATTAGGCTGGCTATCATAATCATCTTTGAATTGATTTTTCAGGTAACCTATCTTAAGTTGCTTTATATCAGTATTAAAATTATAGTTAAATGCTCTATCGATAACCGTACGGTCAATACCATCGAGTCCCCTGATGACGTCAAAGACTAAGGCACAGTCATCTGCCGAACGGCATATAGGTCCTATTTTATCCATGCTCCAGCAGAGTGCCATAGCTCCTGCCCGGCTCACCCTTCCGAACGTTGGTCGCAGCCCTGTCACGCCACATCTTGTTGAAGGTGATACTATTGATCCGAGTGTTTCTGTTCCGATGCTAAATGCTACCAGTCCTGCCGCTGTTGCAGATGCTGAGCCGGCAGATGAACCACTTGATCCCTGCTCCGGGTTCCATGGATTACGTGATATACCACCAAACCAGACATCTCCCATTGCCAGTGCACCCATTGAAAGCTTGGCGACAAGGACGGCCCCGGCTTCTTCTAGCTTTTTGACTACCGTGGCAGTCTGGTCAATAACCTGGTTTTCATAAGGCTTTGCTCCCCATGTTGTCTTGTAGCCTTTAACAGCCAGGAGATCTTTTACACCGTAAGGTATACCGTGCAGCGGGCCCCTGTAATTTCCCTCTGCTATTTCCCTGTCGGCTCTTTCTGCCTGTTCAAGAGCAAGATTTTCGGTTATGCTTACCACGCAAAAGAGCGAATCACCGTACTTTTTCAGCCTGTCAAGATAGATCTTCGTGAGCTCAACTGAGCTCAGGTCACCATTCCTTATCAGCTGCGATAATTCCTCAACCGTAAGGAAAGCAATCTCCTTGTCACTCGCAGGACGCTCCACTTCACTCACAGGAACAGGGTTAGCATATTCCTGAACGGGCTGCTCATCGGGGTTTACAAGTGGTTGAAAGAGCAAAGCCGGGGAAACGCTATTATCCAGACTGTAATTACGCATCCGTTCATAGCTCTGAAAATAATTTTTCAGGAAACCCTGCATCTGATTGTGTTCGGTTGTGTCAAAATCAATACCGATGAGATTTTCTGCATTAACAATCAGGGAATCGTTAAAATCAGGCAGCTCCTCCCTGCCACTGCGTTCGCTGCCCGATTTATCGCACGAAAAAAACAAAACCGTAAATATAACGGCAAACGGTAATAGGTAAATATTTTTCATAACTGCAGTTTTAATTTAACTGCAAAATACAAAAAAAAGGAGCAAATTACGCGACCTACTTGCTCTGAGCCTGTCGAAGGGAGGGAGCAAATTCCTAACTTTCCGAGGCCATAAGGAAAAAGGGCTTCATCTCGAAGCTGTGATAAAAAGGCCTGAGTCGATCAGTATTATAATAGTCTTTCACACTGACAAGCTTTTTGGTGGCTATAACAACATCAAGCGGTACATTATCATACCTCCCGTTTTTAAGTACAACGAGCCTGCCATGAATACCTTTCAGTATAAGGTCAAGGGCAAGGTTACCAAATGCAATGGGGACTATGGAATCAAGGGCATCGGGATCTCCGCCCCTTACCATATAACCAAGTTTTTGATTTATAACATTTATTGTTTTCCCCTTGTTATACTTTGACGACAGCTTTTTCAGTTCATTCGAGACCACGTCTCCTATTCCTCCCAGCTTGGCATGACCATAAGCATCTTTCTCAATGTTAGTAAATATCATCTCGCCTCCTTCAAACATTGCTCCTTCACTAATAAGTAAAACGGAATATTTACTTGGATTGGCATTCCTGTCCTCAACAAGCAATTTTGCCAGGTGATCAATTTTGAATTTATATTCCGGTATAACACAGCGATTAGCAGCGCCGGCCATGGTAGGAAGCATTGCGGTAAAGCCGGCGTAGCGTCCAAACACTTCCATCACCATAAGCCTTTCATGTGAGCCTGCCGATGTCCTGAGGCTGTTGGTCATTTGTATAGTGCGCGTCACACAGGTGCTAAAGCCTATGCAATAGTCAGTACCCGGAACATCATTATCCATTGTTTTTGGAATGGCAACAACCTTCATTCCCTGTTTGTACAGGTGAACGGCATAGCTCAATGTGTCGTCACCCCCGATCGGTACAAGGTAATCAACACCCAGCCATTCCAGGTTTTTTATCACTTCGGGTGTGAGGTCATTCACCTCATCATTATATGTTTCACTTAAATGCTCGGGCAAGTCGTTTTTGTGAACATGGCTCGGCCTTGTTCTTGAAGTATGAAGAAAGGTCCCGCCTGTGCGGCCTGCCTTATTAACAATATCATCCTTTAATACCTTGTAACAATTTTTGTTGTTGGCTTTTTTATCCCTTTTTATTTCTATCAATCCGGCCCAGCCTCTTCTGATCCCTATTACCTTATAACCTTCACGGTTTGCCCTGATGGTCACTGCCCTGATAACCGGGTTCAGTCCCGGGACATCACCACCACCTGTTAGAATGGCAATTACTCCTTTTGTTGATTTCTGATAAGCCATAATTGTCTGTATTTTAAAATTATCCCTTTTCTAAACAGCCGGTAAAAATAAGGTATTTGTATTTAGTTCAAAATTAAATTAGTGGAAAATTCAAGATGCAAGTGCGACTTTTGGGTCAAAACTATTTAAAAAAACAATTCCTGGTGATTTAAAGTCTAATTTTTTTCTTGGTCTGCTGTTTAATTTCATGGTTATAATTTTGATTTGTTG
>JAYEGY010000067.1:0-14623 GCA_034659275.1 Bacteroidota bacterium | reverse complement strand
AACGATCCCTGGATTATACTGAACACCACTGCACCCGGACTTTATCCTTCTCTTAATATAAGATATTCACTCAAAGAGAATACAAATTTACGTTTATCTGCAAGCCGGACAGTGTCAAGGCCCTTGTTCATAGAGCTTGGCCCCTTTGTTAACAGGGGTATGTATGGTGAGCACAATACATTCGGTAATCCTGAATTGACAAATTCATATAATTATAACCTGGATATGAAATACGAGGTATTTCCTAATCCCGGTGACTTATTCAGCTTTTCATTATATGGGAAATACATCGTTGACCCCATTGAAAAATACTATAAGGCGAGCTCGTCACGCCTGGTCTCATGGATGAATACAAAAAATGCAAAAATTGCAGGTTTTGAAATCGAATTCAGAAAAAAGATCAGTAATTTGATGACTTCCGATAATCTCTTATCTCCTTTACAGTTAGGCTTTAACTTTGCATACCTGTATTCAAGGATTTACCTTGGTGATGAAGTTGGAATAAACACTAACTCAGTGCGTCCGCTTCAGGGAGCTTCGCCTTACCTTATTAATGCCGATCTTACATATCCCCTTATGTTTGAAAACGGGAGCTTAGCTTTTTCATTGGTTTATAACACCTTTGGGAAGCGTATTTACGCGGTTGGTACCGATGGCAAAGATGATATCTATGAACTGCCAGTACATACCCTGGATGCTCTTGTCTCGGCAAGCCTGGGTAGCAGGATCTCGGTAAAGGCAAGTTTCAAGAATATCCTAAACCCCGCAATAATACAAAACCTCACAATTGGCGACGAAGAGATGATTGTTAATGAATTCCATAAGGGCATGACCTTTGGTATCGGTTTGAGTTACAACTTTTGAAATTTGAATAATTATTAACAAATTAAAATTGAGACAATTAAAATGATGAGAAAAATTAGAGTTTTATCGACCCTTGCAATGTCAATACTTGCTTTGTCGATCATGATGATTTCATGTCAGCCTGAAGAAATTATTGACCCTACTGATAAGGGAGTGAATGTCAGAGATGGTGGAGCATTGCTTCAAGGCATATATGACGAAGATATTACCTTGACCAGTGACGTAACATATCTTCTTTCCGGTGGTGTCCATTTTGAAGCAGGAGCAACGCTGACAATAGAGGCGGGAACAGTTATAGAATCCGACCCCAGCATTACAGCAGCCCCCTTCTGTTATCTGATGATTGAACAGGATGCCACAATTGATGCCCAGGGTACTCCATCGGCTCCTATAGTATTTACTTCGGGAGCTGCAACGAAAACCCCCGGTGATTGGGGTGGGCTTATTATTAATGGTAATGCCCCTGTCAATAAAGGAGTAAATGTTGATTCTGAAATAGCAGGTTATCCTTACGGGGGAACTGATCCTGGTGATAATTCAGGTATAATTAAATATGTCAGGGTTGAGCATGGTGGTGCTAAGATTGACCCTGATACAGAACATAATGGCTTTATATTTAATGGAGTAGGAAGTGGCACAACTGTAGAGTATATTGAAGCATGGAACGGTACAGATGATGGTATTGAAATGTTCGGTGGTACCGTTAACCTGAAGTATGTTGTAAGCTGGAATAATACTGATGATGGCTTTGACTGGACGTATGGATGGAGAGGAAAGGTGCAGCACCTGTTGATCAAAACCGGAGACATTGGTGATCGCGGTATTGAGGGTGATAATAACAGCAGCAATAACACTGCTACTCCTTTCTCGGAACCGACACTTTCTAATGTTACTATTATTTCATCAGGTACCCAGAATGAAGACAGCAGTAACCCCCAGGGTGTAGAAATGCGCAGGGGAACCAAAGGTAAATATTATAATTTCATAATTACCAATTTCCCTGGCAGCAGCGTTAGGGTTTCAGATAACCAGAGCCACCTGAATGTTGAAGATGGTTCACTCGATCTTGATTATAGCTATATGGACGGAATACCTGAATACAAAGAATCAGGAGTAATAACATCAGGCAATGAATTTGAAGCCAGTGCCAATGTATTTATATCTCAGACAATAACACTGTCAGGAACAAATGGTTTTGTTGGTACCTTTACAGGAGGATATGATTTAAATGCGGATGATGACTGGTTTGATTCAACCGATTATATAGGCGCTGTTAAGTCAGATGCCACATGGCTTGATGACTGGACCATATTTTAAGATTGGTTTGCCCACTGTGATAGATTTACCATCCGAAATCGTCACTAAGGTGCCCCGCCCAGGGTCACCTTTATTTTTATCTTGTTTTTATAAATAGAAAAAGGCCATCACCTGACAGCCTTTTTCTATTTGTGTTGTCTATATATATCTTAATATTTCCTTTCCCTGATCTTTGCTTTCTTACCGGTGCGCTGACGAAAATAAAATATTCTTGCCCTGCGTACCTTTCCACGCTTGTTTATATCAATCTTTTCTATGAAAGGTGATCCCATTGGGAATATCCTTTCAACACCCACGCTACCCGACATCTTGCGTACGGTAAATGTCTGTGTGTGTTTCGATCCTTTTATCTGCAACACAGTACCTCTGAATTGCTGTATTCTTTCCTTATTTCCTTCCCTGATCTTATAATGTACAGTGATAGTATCACCCGCTTTAAAATCAGGATAATTATTGTTTACAGCATATTCTTTTTCAACAACGTTCATCAAGTTCATAGTCCTATGCATTTTGAGGACGCAAATATAAAACTTCTTTTCCGAATAATAAAGTACCAGTGAAGAAAATATATTTTATTCTTCAAACTGGGAGGTCCTATTGATCAGGGAACAATGGAATGATGGAATGATGGAATGATGGATTAAGGTAATTTGCTCCCTCCCTTCGACAAGCTCAGGGCAAGTCGGTCGCGTAACTGGCCTCACAATTCTCGGAATCATAAATCATAATTAATACTTAATACTTATTAATTCATCTTTCGCATCTCATCTCTCATCTCTGCTTAAATTTGTCTCCTGTCTCCTCAATAATGAGCTCATACCATTCCTTGCTGTATCCGGGTTGCGAGAGTTTAGGAGGTATATACTTGTAGCCTTCCGGCACTTCCCTTTTTTCTTTTATATTTCCGTCCATATACTTGGTAAATAAGAAAGCATAAAAGTCCTTCCATTCAGATACCGTATTGTTACCTGCTTCAACCGAATAATCAGTTATGTATTTAACAGCCAGTGATGGCTCTGTTTCAAAAAGCTCAGCAGCAATTTTATCTATCATTGCTGTTTCTTCAATATATCCTTTTTCGAGCTCTTTCTGCTTGTTTTTAATGTCGTCTTCCATGGGCATTCTCCGGTGATATGCAAAGTTAGATACCTGGTTGAAAACCCAAAAAGCAGTATCGTCACTGAATTTCATTATGTCACCATTGCCTTCTTCGAATGAATGTGGAATTTCCTGCATACCACAATACATCGGTGAATATACTGTGTAATAGGTGTCGTCCACTCCAAACCATAATATTCCTCCAACGGGGTCGGGCAGCCAGTTGCGGCATTGTGCTACAAATGAGAAACCTGTTTGTTGTGTTGATGTTGCTCTTTCGTTAAAATAGGTCTCCCCGTTCACTTCCCATGTCATTGGTCTCCACCTAACTGTACTGCCAAAAGGACCGGCACCAATATCTTCTGACATATCCATCGGTGTATCCTGGTAATAATCCCTCATCAGTTCCATTACATCATGTGCACTTAGTTTTTCGTCCGGCTTAATCCATAGTGGCATACGTTCCTCAAGATCGTATCCCATGGCATAATCAAGATATTTACCCATTTTATCATTCACCCTGTTAAACATAGCCCAGACCCGTGCTTCACAGAAGCGGGCACCACCAAAGTCAACAGGGGCATAGGTATCACTGAAGCTGAAATTTTTATCCTTACCAGTGTACCATCCTTTGTCCCTTCCAAGGTCAATAACATCATACGCATATACCGTTTCAATGGCAGGATCAAAAATTTTGTCAAGTTCTTTCGAGATTATGGATTTTTCCCCATCAGCCAGTGGAAATGTAGTAATCCTTGCCTGGTTGGCATGGCCCGATATGTAGCCATCCGGAATTCTTCTTGCAACCCATACTGCTCCTTTTTTACCGGGTCCTTTCCCTATAAGTTCCATTATCCATACCTCATTCTTGTCAGCTATTGAAAAAGACTCCCCCGAGCTGCAATAACCGTAATTATCTATCAGTTCCGACATCGTTTTTATAGCTTCGCGTGCATTTTTAGCCCTTTGTAATGTTATATATATCAAGCTGCCATAATCAATTATACCTTCGGTGTTCCTGAGTTCCCTTCGTCCACCATAGGTCGTTTCTCCGATCGCAAGCTGGTGATTATTCATGTTGCCTACCACATTATAGGTATGTTCTGCCTGGGGGATGGTTCCAAGAAATTTGCCTGTGTCCCATTCATAAACGTCAAGCATTGATCCCGGTTCCCAGTCTCTTTCAGGCCAGTAATATAATTCGCCATACAGCACATGGGAGTCGGCTGAATAAGTGATCATGGTTGATCCGTCTTTACTGGCTCCTTTTGTTATTAAAAAATTTGTGCAGGCATTAGCAAGGGGAAGGGCTATACCTGCAATCATCAATACTGTAAGTACTATCAAACCTGTCTTTTTCATATTCTTAATGTGTTATTTAAAAGTTAATTTATTGTATGTCAATTTGTAATGGCCTTATTATATTTGCTTCATATTATTTAAAATAAGTCCAAAGGTAGTGAAAAAATTTTCTTATTTTTGGTGCTTTAACCAAAAGGAATATTTCATGAAACCCAGTTTATTAGTATTGGCAGCAGGAATAGGAAGCCGTTATGGTGGTGACAAACAGCTTGACAGAGTTGGTCCTGCCGGACAGACAATTATCGACTATTCAATATATGATGCTGTGAGGGCAGGTTTTGGCAAGATCATTTTCGTAATAAGAAGGGATATTGAAGAACAATTTAGATCATCCTTTATGAAACCTCTGGAAGGGAAGGTTGATATAGATTATGTATTTCAAGACCTCGATAATTTGCCCAAAGGCTATAAACCCTCACCCCAGAGGGAAAAACCCTGGGGTACCAGTCATGCTATACTGGTGGCAAAGGATAAAATTAATGAGCCATTCGGAGTTATTAATTCCGATGATTACTACGGTGTTGACTCATTCAAAATCCTGCATGACTTTCTGGTTAATAACAAAGATGAGAATACTTACTGCATAGTTGGATACAAGATGTCGAATACCCTTTCCGACCATGGCCATGTTAACAGGGGTGTCTGCAAGGTTGATGAAGAAGGTAACCTTTTACATATTGTTGAAACACACAAGATTGAAAAGAGGCCGGAGGGAATATTTGCACCGGCACCTAAGCAAAGGGAGGTTGAATTTACGGGAGATGAAATAGCCTCAATGAACCTGTTTGGTTTTAAACCTTCCTGCTTCAGGTATCTTGAGGAAGAGTTTATTAATTTTATTGAAAGAAGTGCAGATGACCCGAAGGCTGAACTTGATATACCAACATCACTTGATGTTTACGTTAAAAAGGGAGTGATCAATATAAAGGTATTAATGACAAATGAGAGATGGTTTGGTGTTACTTACCGTGAAGACAGGCCCGTTGTGGTAAGCAGCCTCCAGGATATGGTTGACCGTGGTGTATATCCTGAAAAGCTCTGGTAGCGACGGGTTCTGGGTTCTGGGTTCTGGGTTCTGGGTCCCAGAACTAACAGTGTCAACTTCCTTTGGAGGTGTTTAGCTTTGGACTTATAAGTACTCGTTACCAGTAGAAATCCAGGTTTAAAAATGATTCATTATCCAGGTTATCCTTTACACTTAGATCCAGAGTATGTTTTTCACCCTGGCGTATTCTTTCCGGATCGGGTTTATAGGTAAGAAGTGAATTCTTAGGATCCCATTCAAACAGCGCCCAACTACCGTCGATAAAGGCTTCATATTCACCTATACCGCTGAATTCATCTTTTACTATTATTCTCAGTTCATCATTTTTACACAGCGTGGAACCATCAGTGAACATTAATGGTTCGACAGAAGGAGTTATTGTGTCAATCCCAATGGAATAGAGGCCAAAATTACTTACTGATCCTTCTACAAAGCCATTGTTCCAGGTGCCGCCGGCATAATAAATAATATCTTTATCGTCTTCATCAAGGTATACCAGGCATAATTTATCCGTAAGTTCATCACTTATTGGCCCGAGTGTTTTAATCGATATATCAAACTGCCTGTGAACAGGTGTATATTTATTATGAATATAATGAAGATCTGAATATAAACCAGGCCTGTCAGAAGGGGCTTTTCTACAGTTAAAATCTATTGTATCATAAAAACAATCTTGCGGGAAAAAGACCTGTATATCGTGGTGTTTAAATTCATTTATCTCGCCAAATGGCATTAATATGCCCTGGTTTTCTATGTGTTCATATGATTTTATAGTGTCAGACTTAATAAGAAAATTCACATAGGAATAATTATCGTTAAAGTCTGAAACACTGATTTCTATTTCGTGTATTTCCCCGTCATTGAATTCTATGATCCCATTGTTTATTATATGATTATATGTGCTAAGTTTATTATTTGGCTCTAAGTAAGTTTTTTGAATATAAGCACTGTTTTTAATTTTCTCTTCATAATCAATATGGCTGTTTATATATCTTGTTTCGGAGAATGGAAATTCATCAATGGAGTGGCTGTAAATCAGTTTATCATCCACTCTAAGGTTAATAATCCTAACCCCGCATTTATTCCAGCTGTTGTCAAGGTAATCATGCGTATTTATTCCAAAGCCAATGGCACCATACACGGTAACAGGGGAAACTTGATTTGTTGAGTAACTCCCTTTGTTCCCTGTTGTGTTCAATATGAGCTTTTCTCTCTTACCCTCCACTGCAGAAGATGGTCCTGCAGGGTAAACAGCTATAGAGCGTATTACCGGCCTGATATTATCATCAATATTATAAAATTGTATGGGATCGAGTGGTTTTTCTTCCGATGATCTTCTTACCTCGAAGTGCAAATGTGGACCCATAGAGCTGCCACTGTTGCCAGAATAACCTATTATATCACCTTCATTCACGGGGAAATGGCCGGTTCCGGGAAAGAGGTTAACTGTAAAATTTTTCCTTGCATACTGGTTTTCCCTTACATAGTCCTCAATTTCGGGAGTGAACCTGCTGAGATGGCCATAGACTGTCGATAATCCGTTGGTATGCCTGATATACACTGCTTTTCCAAATCCTGTCGGGCTTACTACTATACGGTAAATATATCCTTTTGCTACAGCGTAAACATTTTTACCCGTGATACCTTCAGTTTTAAAATCCACACCTGAATGAAAATGGCCCGTTCTTGGTTCTCCAAAATTAGCTGACAGGATTAAGGGTATGTCAAGAGGCGACTTCAGGATGTTTGTTTTATCAGGTCCCTCAACTATAGTCACAAGGGATAATGCAATAAAAAGTATTCGTATCATTTCAGGTCTTAAGCTTCAAGTTACGTTATAAGATGCAAATCTATTACACTCAAGTCTTATGCCAAAGTATTGCTTTTATTTTTTTTGCAAATACGCAGAACAATATTAATTTTGTATTAAATAATATTCTATGACCGAGCGTGAAGTTGAAGAGCTTATATTGCTGAAAAGAAAAGTGGAGGAATTGCTTGGCAGGTATGAAAAAACACAAGGAGACCTGATAAGTCTGAGGTCAGAGAAAGAGGAGCTGGGAGAGAAGCTCCGGGATAAGGAAAAGGAATTTTTAGAACTTGAAGAAAAATATAATAAATTGCAATTATCCGGTGCAATATTGGGAGATGAAGAGAGTACCCGGCTTGCACGAAAAAGGATAAATAAATTAGTGCGGGAAATAGATAAATGTATTGCTCTTTTAAATAATATATAACAATGGATGATAAACTTTCCATAAGGGTAAACGTAGCGGACAGGTATTATCCATTGAAAATAGGCAGGGACGAGGAAGAGAGGATAAGGAAGGCTGCCCGTCTGATCAACGAAAAGGTTCTGCAATACAAGCAGAAATACGTTGATAAAGACATTCAGGACTTTCTTGCCATGGCAGCACTCCAGTACGTGATACAATTGCTTGATACTAACAATAAAGTTGATGACAAAGATGTATCGCACAGCATCAAAGAGATTTCAGAAAAGATAGATGTTGTACTGACGAAAGAGTAAAAAGCGTTCTTTAATATATAATAAAAGTATTTGCCCGCATTGTTTCTTCATTCATTTTTGAAACTCAACACTTTAAAAATTGGAGTGAAGCTTAATGTGATTAGGGCAGGCCTCATTCACGGTTCGCCGTGAATTCCGGGAAACCGGGACAGTGGAAGTCCGACCCATATTAGCAGCTCCATCCATGTCGAATGGGGTTTTTTTAAAGCTGAAGAAACTCTGCGGGCTTTCATTTTAAATAAAAATACTATGGTAGAATTTATACTAACGAGAATAACACTTGAACTAACAGATTTGCTTGTGTGTGTTGGAGTTTTTATTACAGGATCAGTGTTATCCTTCTTTATATGGCAGCTTGCTCTTAAAAGGAGAAGTAACAAAATCATTGCGGAAGCAGAAAATGAAGCCGAAGTACTTAAGAAAGAAAAAATACTTCAGGCAAAAGAAAAGTTCTTTCAGCTAAAATCGGAACATGAAAAGTATATAGGCGAAAAGAACAACAAAATAGCCCAGGCTGAAAACAGGATCAAGCAAAAAGAATCGTCTTTCTCCCAGAAACTCGAAGAAACACAGAGGAAGAAAAACGAACTGGAAGCTATACGTCAAAACCTGAATAACCAACTTGAGATAGTTGACAAACGAGGCGAGGAGCTTAGCAGGCTGCATAAGCAACAGGTTGAACAGCTTGAAGCAATTTCCAGCCTTTCCGCTGAGGAAGCAAAAAATCAACTCATTGAATTTTTAAAGGAAGAAGCAAGGACCGAAGCTATGTCTTACATAAACGACATAATGGATGAGGCCCGCATGACAGCCAGTAAAGAAGCTAAGCGTATAGTAATGATGACGATACAAAGGGTGGCAACAGAGGCAGCCATTGAGAATGCCGTTACAGTATTCTATATCGAATCCGATGAAATAAAAGGTAGGATAATAGGAAGGGAAGGCCGTAATATAAGAGCCCTTGAAGCTGCTACCGGTGTGGAGATAATAGTGGATGATACCCCTGAAGCTATAGTCCTGTCAGCTTTTGACCCGGTGCGTCGTGAAATCGCACGCTTATCACTGCATCAACTGGTAAGTGACGGAAGGATACACCCCGCACGTATAGAAGAGATAGTTGAAAAAACAAGGAAGCAAATAGAAGAGGAGATAGTGGAAGTGGGGAAACGAACGGTCATCGACCTGGGCATACATGGCTTACATCCTGAGCTGATAAGACTGGTAGGCAAGATGAAATACAGGTCATCATACGGACAAAATCTTCTTCAGCACAGTCGCGAAGTTGCTAACTTAAGTGCAATAATGGCGTCTGAACTCGGGCTCAATGCCAAGCTTGCCAAACGTGCCGGCTTACTGCATGACCTTGGTAAGGTGCCTGATGATGAACCTGAATTACCACATGCCGTATACG
Organism: Bacteroidota bacterium; assembly: GCA_034659275.1. Taxonomy (GTDB): domain Bacteria; phylum Bacteroidota; class Bacteroidia; order Bacteroidales; family VadinHA17; genus UBA9300. Next base: position 4,996 of record JAYEGY010000067.1, on the reverse strand, counting down.
GCATGAAACTGGCGGAAAAGTATAAAGAGAAACCGGAAGTATATAATGCCATAGGTGCCCACCATGACGAGATTGAAATGACATCATTGATTGCACCCGTGGTCCAGGTATGTGATGCTATATCCGGTGCAAGGCCCGGCGCAAGAAGAGAAGTGGTTGAACTTTATATAAAGCGATTGAAAGAACTGGAAGCAGTGGCGCTGGAGTATCCCGGCGTGTTGAAAACATATGCAATCCAGGCCGGAAGGGAATTAAGGGTGATAGTGGGGGCCGAAGCAGTATCAGACAAGGAAGCAGAGTCAATGTCGAATGATATTGCAAGAAAGATACAGAATGAAATGACATACCCGGGCCAGGTAAAAATTACTGTTATAAGGGAAACCAGGGCAGTGAGTTATGCCAAATAAAGAGCTTCATAATATAGTTGGTGCCGGTGAAGGAGAATCCCAGCTTATTAATATCATCAGATAATATCAAGTACTGCAATAGATAGGTTATTTATGATGGGTTTATAATCGTTTATAAATTTGCCTGTGGCCCTGTTTCCAATAGCTGCACAGAGAGTAATAGCTTTGTGATCAAGTAATTTAGACAGGCCGTAAATAGCTGAACTTTCCATTTCATAATTCAGGATGCGGTTACCCTTGTACCTGAAGGTCATTATCTTATCGTTAATTTTCTCATCAAAAGGCTTGAGTGAAAGCTTCCGTCCCTGGGGAGCGTAAAAACCGGGAGTTGAGATAGTCATTCCTTTTATAAAACCGGTAGGGGAAAATTTATCCAGGAGCTCTTTGCTTCCATCAATTATGTATGGATAGGGTAGCCTGTCGGGCCATGCTGTGTGTCTAATAAATTCTGATTCAAATTGAATATCTGTTATTTTTTCTATACCACTGTAGTAATTCATTACGGAATCGAAACCAATGGCTTTTTCTGTTATTATTGCCTGCCCCGGCAGCAGATCAGGCTGAAGACCGCCGGAAGTGCCCAATCTTATAAGAGTAAGTGATGTCCTTTCCTTTAATGGTACTTTGTCCTCCAGGTCATAATTGAAGAGGGCGTCCAGTTCGTTTAAAAGAATATCAATATTGTCAGTTCCTATCCCACTTGAGACAATGCTTACTTCTTTATTTCTGTAAGTGCCTGTTATTGTGAAAAACTCCCTGTTTATCCTCTTAAAAATTATGCTGTCAAGGTTCTTTCCTAGCATCTCAACTCGTCCAGGGTCACCTACTATTATGATTTTTTCCGCTACTTCTCCGGGTTTAAGCCTCAGGTGGAAAATACTGCCGTCATTGTTGGTAATAAGCTCAGTTTCTTTCATTTTATGGTTTGATTATAGACTCGCATCTTGCTGACAATTTTGAAAAAAGTCCCTTTAATATTAAGAAAGAGAACAATTTTAGACTACATTTGTAATTCTAAGAAACACAAAATAATTATTATGGCAATGAAACAAAGACAGACAATTATTATTTCACTGGTAGTTATAGTCGTACTTCTCTTATTGTTCGGCAGCAGGATGTTTTACGTTATCAAGCCCGGTGAAAGGGCAGTTCTGTTCAAGACGCTGACCGGGGAGTTAAGGAAGGATGATGTAATGGGAACAGGCTTTAAGATAGTGGCACCATGGAATTCACTTTACAAATATGATGTCAAAGAGCAGAAGAGCGAAGAAACCATGGATGTCCTGGATAAAAACGGATTGAGCGTAAATGTTGATGTTACAGTGAGGTTCAATCCTATTTATGACAGGATCGGATATTTACATGAAACTTTCGGCGAGAACTATGTTAGCAGGCTTGTGATACCAGAGGTCAGGTCAACAGTAAGGCAGGTTACCGGGCGCTTCACGGCTGAGGAAGTATATTCAACGAAGCGGTCGGAAGTTGAAGCAACCATTATTGAGGAAACAGGGGCAATTCTTCGAAAAAACAATATTGATATGCGTGCCCTGCTCATACGTTCTATCGGCCTGCCACCTGATATAAAGAAAGCTATTGAGACCAAGCTTACAAGAGAGCAGGAAGCACTGGCAATGACTTATATTAATGAGAAAGAAAGGCTGGAAGCCGATAGAAAACAGATCGAGGCTAATGGTATTGCCAATTACAACAGGACAATAAGCGCAAGTCTTACCGACAAAATACTTACACAGAAAGGTATAGATGCTACCCTCAAGCTTGCTGAATCGCAGAATTCAAAAATTGTAATAGTGGGTGCGGGTGATGATGGCCTGCCTTTGATACTCGGTAATTATTGATTAATATCTAACATCTAATAAAATAGATCAAGGGGTGTCTAAAAGAAGACACCCTTTTTCTATCCTTGCTGTTAAAAAATGTTAAGCCTTCCTACTATTGGTCGTGTTGGCGACTAATAATTAATTTTTTAGTCTATTTTTGTAGGCATTCTTAAACAAATATTGTAATATATTGTTTTAGAGTTAAATAGATATTTATGAGAGATATAGGGATCAGGCGAATTTTATTGTTGCTCATGGTTCTGTTTTTTGTGACTGCAACTAATATGTATGCAGACAGGAAAGACAAGAAGGATAAACCATTGCTGATGCAAAAAAGTATAGCCGCAATAAAAACCGATAATCCCCCCCTTATTGATGGTAAACTCGATGACCGGGTATGGCAATCAGCAGATATAGCTGACAATTTCATCCAGTATTCGCCCTTTAACGGATCTCCCAGTAAATATAAGACAGAAGTAAGGGTGCTATATGATAATACAGCATTATATGTTGGTGCTATGATGTATGATCCCAGTCCTGACAGTATCTATAAGGAGCTGGGAGAGAGGGATTCAGATTATGGGCTCAATGCCGATCAATTTACAGTTGATATAAGTCCTTACAATGACGGAATTAATGGGGCAATCTTCAAAGTTTCAGTGTCCGGGGTGCAGTCTGACAGGCCGCCGCGATCAGGTTCTGATTATTACAGGCGCAACGGTGACACATGGGATGCTGTATGGGAGAGCAGCACTTCGGTAGTTGAGAATGGTTGGATAGCAGAAATAAAAATCCCTTATTCGGCATTAAGGTTTCCCAAAGATGAAGTGCAAACCTGGGGTATAAATTTCTGGAGAGAGGTAAGAAGAAATCGCGAACAGTCATCCTGGAACTATGTCAACAGGGAGGTGGGATCAACCTTCAATCATCTGGGGGAAATGACCCAGATACGGGATATTGAACCACCTTTACGATTATCTTTCACTCCTTACGTCTCCGGCTATATTGAACAGGCTCCCGGAGAAAGTGGACCACAATTTACCTATAATGGCGGACTGGACCTTAAATATGGTATTAATGAGTCTTTTACACTTGATGCTACCCTGGTTCCGGATTTTGGACAGGTCCAATCTGATGACCAGGTACTGAACCTGAGTCCGTATGAGGTACGCTACAATGAAAAACGGCCCTTCTTCATGGAAGGAACAGAATTATTCAATAAGGGTAACGTCTTCTATACAAGGCGTGTGGGATCCAGGCCAAAAGGATATTATGATGTTTATGACAATCTGGAACCTACAGAAGATGTCGTTTATAATCCGTCTGAATCGTCCTTAATAAATGCATCAAAAGTATCAGGAAGAACAAAGTCAGGCCTGGGCATTGGCGTGTTCAATGCAATGACAAATACTATGTATGCAACTGTTGAAGATATGGAAACCGGTGAGACCAGGAGGGTGATGACCGACCCATTCACAAACTATAATATGATTGTCCTCGACCAGAGCCTGAAGAATAACTCTTACATAAGCCTCGTAAATACAAACGTATGGAGAAACGCAGAGAATGATGAGAATTTCTATAATGCTAACGTAACGGGTACGGAATTCAATATACAGGACAAAAGCCGGCACTATTCCATTTCAGGACAGGCAGCAGTTTCACAAAAATATTATAAAGATATTGAAAACGATTATGGACATGCTTTCCAATTGAGCGGAGGTAAAACAGGAGGAGCATTCAGGATGGAATATCAAATTGAAGCATTATCTGATACCTATGACCATAATGATATGGGATACATGAGGAGAAATAATGAATTACAGAACCGGCTGAGTGTCTCCTATAATATTTATCAGCCTTTTGGAAAGATTCTGAGTGCAAGGAATTCTTTATCGTACAGGCACATGATGTTGTATAAGCCAAGAGTCTTCACCGGGTCAGAGATAAACCTCAGTTCGAATGTTACCTTCATTAATCACATGTCCTTTTTCCTGAGGGCAGAATATAAACCAAGGGGAGAAGATGATTATTATGAACCCCGAGTCGATGGATGGTATTATCACCGTGGAAAAGAGCTTTCAACAAGTGCATTTATCAGTTCCGACCGTAGTAAAAAGCTTTCCGCCAATGTGCGACTTAGCTATAATAAAATATGGTTGCCCTATGATCAGTATCAATACTCGTTTTCAGTCAGCCCTACATTTAAGATATCTGATAGATTTTCATTAGATTATGAAATTGAAGTACGTAACAGGATAAATGATATTGGTTATGTAAGCTACCAGGAAGACCCGTTAATGATTTATTTTGGACTTAGAAATAATACGATTATTGAAAATAAGCTTCAGTCAGGTTTTATATTCTCTGCCAATTCATACCTGTCAGTGCGCCTTCGTCATTATTGGTCAAGAGCCGACTACCTTGATCAGTATTATACCCTTAATGACGATGGTTCCCTTACCGAGACCACACTGGATGAAAACTATGATTACAACTACAATGCATGGAATATAGATGTTAAATATACCTGGAGGTTTGCACCCGGCAGTGAGATGTCGCTGGTATGGAAGAATTCAATTTATTCAGGCTCCGACCAGATATTCTATGATTTCATGGACAATATGCGGCATATGTTTGATACGGGTATGACAAACAGTTTATCCCTTAAGATATTATACTACCTTGACTGGATGTATTTCCAAAAAAGGAATTAATTTAGCAGAGCATTAAACAAGGTAATATATGATA
>JAYEGY010000066.1:0-56768 GCA_034659275.1 Bacteroidota bacterium | reverse complement strand
CCTCATCATAGGTTTGGCCTTTTTCTGGTGAGCTTAATTTATTGAGATTTATGGCAGATGGCACAAATGAATGTGCTGGGAACCTGACAAGGTCAAGATATGCACAGTCGGAGCCGTTATTTACCGATTGATCCTTTTCATATATCCAGTGTAATAAATATACTCCTTTGTTAAGTGGTATGATTACCTCAGTCCAGTCAACCTCGCCTGATTCATTTATCAAAACCGAATCATTGGCTTTAAATGTTAATGAGTCCCATGAATTTTCAGATGATACTTTGTACCAGAACCTTAAGGTGTCATCTTCCGGTATATTGAGAAGTATATCAAGCTCTGATTTCTCATTATGGCTTATATTACCGGAGCGTGCCGAATACATATTGCTTTTTGCCGTCTCATCAGTGATGATCCACGGATGATCAGCATTATTTATCCAGGGGAAGGTTGTAAAGTTAAGCAGTTCAAAGTCTTCAGTAAACCTACCCGCTATTATACTCAGTGCTTTTGATGCTCTGTATGGATCACTTATTAGCTCAGTGTCAAAGTTTATTTCGGTCGATTCAGGGGTGTTTTCGCTTATATTTGCCGTTACAGCGATTTCGCTTACCTCACCGGGCTCCAGGGGGCCGGTGACAAGCGCTGTGGCATCAAATTCAATATAATCCGAAATATTACTGATCATCAGGGTCCCTGAACACGAACTTGAACCATTATTGATAAGCCTGAAGATAATTTCTACCATTTCACCGGCTTCAGCTAGTCCGTTCCCATTCCCTGTAAGAGTATCATCAGTAATGCAGTTTATTATCATCAGCTCGGGGGCATGAAAGCTGATATCAGTACCCTGGTTTATAATATTCCCATTATAATGAAGTTCCAGGTTGATGGCTGCAATTTTAAGATCGGGCAGACTGTCTGCAACGGTAATTTCAAATCCCGTTTCCACGATTTCGGTATTAGCATCTACCGTACCTATGTATAATGAATCATTTATTATGCTTATATATTCAGAATCTGATGATATTTTTAAATATACATTATCACCACCTTCATTGCCGGCATTCTGTATATCTGTTTTAAGTGCAACAGTTTCATTGTAATCTGCCTTCCCATTATCATTACCTGAAGGATCTGAGACATTAATATCATTTATACTTAGCCATGCAGTATCTGATTCAGCAAAATATATTGTTTTAATGAAAGGTATCGCGTTCTGCCTGCTTACAATCAAAAGGCATGAGTCCTTTTCTGCCGAGGGTATATCCAGGTACACTGATCCGGAAGGTGTTGCATGGCAGGCATCCCAGAGGGTATCGAAATGAGACAAGCCCACATATGTAAATGCTGATGTGTTCAGGTTTAAATTTTTAAGTGTTGGGGGAAGGCTGTCAGGGATCGTAACAGAAATTGATTCAGGTCTTCCTATATATGGTGATATGGAGGGATCACCCAGCAGAGCATATGTTTCCCAGTAATATTGTTTCCATGAGCTTGTACTTGATGAAACTGCCAGGTTTCCCGCATACATTATCTGCCCTGTTGTTGTATACCATTCAGATGGCTTTTCACCGTTCAAATGGAAAAGCCTGTCGTAAAACCCCAGTCCTGTTTTACTGTATGTAGGATTATCTACCAGGGGTCCTACACCTATCGACCAGTAAAAATCTTCTGTCCAGTATGAGTCATTGGTAGAGCCAATGAATGCAAGTGCACCTTTATCAACTGCTCTTACCATGCTTGATCCAATGCAATTATTATCATCATACTTGGCCGTTAGGCAGGCATTGCTTATTACCACGGGATATCTTGACTCGTTTGTCATGTTTTCAGCAAAAGCATAGTCTATCTGCGTATCTAACCAGCTTGTCGCGTTTCCATGACCTGTATAGTTAATGTAACCCACACCATCATTCATCAATGCTTTTAGTGAATCATAACGCACGTTCCGTATCGAGTCATTCGTTTCATGCTTGAAGATATATGCCTCTGTTGCATAGGGATTTTGATCGAAATAACCTCCCGCATAATTAACCTGACCGTTCATAAACACCTCATGGCCGTCATCAAATCCGGCAGCAGCAACAGCCTTCGTGAAATGTGAGATAGTGTCTCCGAATAAATAATTTTCATACTGTATTATTTTACGGACTATAGCTTTTAACTGGCTTGTGTCACTTGCCGGCAGTCTTCCGGTAAACATATCAGGAATAAAATCCTCGTTTCCGTCAAACTCGGCATAATACATGTCAGTAAGATAATTGGTGCCTTCGGAAGCAGGTATATAATTCAGATCTCCGGCCAGCAGAAGGTATGTTGGGGCCGGATTTTCCTGTGATCCATTATTATATATATAGTTAAGAGTGTCTTTGATATCCCGGAAGTCTTTTTCCAGACCGTTTTCACCAATATATAATTCAATTACCCTGAAGCCTTTTTTTGTTTTCCATTTAACAAGTGGCTGTAATTGATCTTTAAGTGAACTATCAGATACTATCACCATGCCTGCAGGCTCAAGGGAGAATCCCGGAATTACATCATCAGTGTCATAATTTATCAGGCCTTTAGAAAGCAGATTATCAAAATAGTAATTATAAGAATCCTTACTTTCTGAAGTTTTACGGTAATCTGCTGAATATTCTATCTTGATATTCATTGAGCTTATTATATCGACATATTTTTCAGCAGGATGGTAAATGACAGGGTTTATTTCGAGGTTCGCAATGCTTTTACCCCTCATTATACCGATTTTCTTTATTGTCACGGTATCGGTAATATATGCATGACCGGCACTGTAAACAGATCTATCCATAACGAAGGGAACATCCTGTGCAACAATTGATTTAGCCTGGCTTGGCTGGCTGGGGTATATCCTGCTGTAGTCACCCATCCCTTCAAGACTTTTACGGGTAGTAACAACATCACTTATTATTATCTGTGCATTTTTTACCTTGTCATAGTCCAATAAGCTTGTAAGAACGGGCAGCTGGGGCTTCCCGGGATCACTGGTGAAGGAATGACCGGGTAACCTGAGTCTTACAAAGCTGCCTCCATCAGGTTTCAGTTTCTCAAATTCACATGTTCCCGCATGATATGATAATATCAGCCCTTCATTATTTTCTGAAATGATTTTCAGGGGAGAGGAGGGGTAATCACTCTTACCTGTGAAAGATGCCTGAGCATAAGCATCATCCAATAACATTGAAACAGGCAATAGGAATAGAATTATATACCTGATTACACTCAATTTATATATTGCTAATTAAACCTAAATTCGGAAGACAATATACCAAATTTGTTTCAGAATAAAAACAAGAGCTTATAATACTTATCAAACGATAGAGGTTAACCTGCCTGCAGGTCAGGCAGGTGACACCACTTTTTTTCTGTGTATTTCAAGATTGGTCACTTCCTGTGTAGTCTTATACTCATATTCGGGATATTCGAATATGCTTGCACGGGGTTCTGTTTCACCGATTGAATAACCCCACACATCTTTATACTCCTCGGGATCTTCACCCAGGGATCCCATCTGGTCAATGTATTGTTTCACAGGTTTGGATTCTATTATATTCACTTTACCCATTTCACTAATTATGGGACTATGGTTCCTGTTTGAGTCATGGTCAAATTCCAGGATTCTTCTTCCCCTTCTTGTTATTCCTATAGTCCTAAATGTCAAGCTTTTGCCAACGCCGGGGAGATTCATGATATTTCTGTCGGTACTCAGAAATGGCAGTTCATGCTCTTTCATTATTTTTTTCAGTCTGGGTATGATGTTAGCTGCATCCTCCGGCAGATTTTTTATGTTTTCCTGCTCTGCTTCAGGAACGGTGCCAAACACTTTTTCTTCCATCTGTTCCTGTATGGCTCTCTCGTTTGTTGCAAAGTTATGGTAATTTTCCATATACCCTTTAACTGAAAATGTATAATACGGTATTACACCTATATTGTTAAGAGTCTGCCTCAGTTTTGCTGCGAAGCCTCTCCTGGAAGCAGCGGCGGTAAACACCATTTGGTTTGTTACTGTCCACCCCGTCGAATTGAGTTTTTTTATTGCATCTCTTGTTTGAGGGGTTACTTCCATGGGGGAAATAAAATGTGTCTGGATAATGAACTGTTTAACACCTAATTTTGAGGCTTTTTTCTTAAAGTCTGAGAGAATTGAGACAAAACTATCTGTTATACGGTAGGGTATATAAACCGGCAGGCGTGTTCCCAATCTCACCCTGACCATTTCGGCATATTTATTACCGTTTCTTTTCTTTTCATTATTCTTTTTCTTACGCAGGGCCATTTCATACACGGTATCCAGTAAATGCTTCATGGACCTGTCAGAGCTCATAAAAGCATCGCCTCCGGTGATAAGAATATCTCTCAGTTGGCTGTCTTTTTCAAAGTATTCCATCAGCCACTCCAGTTTCTCACTCCAGGTTTGCTTAGGTTTGAGCTTATTAAGGTTAAAATTAAATCTGCCGGCCTGGAAATCGTACATTCTCTGGCAGGATGCACATAAACCACCGCAGGCTCTTCCGACTGTATCAGGTATTAAAATGGCTACTTCGGGGTACCTGCGGTGTATATTATAGCTATTGGGTAATAACCAGCCTCCTGCATTAGGCTTGCCCGGCTCTACTTTATCCTCTTTCTCCCAGGCAACGATGTGCCCGAACTCATTTATCAGTTCTTTACTGTAAAATATATAATCACGTATTGCAAGATCAACTTTACCTTCATATTCCGGAACATCAACATTTAGTAATGAGAGATAATGAGGATTAACGAAGGTCGGTATGCCGGCTTCCCTGGCTTCTTCAAGAAGAAGCATGGTGTCTGTATCCAGAGAATAATCAAGTATTTCGTTCAATAATTCCGGTGATCTTACGGCAAATTTCAGGTGGAATTGGTAATCGTTCCACCAACCCAGGGCTATTTCATACTTTTCATCATGGCTTATTCCTTCCGGGAAGTTATACGTCCGGCTTTTGATTGATCCATCATCGATATGTTTGATGATTGTATTTAATATTCTTTTCTTATTTTTTTCTCTTAATTTAACTATTTCCTCATCAAGCCCGGAATAATGCCTTGACATCCATTCTTTTACTTTTTTACGATCGGGTTTCTTCCTTTTTTCTGTGCCTGTGAACTGGCGGAAAAGGTGTATCATATCATAAAAGAATTCAGGTTTACCTCCTCCTTTTCCTTGATGATAGGCAAGCCATATTATTCTTATAGGATCAGACAGGGATACCGGTATTTTCTTATTTAGATTCTCGAACTCCCTTCCTGCATTTTTTACATAATCAAGCAATCTTATTGCTCCAATTTCCTTCCAGCTCAAGGATTCAAATGCTTGCCTTCCGCGTGTTTTATTTTCAAAATATTTTAGAGCTTCTTCATGCCCATCCTTCATCCAGTTATATACCCACTCATAAATAAGTTTATTTGCTTCATCACCTGATTTTGAGGTGCTTATAATATTTTTAAGATCAGGATTTTCGCTCATTAATTGCTTGAGCAAGACAACTGATTCCGGTGTAATATTTATTTTTTTAATTTTTTTTAATAAACTCATAATTAATAAATTATAGTTGGATTTATAATGAATCGAAAATCAAATATTCCAGATTTTCAATGATGTTATTTAAATATAATAAAAATAATCGAAAAAACAAAATTTATTATTGTTCAAATATTCACACACTTACTTAGTATCTTAAATAGCTATCAGGCTGATATTGATCAAGTTTTTCACTTGCATAATATCTGCAACCTTTATCAGTGAGTTCATATTCCAGAATCCCACACGTTATAAGATCTGAAATAATATTTTCAGCTTTACGGAGCGGAAGTTTAGAAATCTTCCTGAATTTTGAAAGGGTGATTGAATTATTTCCTCTCAGGTAATCGAACAATAAGGTTTCTGATTTCCTGACTTTTATAAAAAGGCCGTTTTCCCTCTTTTCCTTTTTCCAGACTTTTAGAATAACACTGTTAACAGCCAAATTTTGATCATAATTCCTGCTGTATGCTATCCATTTACCCGATTCATCTTTTGAATAAACCGGTCTTAGATCCGATTTTTCAATTTTTACTTCTAGCACTGTTTTACCTTCAGAGTGGTGTTGAACGACATTGTATTTTATTGCTGGTTTACAAAACAGACTGGCGGCTGCATCAATCATGTAAAACTCTTCTTCACTCTGAACACCTGCTATACTACCATTATCACGAACACCGATCAATAAACTTCCGCCTTCGGTATTTGCAAAAGCAGCCAGGGTCTTTGCAATTTTACGCGAATCGGATATACAGTACTTAAAATCAAGTACCTGGCTCTCACCCTGTTCTATGAGTTTAAACAATTCTTTCACGTCCGCTCAATTTGGGGCACAAAATTACCTAAATTTTATCAAATGGCGAAAATGATGTCTTTTAATATACCTTACTTAAATAATTTTTGTTATATTTTATGGCTATAGAACACAATATCATGAGAAAGTCTAAATTATTCCTTTTAACAAGCATTTTTATTCTGACAGCTACTATGAATTACGGACAACAGGTTTTTGAAAAAGATGTATGTGAGATTGATGGAGGTACTCTTGAGCTCTGGTTTATCGGTCATGGTACACTCATGTTCAAATATAATGATATGGTAATTCATATTGATCCCGTGAGCCGTGAAGCTGATTATTCAGAAATGCCGGATGCTGATTTAATCCTTGTCACGCATGAACATGGTGACCACCTCGATCCCGGTGCCATAAAGAAGATATGTAAAGATGAAACAGAGATAATCTGTAATGAAGCCTCTGCATCTGATCTCGATGATTGCAGGATAATGGCAAACGGTGATGAGATTGATATTAAAGGTATTGGTATTGAAGCTGTGCCTGCCTATAATATAGAGCATGAAAGATCTCCGGGAAATCCTTTTCATGCCAAAGGGGTAGGCAATGGATATATTCTGGAGCTTGGAGATAAAAGGATTTATGTGGCAGGTGATACAGAGAATATACCTGAAATGAAAAACATTAGAAATATTGATATTGCTTTCCTGCCAATGAATCTTCCTTATACGATGTCTCCGGAAATGGCTGCCGATGCCGCTTTGGTGATAAAACCTGATATTCTGTATCCCTACCATTTCGGTTCAACTGATACAGATGAAATTATAAAGCTATTGGAAGATTCAGATATAGAGGTCAGGATAAGAAAACTTCAATAAACATATATTATGACGAATATCGATCGCAGAAAATTTTTGCGTACGGGGGCAGCTGGTGCAGCATCCATGGTAGCGGCAACAGGTGGAGCTTTTTCCATGTTGCCTGAAAGTAAGCAACATGCAGATATTATTTATCGTACGCTCGGAAAAACCGGCATCAGGGTCCCGGTTATAAGTATGGGAGTAATGCGAGCTGATAATCCCAGCCTTGTAAGAGCTTGCCTGGATAACGGAATCACCCTTTTTGATACTGCCAACGGTTATCAGGGTGGGAGAAACGAAAGAATGCTTGGAGAAGTGTTCCGTGATTATGACCGTAATTCTATTATTCTGGCTACCAAAGTGAAGCCCGCAGGCGTCGAACGTCGCACAGGACTGCCATCAGATGATACTACTGCAGAAGATTTTCTGCAGAAATTTGAGGAAAGCATGGAAAGGCTGCAGATGGATTATGTGGATATACTTTACCTGCACGACGCATCTTCTGTTGAGATGGTAAATCACAAGGAGATAACCGGATTGATGAAGGACCTTAAACGCAAGGGGAGGGTCAGGTTTATTGGCGTATCCACTCATTCCAATGAGCCTGAAGTTATAGATGCAATGGTGGAGGCTGGGTTCTGGGACGTCGTGCTTACAAAGTATAATTTCAGCATTAGTTACCTTGACAGGCTTGAAACATCAATAAAAAGGGCAGCAGAAGCAGGTATTGGTGTGGTTGCCATGAAAACAATGTCCGGAGGATTTCTTGACAGAGAAAGGACACAACCTGTCAATGCCACAGCAGCATTCAGATGGGCATTGCAAAATGAAAATATACATACCACAATACCTGGTATGACCTCATTCGACATGCTGGAAGAGAATCTTAAGGTGTTGGTAGATATAAAAATGACCGAGAATGACAGGAACGCTATAAAGATAGCATCATCCGGACCTGGCCTGTTTTGTACAAGCTGTAATAGCTGCCTTAAGAAATGCAGGCAGTCATTGCCTGTGCCTGATTTAATGAGGGCTTATATGTATGCTTACGGTTATGCAAATATTGAAAAAGCCCATGAATTGCTTTGTGAACTTGATACGGCTTCTGATCCTTGTACAGATTGTAATGATTGTGCTATTGATGATTGTACAAAACAATTTGATATAAAATCAAAAATTACTGATATTAGCCGTCTGATAAAGGTACCACGTGAATTTATTACATAATCATTATTATTTGAAATATGGCCAAGCATAATATTTGGAGGGGGTTAATCTCCCTCCTGGTTTTATCCTTAAGCACCGGATCAATAGTTTCCGGTCAGGAATTTGATTTCCCTGAACTTAACAGGTTTGAAATTGACCGGAGTTACCCTGTGTATACTCCTGATAATTTATGGGATTATATTAATGGAGCTGCCGACAGTTATAATGCTCTTGGTTTTCATGATCTTCATGTTGCAGACTATAACAGGGGGAAAAGGCATACCATTAAACTGGAAATTTACCATCATGCCAATGAAAACCTGGCCTTTGGAATATATGCGATGGAAAGAGCACCTTCTTATAATTTTTTCAAGCTGGGCGTACAGGGATACAGGGAAGAAGGCCTGGTACATTTTCTTAAGGGAGAATACTATGTGAAGCTTACAACTCATTCTGACAATAAGAGGATTCTTGCTGCCCTTGAAGAACTGGCACGTGAAACAGAAGCTATGCTTGAAGGCACCGATGAGTTCCCTGAGGAACTGTCACTGTTCCCATCCATGGGAAAGCAGGAAAATTCAGAAATGTATATTGCTGAAAACGTACTGGGTCATGAATTTCTCAGGGATGCGTTCAGGGCTACCTATAATATTGACGATAATCGTTTTACAATATACCTGTTTACGGAAAATACCGATGCGGAAAATCAACATATGCTGGAACAATATCTATCTAAATACGGTCTCAGCCCGGGCAATCAGCCGGGCGGGAAATTCTATTTTGAAGATGGATATAACGGCTTTATTTACCTTGCCTGGGAACCGGGTATTGTGGCACTCATTTCCGGACTGCCAGAAAACAACACTGAGCTGGCAAACGAGTATTTTAGCAGTATAAAAGACAGGTAATGGACAGGATACTGGATAAATCCACAGCTCAAAGGTTTACCAGCAGGTGGGGTCTTATTTTAAGCGCAATGGGTGTGGCTGTGGGAACAGGTAATATATGGCGGTTCCCACGTATTGCTGCACAGAGTGCCGGTGAAAGTGGAGCGGGTGCTTTCCTGATTGCATGGTTATGTTTTTTATTCCTTTGGAGTATACCACTGATAATAGCTGAATATGTATCCGGTCGCAAATACAGGTCGGGTGTGGTGGGTGTGTTCATTAAAGGCGCAGGAAAGAAATTTGCATGGATGGGCTCATTCGTGGCAATAGTGCCACTGTTTATAACCTTTTTCTACACAGTGGTTGTGGGTTGGTGTATTTACTATTTTGTCTTTATGCTTTTCAATCCGCTGCCCCAAAACTTTGAATCGGCCATGACTATATGGGAATCCTACCATAACAGTGTATGGCCTATATTAACACATATGCTTGCCATTGGCTTTGGTGCCTTTGCCATATGGAAAGGGATAAGTTCAATAGAAAAGGTTAACAAAGTTCTTGTTCCCTCACTTCTTATTATAGTAATCCTGAGTGTTATAAGGGCAGTTACTCTACCCGGAGCCAGTGAGGGACTGGCATACCTTTTCAGGCCACAGTGGGATCAGCTGGGGCAACCCAGGATATGGCTCGATGCATTAACACAGAATGCATGGGATACGGGGGCAGGATGGGGCCTCTTCCTTACTTATGCAGCATATATGAGGAAAGAACATGGAGCAGTTGGCAATGCTTTTCTTACGGGTATAGGAAATAACACTGTATCAATTCTTTCCGGGATAATGATCTTCGGTACTGTATTTGCCGTGCTTAAACATGAAATGGGTATGGCAAGTTCGGAAGTGCTGGATATAATGAAAACCAGCGGTCCGGCTTCAACTGGCCTGACTTTCATATGGATGCCTCAGTTGTTTGAAAAAATGTTTGGTGGCAGTATATTGTCAATATTGTTTTTCCTCAGTCTGACCTTCGCGGGCTTTTCATCACTTATTGCACAACTTGAATTACCTACCAGGGTGTTAATCGATACCGGTTTAAAACGTAACAGGTCGATTGCTGTCATAGTAATTCTTGTATTTCTTTTCGGAATACCTTCTGCGAGAAACCTGGATTTTCTTAGCAACCAGGATTTCGTGTGGGGTATAGCACTGATGATATCCGGGGCTCTGATAGCTTTCCTGATTATTAAACAGGGGACACAGCAGGTAAGGCTTGAGATTAATGAATCAGCCACCGACAGGAAGATAGGTAAATGGTGGGTCTATGTTATCAGTTATTTTATTCCTATTGCTGCTATTGTACTACTTTTCTGGTGGCTGTCACAATCTTTCACCCCGGGTGAATGGTATAATCCTTTCAGGCCATTCTCTTTTATGTCATGTATCTTCCAGTGGAGTCTGGTTTTACTGGTACTGTTGATTTTCAACAAAAGGATAGCTAAGCTATTCTATTGACAACTATTAATAAATCAATAGTATAGCCTTTAGTATCTTCCTTTGTTAATGATTCTTGTTAATTTCTTAACAATTATAATAAAACTGCAATGCAGCATATCTGCATGGCAGCAGTCTCTTATATGAAAATTGTAAACACTGGGAACGGGGGTTGAAAAATAATGTTCATGTCAGGTTCTGGTGTTATCATGAACAGGGGTGTGCTCCGCTTCGGCGGGGCCACCCTATTTTTTTTAAAGTAGTGGTAGACTAAAATAAGTTTTTCGTATTATGAATAAGTAATGAAGGCAGAATGACGAATATCGAAGTCAGAATGATGAAGTTATTAAAAACTTCTGAAATCGATATTCAATATTCGATATTCATCATTCATAACCTGGAATTAATTCAGGGATGTACAATATGATTACTCTACTGTTTCTATTATCAGAACCACTCCTTTCCCCGGTTCTACGGGTATCCTTTCCCAAAGGCTGTATGTTTTCTCCTCCTGGAAATCCCTGACATAGGGTGCCCTGAATACAATATCGTTCCTGTTCATTCCCAGGCTGTGCCAGTCAACATTCAGCCACAGGTCCTTGTGTTCATCATACCAGCTAGCTATCACCACCATCAGTTTGTCTTCTTTTTTATAAACGGTAGCCGGTGCATGCCTGTATCCTGTGGTCACGGGGCATTTCTCTGACCAGTAGCCTATAAACTCAGAACCCTTGATACCAAATTCATCGAAGAAATCCCAGATATTCCTCGGGTCGCCTGACCATGGTGCACGGGAGGTCATTCCATACAGCAGCCCTTTATATTGGTTACCGCCATCCTGTAACATTTCACCCATAAGCCCGAAGGGTATTCCTGACATCTCTACAAGCCAGAAATCAGGTGGAAGGGACGGATTAAAATACTCACCGAACCACAACCTGTCTACATAAGGAAAATGTTCCATATACAGGTTGGCGCTGTTTGTATAACCGTCTCTGATATTGTACTGGTTTGCTGAATGCAGGTCAATCAGGGCACTGTCCCTGTTCCCGTCAAGGACTTTTCTCAGTCGCTTCATCGTGGTACGGTCAAAGGCAATATCATCGAGGTACAGGCCATCAATGCCCATATTCTTAGCGAGCCAGTTCACACCTTCAATATAGTAATTATGCCAGCGCGACATTCCTGAATTGATGATTGCTGCATCGTTATATTCCGGCACAAACCAGGCTGCAATATAATCCTCAACAAGGTGTTCCTGCAGCCAGTTGAATCCTCCATCAGGTCCCGGACTGAATATTTCATGCCCCAGGCTCCTTATGGCAAATAATTCAGGTGCCCTGTTGGACAGTTCCCGTATGGTATTGTATATTTTAACCCTAATGCCCATGGCATGTGCTTCATCAATGTAATTCTTCATCTTTTCCTGTTCAAGGAAAGGATAATTTATCCATGGATTGATTTCTGTGGCATGATGAACATTCACAACATTTGCTCCATATTCCTTTATGCTGTCTAAATCCTCATAGCGGTGAAAGAACCTGGTGTTCCATTGTTTGTCGGTGTTAATAAGCTTAAATGGCGTAAAAAGAAGGTTCACCGTAAAGGCCAGTGTATCTCCTTCCTTCATAGTCCTGCTGCCACTATAGCAATTTACGGCGACTGTATATTCATTCGAACTTATATTTATGCCCCCTTTCCCTTCATTGTACCAGCTTTCAGGCATAATAAGGGGTTTTTCCCTGTAAAAGTTTGTATTCAGCGGTCGTTCATAATAATCGTCACGCAGGGCAAACTGAAGCCCTCCGTTCACATTGCCTATCCATGCACCTTCCTGGTGTTTCATTTTATCCCATTTCCAGCTGATGTAGTACGGTCTTTGTCCTCCACGCAGCCCCAGGCCCATGAAATAGCTTGCGAATTTATTCCTTATATTCATGGTCAGTCTTATATCAGACAGGTCTATATCCCGAAGAGCCAGCAGATTTATCCGTATTGAGGAGAAGCCGTCAAATTCCAGGCAACCTTCCGCCTCCATTTCGATGGCGGAACTTCTACACAATGTTTTCCAGGTGTATTTGCCTGACCCTGACCTTTCAAATTCGGGCTCATTTTTAACAAAATATATTTTTGAGCCGTTAGACCTGTATATATCCATTTTCATGGGTGATGCAAGCACGTTTTCAGGTTCATCTTCAAGTGAAGCATTGGATTGATTGAAATATGTAAGGTACCTGGAAGGCAGGCCACAGGAGCCTATGTCAATTTGCCTGCCCAAAATCTTAAGAGACTTTTGTTCTTTTTCAATAGCAATAAAGGGCTCTGTGATTTCATTATCAAAGGCAATATCAGAGTTTAACCACCTGAGTCTGGTCATGAGATATGGATTATCATCGCCATGGTTACTTATTGCGTCGTTGGCAATATTGATCTTTATTTTCAGTGTTTCAGGTTTATGTCCTTTAGGATTAATTATCATCTGACCCCTTATCTTTCTTGCCTCTGTTTCTTGTGGTATCATAAAGCCGAACCATAGAGGCTGAACCTTTCCCTCGTCTATTCTGACTGTTTTAATGAACGGTTTGCCATCCCAGTCGACGCCTTCTGTGTTAAACGACGATATACTGTCATGGTAAACCACTATGTTATTACTTCCGGCAGTAAGATCTGAAAAAGTAATATCTATATCATCAATAGCGTTTTCAATACAGTAAAGGCCAACCTGGAATGTAAAATATTCACCCTTCTTTGCTTTCCCTTCTATTTTATTCGAAGGCCCCTTGGCTATCCACCTCAGCGGGAGGTAGTTATACATTCGTATTGAATGATTACGGTCTTCAGGGAAGAGCAGGTATGATTTATCTTTGTATTTGTCAAGCATTTCTGCAAGCTCATTCTTCGTGGCAATTATTTCCGTGGGATAGAATGAGTTGAATGAATTTCTTGACTGTATTGCAGATACCTTTGCTACAGGCAGAGCAGCCACAGCTGATGAGTCATTCAAATTATGAAGCTCAATCCAGGCATTATCAGCGGTTTGTACAGGCGGGGGATAGTTTACCGTAGGATAATTACTACGGCCTTCCATCTTGCCCGGAAGGTAATAAAGATAATATTTGCCAGGACCATATGAGGGTTGAAAAACAAAGCGGCCTTTTTCATTGTCTGAGGAGAGGCAGAGAATATTATCTATAACCTCTTCAGGTTCATCACTTGTAAGGATCACGCCTTTATTCCATGGTTCCTTATCCCTTCTTCTCCAGGGTACCTCAACAAATACTGCATCAGCATCTATCCTGTTTTCAATGACGACCCTGTGATAGCCAAGTGAATCTTCATTCCATTCACCTGTTGTGTAGGCTATTTCTTTCTTATCAGAGGTGCATGCGTCAATAAACAGTGCCAGTGCGCCAGCGGCCAGAAATGCTATAAAGTAATTTTTATACCTGGAATACATTTTACTTATTGTTGCATGATGTTTTTATCAGAATTAGCAAGTTCAATAACTGAAAGGAGCATAAGCTGTGCCATATCTTCCATAATCTCAGGTGTGATGGTGTCAATATTATCCCATGGGATATGGTAGTATGACCTTGCTCCAAAAGTTGAAAAACTCAACGAGGGCACTCCGGCACTCAAGAATATGGCTGCATCGAGCCGTGGGCGACCGAGGTTTGAAAATGAGTTAGGTCTTAATACACGGTGTATATATTTATCATTAATTTCTTTAAAGGGATCGCAGAGCAATGGAAAATCATTGCCGGCGGTGATATTAATCTTATCTCCGATACCAACACCATCCATATTTAAAAGAACTGTTTTGTCCAGTGGCATCACAGGATCTTCTACATAGGTACGTGATCCCACAAGAGCTTGTTCTTCAGCACCGAAGGCCAGGAAGAGAACATTTCTTTTGAGATTTATATCATAATCATTCAGGGCTTTGACTACGGTCATCATAACGGCAACAGCAGAAGCATTGTCATTAGCCCCGGGAATAATTTCATAACATTTCCCAAGGTGATCAAGGTGGGCACCTATTATTATAGTCTCCTCGCTCAGTGCCGGATCTGTACCTTTTTTTATGCCTATAACATTTGACCCTTTACCATCGGGATAATGGGTCGTACTCATCTTAATGATAACCTTCTTACCTGTTTCAAAAGACATGGGTTGAAGGTTTTTCCTTATGTTATTTACAGTTTCAGAATGGTTTTTTCCCGTTCCGCTGAATATATCCTTTACAACGCTATCTCCAACGTGTACATAAATAAAATTTTCGTCATATGCGTTGTTCGGGTTTCCTATCGGCCCATAATTATATATCATCCCGGCAGCGCCATGCTGCACTGCATTCTTTAGTTTGTACTGGTGAAAAGAATATTCCCGCCAGGGATTGAATTTCTCTGCTCCTTCGGAAGGAGAAACAGGGGCTTCACGTTCAATAAGAATTATTTTGTCTTTTACATCAATACCATCATAGTCATCATAATCCAATTCGGGTGCAGTGATACCGTAACCGGCATATACAACTTCGGCATTTACTATGCCATTCCCCGAGGTTGATCCTGGCATATATTCGGTAATATATTCATAATGTTTTAGAACTGTTCCCTCTTTCCCTGAAGGTAATTCTAGTGTTAAACCACAATCAGGATGAATAAAGGTGTAGGGTATATTAAAATACTGAAACCATGTGTTGTTATCGCCAGCGGGTTCCAGTCCACAGTCTTCGAAGAATGATGACAGCCATCTGGCACATTCCATGTATTCATCTGTTCCGGTAAGACGTCCTTCAAAACGGTCATCGCATAGTATGGTGACGTATTCAAGAAGGTCATGACTGGAAATGGAGTGCATGGCGGAAATGATTTTGGAGTCATCTGTGCCCTGTGAAAATGATTTGATAACAAAAAGAAATGACAATAAAAATACAGAAAGGAATTTCATACGATTGGTTTTAGGTTTTAAACAATAAACCAAATATACGAAATAACTACTGAAATTTTATTCTTCGAGGAGGCCGGCCACCTGGTTTTCCAGTTTTCTAAATTCAGATTCGGTGTAGCCGATTGTTTGAATTGCAATCTTGCCATCCCTTCCTATAATCACATTCCTGGGTATGGATTGGGCGGCATACAAACTGAATATTTTGCGGCCTTCATCAGGTGCAAAAGGCAGTTTCAGTCCTGTATTGCTGGCATATTCTTTCATTTCATCCATAGTATGTTCACGACCCAGGACAACAAGTACGAAATCAGGATTGTCACTGTACTTTCCCATTACATTTTTCTCAAGGACCGGCAATTCCCTCTTACATGGCGGGCACCATGTTGCAAAAAAATTAATTCATATCACTTTGCCTTTCATCTCTTTGGGGTCAATGACTTTCCCGTCAATTGTTGTGCATGTGAATGCCGGGGCTTCCTGGCCCACACTGGTTAGAGTGCTCTCACCGTCCTGTGCACTAAGGCCGCTGATTATTATCATCAGTGTGGATATGCTTAAAAAAATATTTTTCATTTGTTCATGTATAATTGTTTATGCAAATATAGGAAATCTTCAGTTTTGATTTTTAAAAAGAGATAAATGTCATATTTTTATGTTGTTGGGGGTGTCTCATAAGTGTCATTCTGAGCGCTAGCGAAGAATCTTATTGTTGATTGTCAGCTAATTAGATCCTTCACTTGGTTCAGGATGACAAAAAACAGAATTTCGTTACAGCCCCAAACGAAAAAATAACGTCTTTTTTAAAACTGGATTATTATGAAAAACAACAATCTATTATTAATTGTAATAATTTTTAGCTTCCTGGGATTTTCATGCAAGCTTGAAAAAGCAGATCTTATTTTATATAATGCTGAGGTTTATACCATGGATACATTGAATCCATGGGCATCAACGGTAATAATAACTGATAATGTTATTACAGAAGTACTGGATAGTGAGGTGCCTTATAAGAAGTGGGCAGGAGAGAATACCCGGGTAGTTGATCTCCATGGGGCTTTTGTTGTGCCCGGTTTTATTGATGGACATGTTCATTTCAACAGGGCAGGATCACTTATAAATGATGCCAATCTTATGACAGTGAGTGATGATGAGGGATTGGTAAATGAAATCAAAAGAGTGGCCGGCATAGTAGGAGAGGGCGAATGGATTACAGGAGGATTATGGGGTGCATATGAAGAATGGGCACTGGCTGCAAAAGATGCTTCAGGGAAAAAAACCGAAAGGTGGAAGCCCCATAAAAGTATTATTGATCCCTATACAGCAAATAATCCCTGTTTCCTTAGTAATTATGATTATTCAATGTTTTTGGCCAATAGCGCTGCACTTGAAGCGGCAGGCCTGGGTGGTAAAGTTTTACCGGGAATGGAAACCAGGGATGGGGAGGCCACAGGACTTATATACAGGGATTCAGAGGCCGTCTCGATAATCCGGGATGCCATAGAACCAAAATCTGAAGAAAGGTTATTAAATGAAAACAGGGCTGCTCTGAAAGCACTCAGGGAAGCGGGTATCGTTGAAATACACGATATTGCGGTGCCTGATCAGACAGAAAGGTTTTACCAGTTGCAGAAAAATGGTGAATTAACATGCAGGGTATGGCTCAGGCCAGACCTGTCGAGGGTTAATGAACTGGTTGACAATGGATTTTCAATGGGTATGCATCCATTTACGGGCGAGAAGGATGGTTTTCTCAGGTACGGTGCTCTCAAAGGTTACATTGACGGTATTATGGGTACCCACGGCGCCTTATTCTATGAACCCTATGACGATCAACCGGATAATTACGGTCATTACAGGCGGCATACGAGCGATGACCCCGACTTGCTAATACCGAATATGGAGAAGATGTATAATATGATAAAAACCGGTTATGATGCTGGTTTTGTTTCAAATGTTCATGCAATAGGAACGAAGGGAGTATCATTAATGCTGGATACCTATGAGCGTTTGAAGGAAGAGACGGGATCAACACTTGAAGGCTTCAGGGTTATTCACGCCCAGGTAGTGCGGCCTGAGGATTTACCCCGCTTTAAAGAATTGAACGTCATAGCCGAGGTCAATCCATATCACCTGTCAGATGATATGCGCTGGATGGAGGAAAGAATAGGGTATGAACGATGCAGGGGAGCATATGCTTTTAAGTCGCTGCTCGATAACGGAGCTGTCCTTTCTTTTGGTTCCGACTGGCCGGGAACATCAGCTGCTGAATATCTTATGCATCCAAGGAACCTTATACATGCTGCCGTAAACCGTACCACCCTCAAGCACGAACCTGCAGGAGGATGGTTCCCTGAGCAGAAGATCAGTGTTCATGAAGCATTGAAGGCTTACACTGTAAACAATGCATATGCCGCATTTGAAGATGACATAAGAGGTTGTATAAAGGAAGGAATGCTGGCTGACATATCAGTTTGTGACAGTAACCTCATCGAATGTGACCCCCGCGACATTCTGAATATGAATATCCTTATGACAATTGTTGACGGAAAAATTGTTTATGAAAGATAAAAGATAAAAGACAAAAGACAAAAGGAAAAAGGCAAAAGGAAAAAGGAAAAAGTTGGAGCGAAGCCGAAACCCTGACCGAGTGACTTGTGCTGAGCTTGCCTGCACTGAGCAAGGTCGAAGTGTCGAAGCAAACGAGCGTCAGCGTAAAAAGACAAAAGACAAAAGGAAAAAGACAAAAGTAAAAAGTTGGAGCGAAGGAATAAAAAAGGCCCTCAACTACTGAGAGCCTTTTTTTATTTATTCGTGTTATTCTTTCTTCGCGCTTACCCGTTCAAGGAACTTCAGTATCGAGAAGATAAATGTTGCTGCAAGGAGGCTGCATACTATAAATATCAGCCATAGCTGCCACAGGTCAAGTTTACCCCAGAAAAAGCTTCCTACAAAGAGTAACTTATTACCAACGGCAGTAGCCAGCAACCATCCGCCCTGCATAATACCCTGGAACCTGCTGGGGGCAACCTTTGATACAAAGGACAATCCCATAGGGCTCAGGAAAAGCTCGGCTATGGTAAGGACGAGATAAGAGGATATAAGCCAGTAGGGCATTACCCTGGATGAATCGGGTACAGGCCTGAATTTGATATTTCCGGCCTCATCCACAAACTTGAGCTCATGAGGTGATACAAGATTAAGTGAACCAATAAGCAGAACCACGAATGCCACTGCTGCGATAATCATACCAATACCAATCTTTTTGGGGGTTGAAGGCTCTTTGCCCTTTCTGTTGAGCCAGGCAAAGAACGATACCACCACGAATGTGAGGGTAACTATGAACAGTGGATTAAAAGACTGGAATACTTCGGGTGCTATAGGGTTACTTTCCGGATCAGCATTTTTGAATAAGAATGCTGCCGCTGTACCTCCCGCTACCATCAGTGCAGCTCCGATAAGTCTTGTGTTAAGTTTTTTCTTTTTGCCAAGCAGAAGGACAACACCGGCTATAAATGCAATAACCGATAAGATATTCTCCAGAGTGAAGAACATATAAGTATACGGATCAACTGATTTAACCGTGTAGTCCCTTGCGAAGAATGTCAGGGTCAGACCGTTCTGGTGGAACGACATCCAAAAGAATATTACTACAAAGAAAACCAGCAGAAGTGCTATTACTTTTTGTTTTTCTTTCTTTGTGGCTATCGTTGCTATCCACGTGACAAAGGCCACAAACAGGCCAATAGCCATTCCGGTTGCAAAGTCTTTAACCAGACTTATAAGGAAGGCAACTATACCGCCTGCTATCAGTGCCACAGGTATGGCAATGGGTTTTTCCGTTATCGAAATAGTTTGTTCACCTTCAACAGTCTGTTTCTTTGGAATATGCCTGTTAAATATGACATATGCCAGGAGTGATATAACCATTGCAATGGCAGCAACACCAAATGCATAATTATACCCTACTGAGAAGCTTTCAAGATAAGAGTTGGCAAAAGCCGAAAGATCGCTTACCGGTCCACTAAGGCTTACCTGATTGGCAAAAGTCTGGAGCTCCCCTACATCTGCCAGGGTACCGTCCTGGTACTGGTGACATAGTGCAGGCAGACTGCCGTCGTGAAGAAAACCGTTTACCCTGAGCCACCAGTTGCGGACACCTGTGGCGGCAAAAGGTGCAAAGAAAGCACCTATATTGATCCCCATATAAAAAATAAGGTATGCATTATCCCTTACCGCATCATACTTGGGATTATCATACATCTGCCCGACTACCGCCTGGAGGTTGCCCTTGAATAAACCGTTACCAAAAGCAATGGTGAATAGACCGACAATAGTAATTGGGAGGGCTAAACCCGGTATGGTCATTATGGCATAACCTCCGAACATTATAACCTGTCCGATAAGTATCACAGTTTTATACTTTCTCGTGGCATCGGCCAGGATACCTCCGATCAGGGCAAGTGCATAAATGGCGAAATAAAACCAGGAGTAGATATCCCCGGCTGCGTCTTCCTCCAGGCCGAATTTAGCCTGCAGGAATAATACCAGTATGGCCATCATGGTGTAGAATCCGAATCGCTCGCCCATATTGGTGAAGAAGGCAACAAGTAAACCTTTAGGGTGATTCTTAAGCATAACGTATCATTTTAAGTTTTCATATTAAAGTTAGAAATTGAGATTGCCACAAATATAGAAGTTTTTTTTATATGGAATAATGGAATAATGGAATAATGGAATAATGGAATAATGGAATAATGGAATACTGCAATAATGGAACCGAGCAGTGCGAGTTTGCCGCAGGCAAGCGAGTGCTGCGAGCTCGACGAATCCCCGCGGCACGGTTCTGGAGAACCGCGCCAGCGGGGTGAGTCAATGATGGAATGATGGGTTGAGTAATTTGCTCACTGCGTTCGCGTAACTTGCTCCCTTTGGTCGCGTAATTTGCACTGCTGGTGCAGTGCGTAATTGGCCTCGCTGCGCGAGGCGTAACTTGCTCCCTGCGGTCGCGTAACTTACTCCGCCTACGCCAGTGCTACGGCGGAGTATTAGAAGCTATTTTTCAAAATATTCATCGAGGAGTTCCCTGAACCTTTCGTTATTATGCAATTCTTTAAGGTCAGGGTCTATTTTTAACCAGACGAAGTCGCGGTAACCATTTTCAAGAGCTTTATCTATTTGGGCTAAAGCTTCAGGTATTTTTCCCTGTATGCAGTATACATCAGCATACAATTGGTGATATGTTGAATCTAACTCAAATGCTTTTTTTAACATCCGGTTTGAATATTCAATATCATCCTGGTATGCTGCTACTTTTGCTATGACAATATATGTTTGGGGAATATCAGGGTATGTTTCGAGCCAGGGTCCCGTGGCAATATCCCGGAATAAAGAAAAATACTTGTTGGCATTTGCCTCGTCACCGGAAAGATCATAATTTATGCCAAGGTAAAAATATGCCCAGGCATCGTACTGATCTATTTCAATCATCCTTTCCATAAGCCTTATTGCTTCATTATAATAACCTTGCATCTGGTATGTGAGGGCAAGACGGTACTGGTTATCCAGTAAGTATGGATTTATTTCCCTTGCTTTTAGAAAAGCTTTCACGGCTTTATTTAAACTGTCAAGACCAACGTATGATGATCCAAGATAAAAATATCCCCAGGCATTCTGGGGGTTGTCAGCAATCATTTTTCTTGAGTAAATTAATGCTGAATCAATCTCTCCCATCTTTGTAAGATAATTCCATATTAATCCTCCATAAGTCAGGACCTTTCCAGGGGCTAATGCTACCGTTTTTTTATATTCTTCGACAGCTTTATCATATATACCGGCTTGAGTATAGTAATAACCAAGATTATTATGGAATCCTGGATCATCAGGATATAGCCTGGTAAGCTCCTGTGTATATTCAATACCCTTTTGAAAGTCATTATCTACATTCACTGCATGAAAAGCAAGTATACCGTATTTTTCGATGTCCGTAAGGTCGTCAACATTTTTAACCGCCCGGTTCAGTAGTTTTTTTCCTTTTTGATCACCAAATCTTTCGATTAATAAATTTCCGAGGGATGCTCTTGCTGATGTAAATGTGGAATCTATTCTCAGTGCGTTTTCATAATACTCCCTGGCATCGGTGAAATTTCTGAGCCAGTGACTTTCTATGCCCATTGAATATTGCTTCAGAGCTTCTAATGACGAAGTTGTAACTTTTGCAAGTGGTTTGTCCTGAGTGGCAATATGATATCTTGGCTCGCCCAGTGTCCTTCGCACGTTTCTGCTCATCCGGTCTAACTTTGACAGGATATCCTGCTGATTATCGCTTTCCACTATTACTGATTGAAGAAGATTGCCTGATTTGGTTTCCATTATTTTTGCAGACAGAACATAGTTATTTCCAACTTCACTGATGCTGGGTACAATATACGTGCTGATCCCTTCCCTTGATGCTATTTCACGACCGGTTCTTTCATCAATATATGTGGGGTCTTCAATCTCCATCATTGCCATAGTTTCAAGCATCCTGTTCCTGGGAAATACATTTATATACCGCGATTGATTGATCGTCAGTGAAAATGCCGTATAAAGAGATTTATCAAAAACAGGATTCCCGGTGAGATTTTCAAAGTCAGTTATTATGATCCAGTCTCTTTTCGAAAATGGCAGGGTACTTCCACTGGAGAAGAAAAAAAGTATTACCGCTGCAATTATTACAGCGACTGAACCAAGGCTGTATATTTTTTCTTTCTTTTTGTACTTATTTATCTTATCCGCGTACAGCTTATTCGCCTGTACCATTGAATCGTCATCCTGATCAGCAATAGCTTGTTCCCCTTTCGTAATCCCGATATCGTCCTGTAGTCTTTTTTCAGATTCCACCTGATCTGCAGCTGGGGTTTTAACTATTCCTTCCGGTGTTATATCATAAATCCATGAAAGTATGACTGCTATAACCAGGCCGCAGGCAAGAAGAATCATTACGAGGGTGACAGGCCAGGAAGGAAGGCCTAGTCGTGTGGTGATTATATCAGTTCCTTCGAGTATGGCAAAGGCAGATGCCAGGTATACTGTAATAACCCGTACAACCTTACGCTCTTTTAATTCCTGCCAGAATCGAACAGGGATTTTGACTTTGCCACCATCGGTATTTTTTACTACTATAAATATAAAAAATAAACCTTATGTAAAGCAAAGATAAATGATTTGTGGTTTTTGCAATAAAGCCGATCTTTCATAAATTTACATAAATGATGCTCATGCTATGAAAAATCTACTTCTATCTTCATCCCTGGTTATTTTATTTTTAACTGGCTGTGCAGAAAGACCTGATTGCACCGGGATTTATAAAAAAATTGAAAAGGAATTTAGTGCCGGTAACCTGGCTAATACCTTAGCTTTAGTTGATTCCCTGAAAGAAGCATGTCCTGACCAGAAAGCTTTCATTAAAAAAGCTGATTCTTTGGCACAAATAGCAGAACGGATTTACCTTGATTTTTCCCTGAGTGAAGATGAGATCATATCCAGCTTGAAGGAAAAGATAGGTGATTATACGGCACAGGAAAAGGAAATGTGGGAAGATAAAAACTGGCTTGAATGCCGTATGATAGACTGCGAAAAAAGATATTTCAACCGGGAAGCTCTATCCTGAAAAGAAATACCTGAGGAGTGAACCTTGTGATTTCCAGCGAGGTGAAGTTGAATGGAGTGGTGGAAATCTTTATTTTGACAAATGGGATTATGAAATGGAAATAGAATATAAGTAATGAAAAAATTAATAAGATTTATTTGCAGGCAGTTAATTTTTATTGTTGTGGTCCTGCCACTTATTTTTTCGGCCTGTAAAACACAGGAAACAGAAACGGTTTTGGATTTAGAAGAGCCGTACGGCCTGGTAAATGTTAGTGTTTGTAATATGCGCCCGGTTCCGGCCCATAATACAGAATTGATATCCCAGGCTGTCATGGGTACACCTGTAAAGATACTTAAGTTAAAATCAGGATGGTACTATATACAAACACCTGAATTCTACGAAGGATGGGTGCCCTCCCAGGCAATCAGGGCAATGGAACTATCCAAATTTGAGAGATGGAAAAGTTCAGACCGGATAATCTACACTGAAAAATACGGAGATATTTATGAGGATACCTTAGCAAGGAACATAATCTCTGATATTGTTGCCGGATCGCTAATCAGGCTTAAAAAGCAAGGCCCAAATTATTATCACCTTGCACTGCCTGATGGCCGTGAAGGATACATATGGAAAGATGATGCCGCCATGTTTGATGAGTGGCTTTCCGAAACAAAGCCCCGGGAAGAGAATCTGAAAAAATGGGCGGAAGCTCATAAAGGCATACCATATTTATGGGGAGGAACATCATCAAAAGCATTTGATTGCAGCGGCTTTATAAAAACAGTATATTACCTGAACGGGCTTATCCTGGCGCGTGATGCTTCCCAGCAATTCGAGCAGGGGATGAAGATCAGTAAAGAGGCATACCCCGATTCACTCCGGCCTGGAGACCTCCTCTTCTTTGGCTATGATAATGAGGGAAATGTGCGTCCGACACATGTGGGTATGTATATCGGTGATACTGAATTTATTCATGCCTCGGGTATGGTAAAAGTAAACAGCCTTGACTCAACAAGGAATAATTTCAGCCGTGGCAGGAGAAATTCATTCCTGGGTGTGAGGCGAATCATAGGTGCAGACCAGGCAGATGGACTGCAATTTGTTTCAAGCCACCCCTGGTATACTAATTGAGCGTAGGGTCACTAACCCTGCCCATAAATAAAATTGTACCGGTTGATATCTCACGGATGAAATAAAGGAATGGGCGGTTAACATTAATTGTTATTGTCACAGGCACTGAAGTGTTAACAAATTCAACAACAGTGACAGCAGCAGCTTCTGTACCTTCCTCGTTGGTTTCAATGAATGATTCATGCAAGACCCTGCTTATCCAGCTCGGCACATCGCTTATATTACTGAAATCAGCATTGTCCGTAAAAGCAATGCCCATGCCCATATTTATCAGATCATCGTTCAATCTCCGTTTATACCGATACTTAAAACGGGGTAAACTGAGATCTACCTCATGGGTGTTACCAGACAAAGATTCCATCCATCCCTTCCACGATTCCGTGGTGAGGGAGGTCGCCAGGTCTCCTGTTGTAATATTTTCGCCAGGAAGAACCACCACCATGGTGTAATTGCCCTGGCCATAGGGTAGCTCAACGATTTTAGCATTATCAATTTCGATCACATTGAAATTTTCTTTCTGATGCATCATTGGTACGTCTTTAGGCGATCCGGGGCTTACATAAAACGGTTCATCACTGGTATCATCTTCATCGAACTGATAACGCCACTTGCCATTAAAATATATCGCATTGACGAGAAGCATGGTAAGATACGGGTCAAGATCTTTCAGCATTTCTGTTATTTTATCGTGTGTCTTTTCGGCAATCCAGTCGTTAACCAGATCAACGGCATTTGGATCATCAATATCAATTTCACGTGCTTCAGCTTTATAATATTCCTGGAGCGCTGAAATAAAGGTTTGTTTGACCGGAAATTTTTTCTCGACCCAGGCCGAGTTGGCTATCTCCAGTGTAACACGTTTATCAACGGGGACCATCTCCGTCATCAGTTTAAGGTATGTTTCGTTTATTTCCTGGAGGGTTTTATCCTCAAGCCTGAGTGTTTTTTTTATTGCTTCAAAAGTTTCACCGTCAGCACCGTTAAGTGTCATCGATAAAGCGCTTGTGATGCTGAAAGGCGAGATCATTATGTTTTCTGTTCCCTTACTGTCAGTAATAATCGGTTTGAACAGATCAATGGCAAACTTGTTTGCGGAATCAATTACTTCCTTCTGGTAGGCTTCGGTATAGATATCAACCGGATCTCCCGGCTGGTCATCCGGAATATTCTTTTCACATGAGGTGAAAACGACCATAATAGCCAGAAGGGCAGGGGCTAAAAAGAGCTTTATATTTATTTTCATGATGGACTTGTATTAGGTTTACTATTAAACATGCAAAAATTGTACCAGCAAGATCCAAAAATGGAATGATGGAATTTGCTCACTGCGTTCGCGTAATTGATCCCGCTGACGCGGGATGTAATTTGCTCCCTGCGGTCGCGTAACTTGCTTCGCTGCGCTCAGCGTAATTTGCCTCACCCAGCTTACCTTTTCACTTTAGCCTTAGCCTTACATTATTTCTCCCCAGATTTCTCTTTAATCGATTTTGATCTTACATTTGTAATAAACCTGTACTTTAAGTAGATATTATGAAGATATTCAGTTCAGCAAAAGTAAAAGAGATTGATTCTTACACTATTAAAAACGAATCCATAGAATCCATTGACCTGATGGAAAGGGCGGCAACAGGTCTTTTCAAATGGTTTATTAAGCATTTTGAGCGACATGGCAATGTAATGATTTTTGTCGGCCCTGGAAATAACGGTGGTGACGGACTGGCACTGGCAAGGATGCTTGCAGGTGCAGGATACAGGGTGAGAGTTTTTTTCGTGGCCTTCAGTTCAAAGACAAGTAATGACTGGTCGATAAACAAAGACAGGCTCTTACAGCAGGATAAGGCTGAATATAATGAAATAAGTGAAATAAACGATTTCCCTTTTATCAAACCGGGTGATGTAATCGTTGATGCTATCTTCGGGTCGGGCCTCTCACGTCCCGTGGAAGGCTTGCCTGCTGAGGTAATCTCAAAGATAAATGAGTCTGAAGCTAAAGTGGTCTCAATAGATGTTCCTTCGGGTTTGTTTGGGGAGGATAATACTAAAAATACAGAAAGTATCGTCAGGGCTGACTATACTCTTACCATTCAATTTCCTAAAGTATCATTCTTCTTCGCTAAAAATCAGCATTTTGTAGGTAAATATTTTATAATACCCATTGGATTGCACCCGGCAAAAATAAGCACCACGCCTACGGATTATAATATAATTGATAACTCTTTTGTTGCCAGTATCCTGAGAAACAGGAATAAGTTTGATCATAAGGGCCATTTTGGTCATGGTCTAATGATTGCCGGCTCATGTGGCAAAGCAGGGGCTGCAGTGCTGGCTTCTCATGCTGCCTTGAAGACAGGTATAGGCCTGTTAACGGCCCATGTACCACGTCCGATTGCTGAGGTTATTCATATGGCCCTGCCCGAAGCCATGGTGGAGTGTGACCAGTCAGATATCATGTTTACAGAGATTCCTGATCCGGGCAAATATGATGCACTTGGCATTGGGCCGGGCATTGATACAAAAGCAAATACCAGAAAAGGATTGCGTGATCTACTAGAAAAATATAAGGGACCGTTTGTTATTGACGCTGATGCACTGAATATCATTTCTTATGAAAAGGATCTGCCTGAACTTCTAACAAAGGAAACTGTGTTAACACCTCACCCCGGTGAATTCAGAAGGCTTACTGGTACCGACGAAAAGGAATTTAACCGCCTGGTCAGCCAGCAGGAATATTCAAAAAAACACCAGTGCGTTATCGTTTTAAAAGGGGCCCATAGCTCTGTAAGCCTGCCTGACGGAAGAATTTGGTTCAATACAACGGGGAACCCGGGAATGGCAACAGCAGGCAGTGGTGATGTACTTACCGGAATGATACTGAGCTTACTGGCGCAGGGTTACAAACCTTCAGAAGCCGCTATCGCAGCTGTTTACATCCATGGTCTTGCCGGTGATATCGCCGCTGAAAAGTCTGGCTACGAATCATTGATAGCTTCAGATATTATTTATAATATTGGAAACTCATTCAAAAAAATACGGCAATTTAAAAACAAGTAACCCGGATGAAAATGAAAATAAAAGGAAAATACATATTGCCAGCGCTACTGACTCTGGCACTATATGCATGTACAACGGTAAAAGAAGTCCCTGTCAGGGTAAATACCAGGGTGCTCCCGCTGGGTGACACCGTTAAACTCTACGAAGGCAGCCTTGTTTATGCTCTTCCCCAGACAGTGCTTGATTTTACTGTTGTTGCAGAAAGAACGGTGCAGAAAGCCGGCCCATATCATGAATATGCAAATGAACTCCTTGGTTTGAGAGATGTTATCAACAGTGACCAGGTTATGTGGAACATTAAAGAGGTTAAGATAAATGCAGTCCAGGAGCTTGATCCATCTGAATTTTATGTTATCAAAAGCGATGGTTTGATTGAAACAAATGCAATAAGCATGATTAATGCAGGGCTAATAATGGATGTTAACCCATCTGTATACATGCACAGGGATTTCGACCGGCGCAATTATTCTGCTGAAGATCCGGGGATAGTTTACAGGGATATGGGATCAGATATGTATTATGATATTGAGCAAGATACTGCTTACAGGCTTGTCGACGTTGATACTGCTTTTGTACGGATACCTTATGTACTGGAGAGGAGGCGGCAATTGAGCCTCTCGGAACAGGCAGAACATACTGCAAGAATTCTCCTGGAACTGAGGGAAGGAAGACACCTGATACTAACAGGCGAAGCAACAGTCTTTCCTCAGGATAAAGCTGCTATTGATGAGATAAACAGGCTGGAGGACCAGTATATAAGTCTTTTTGCAGGTAAATCATACACCAGTGAGGAAAAATTTAATTTCTCCTTTGTGCCGGATAAAAGCATGAAAAATAAACCCGTGGTGATTTTCCGTTTCTCCCAGGAGAAAGGGGTACTGGATATGAGTGATCTTAGCGGCAGACCGGTTGTTATTGAGATGATGAGTGATAATGCCCTGGATAATGTAAATGTGATACCTGATTCAATATCAATTACGTATGATAAGATATATTACCGCATACCCGAGGTAGTTGATATCAGGATAACTGACGGCAGGAGAAACCTTGGAGGTAAGCGACAGCTTATTTACCAGTTCGGGAAGAAAGTGGCATTGCCGGCTAATTATATCCTTGGTAAGTAGCACAGAGCAGAGAGGCAGGGGGCAAGGAGCAGGGAGCAAATTCCATCATTCCATCATTCCAATTAATATATGTTGCATAACACCTGAATATATTCGTCCTGATATTTGTTGAGCACGAAAGTGATATATAATATTGAGCTTTCTTTTCCGAAGGTAATTTTTTATTACATTTATGCTCAATTCAAAAACTAAACTCTAATTCTATGGAAACTGTGAAAAAAACTATGCGTGATTCAACAGCCATAAGATGGGTCATGTTATTATTACTCAGTGCACTGATGTTTGCAACTTACTGGTTCCAGGATTTCTATGGAGGCCTGAAGGGATTGATGGAAAGTGAACTGGGATTCACCAGTGAGGAATTCGGACGTGTTATTGGCCTTACTACCATTGCCAATATGTTTGGTATGATAATCGTTGGCGGCATTATACTGGATAAATGGGGTATACGCTTAACCGGTATAGTTTTTGGTGGCCTCGCTACTCTCGGTGGCGCGTTAAATGCCATGGCAACGGCCGGCGTGTTTGGCGACAGCCATGATATACAGCTAACCATGATGATAGTTGGACGTATTCTTTTTGGGACAGGATTGGAGGTTACATGTGTGGTGGCAACACGAACCATAGTAAAATGGTTCAAGGGTTATGAACTGGCACTCGCGATGGCAATAAATGTTGGTTTCGGCCGATTAGGTTCGGCACTGGGTATTGCTATATCTCCTGATTTCGCCAGCGGGCATGTAGCTCCTGCAGTTACCTTTGCGGCTTCACTGATGGGTATAGCCCTTATAATTTTCATCATTTACAGTTTCTTTGATATTAAAATTGACAGGCAGTCTAAGATTGCTGCAGCAGAAGCGGAGGTTGAGGAAGAATTTAGCTTTAACGACCTTGTTAAACTTGCGACAAACCCGTCATTTATCTACATAGCTTTATTATGTGTTTCCTTTTATGCCGCTGTTTTCCCATTCATACAATATGCACCGGATATGCTTGTGAATAAATTCGGGTTTGCATATAATCTGCCGGGGGATGGAAGCGGAGATATAGTTATTGCGGGAAGTAAAGCACTTGGAAATGCCAGCCTGTATATTGCCTTTTTCCTCTTTGGTATTATGTTTTCAGCAGTGCCGGCAAATCTTAAAAGCAGCAGGGCAAGATATACAACCATGGTTATTGTGGGAGTCCTCTTTGCACTCTTTATCTATGCATTAAGGGATACACTTAGTCTTTGGCTGAATAATGGTCCTAAAACAGCATCTTTAATCCCGCTCGGAACAATACTGTTCACACCTATTTTTGGTAATTACGTAGATAAGAAAGGTAAAGCTGCATCACTGATGATACTTGGTTCAGCATTGCTTATTTTTGCTCACCTGGTATTAGCACTGTCTGATGTTAAGCTCCTCGCTTATGCCGGCCTTCTGAGTCTTGGTATAGCGTTCTCATTGGTTCCGGCAGCCATGTGGCCTTCAGTGGCAAAAATAGTGGCTGAGAACAGGCTCGGAACAGCCTACGCAAGTATGTTTACAGTGCAGAACTGGGGTCTCGGTCTCTTTTTCTGGGGACTGGGAGCATTGCTCGACCTTGTTAATAAACCCAATCTTGAAGCAATCAGGGCAGGTGAGATGTTCTATGATTATAAAATCCCAATGTTAGTCCTTGTGGTAAGCGGCCTTGTTGCCATGTTCCTTGCTTTTAAACTTAAACAGGCCGACCGCAAACAGGAATACGGACTCGAACTGCCATCCTGATAAATTTATATAAAGATGAAAAAAATTGGAATCTTTTACAGTCCGACAGGAGGAAAAACAAAGGAGGTGGCAAAAAGAATAGGTCACTTGCTGAAACTGGATGACTCTGATATCATTTCACTTGAAGCAGCTGGTATAAATGATATTGAAGAATATGATAATATAATTTTTGGCATTGCCACAATAGGTAAGGAAACATGGGATGCGGAACCTCTTGAAAGTGCCTGGTTCGACTTTATGCCGGAGCTTGAAAAAGCCAGCCTTGAGGGTAAGACGATAGCAATATATGGACTTGGCGACCATGTCAGGTGGCCAAATCATTTTGTTGATGCCATGGGAGAATTGTATCAGTTGTTAAAGGAGAAAGGTATCGATACAATTGGCAAAGTAAGCCCGGATGACTATACCTTTGAAGAATCAGAAGCACTTATCGACGGGATGTTCGTAGGCTTACCCATTGACGAAGAATTTGAAGCTGATCTGACCGACCAGCGTATTAAAGCCTGGATTGATCAGATCATCAAACAATTTAACAATTAAACCTGCCTGCCGGCAGGCAGGCAATTAAACACTTAAACAATATAAATATGAGTGATATTAAAAATCTTGAACCCAAAGAACTCTGGGGATATTTTTCCGAAATATGCCAGATACCCCATCCTTCGAAGAAGGAACAAAGGATGGTTGATTTTGTAAAAAATTTCGGAGAGAAACAGGGCCTGGATACCCAGATAGACGAAACAGGCAATGTGATTATTAAGAAACCTGCAGCAAAGGGGTTCGAAGACAAGAAAACTGTGGTCCTTCAGGCTCACCTTGATATGGTACCACAGAAAAACAGCGATAAAAAGCATGATTTCGAAAAAGATCCTATTGAAGCTTATGTCGATGGCGAGTGGGTCACGGCAAAGGGCACGACACTGGGATCTGATAATGGTATCGGTATTGCTGCAGCAATGGCGGTACTGTCTTCCGAAGATATTAAGCACGGCCCGGTAGAAGCATTGTTTACCGTCGATGAAGAGACAGGTATGACAGGAGCCAAGAGCCTTAAGTCAGGCTACCTGGATGCTGATATACTTATTAATATGGATTCTGAAGATGAGGGAGAACTATATGTTGGTTGTGCCGGTGGAGTTGATATCACTGCGACCAAGACATATAAAGAAGAACCGGTACCTTCAGGGATGAAAGCCTACAGGCTTGATGCAAAAGGAATGAAAGGTGGCCATTCAGGTATCGACATACCTCTGGGAAGGGCTAATGCTAACCAGGTTATTGCACGCTTCCTTATGCAGGCTGAAGCAGACCTGGATATTAAACTTGCTGAAGCACACGCTGGTGACCTGCGTAATGCAATACCCCGCGAAGGTTACGCTGTTATTGTTGTCTCTGAAGATAAAGCCTCTGATTTTGAAGGTCTCGTTAAGGAATATGACGGCATTTTGAAAAATGAATATGGCGATACAGAACCGGATATAACTTTTAGTTGTGCAGAAACAGATACACCTGAGGGACTGGTGCCTGCTGATGAACAGTATGGTTTCATCAGGTCGGTATTTGCATGCCCCAATGGGGTGTTGAGGATGAGCACTTCAATGGAAGGACTTGTTGAAACATCAAATAATATTGCAGTTGTAAATATAGGAGGTGGTAATTTCGAGGCCCTCAGCCTCACCCGTAGTTCAGTGGATTCAGCCAAAGAAGCAACAGCATGGAAAATAGCTGCTGTATTCCAGCTGGCAGGCACTGAAATAGAAATGAGCGGGTCTTACCCCGGTTGGAAACCTAATATGGACTCACCGATACTCAAAACAATGCAGGGTGTCTATGATAAGCTATTTGGCAGGATTCCTGAGATAAAAGCCATACACGCCGGACTGGAATGTGGTATCATAGCGGGAGCATATCCCCACCTTGATATGATTTCACTGGGTCCGACAATAAGGTATCCTCATTCCCCGGATGAGAAAGTGAATATTGAAACGGTAAAAAAATTCTGGGAGTTCCTTGTTGCAACACTGGAAGCAATTCCCGAAAAATAATTATGAATTATGAATTATGAATTCATAACTATCATATAACTAAAAATTTCAACAGCAATTTCCTGCAATTCGCAAGGTTTTGAATATCGAATATCGAATATCGATTAACGAAGGCAGAAGTAGAGTCGGCGGACGAGTGATTCTAGCTTGACGAATAAAGTGAGTTAATTTAAAATCAATTGATCTTCACAATCTTAATACTAAGAAATTTGGACAGATATAAATCATATCCAGACAATAAAAACCTCTGCAACAATGAGAATTAAACCTGAAATTATCCAGCAACTACTTCGTCATTCGGTGTTCGATATTCATCATTCGACATTCATATCTGTTATTCGGAAGGAAGATCCCACTTTTAAAATGGTGTGATTAACTCATAATTAATACTTAAAACTTTGCTTCAATCGCTGCCCTTTCCTTAAAGGATGTTGCATTTATTCCCTCAAATTTCTGCCAGGTGCCGGTATCGGGTTCACCAACTTCAATGGTGTAATTCCCATAATAGAATGCTTTTGGCTGGAATGAATTACCGTTGATTCTGAGTGAATAGACCATTTCTTCGTTTCGTTCCCGGTAGAGCCTGATAACAGGCTTTTCCATACCTTCAATTATTATTTCCGGCAACCACAAAGCAGCATCTCTTCCGTAATTATCCAGCTGGTGAAAGCTTATGGGCCAATAAGGAAAGGGCTCTCCCTCGTCAGGACCTGCATAATAAGGCCAGTTTGCCAGTTCAATATCACGGGTTTCACGATTGAATTTTATTGAACTGTACCCCGTGCTCAGTTCATTATGTCTTGTTGGTTCTATGGTTGATTTATAAGGATTGGCAACGGCAAGAACTGTTATCTTATTGCCAAATCCATCCTCAAAATCCCCAAGGTTCGAAGGCCAGCCCTCTTTGCGGTTGCGACCCTCAACAGGTGGATGCCATCTCCTGGTCCATATGCAGCCTGTAGCAGGGGATACAATAGCGTAACCGGCATCCTTCCAGTTGTCAATACCATAATGTACCGTGCTTCCAAGATGCTGGTCGCCACAAATATGAGTGGCAAAAGCTTTCCTGAATTTTCTAAGGGCCCTGTCTCTTCCTTCTTGAGGCCAACCATTTGAATCAAAGCCAGTTGCAAACCTGTCGATACTGAGAATAATTCCGGAATCAGGCACTTGTGATGTCTGTGTGATATCATCATTTAATGCGTTTGCCGGAACCGTTGCCAGATTAGCCAGGAGGGTCTGTGACAGTGCTGCTTTCATCCAGGTTCCCCCTGACCAGTCCGAAGCCCAGTCTTCAAGAAAAAGTAACTGTCTTTCACCCAGGAGGGTGGCATCAATCCTTGACCGCCTCTTTGCGTTCCAGTCAGGGTTCTGGGGCCAGCCATTAACTATCTCAGCCTCAGGTAGCATATCGCGGGGAGCCGATTTAAATTTCCTGTCTTCGAGAATGGCGAAGCTCACACCTCCGATATTACATTCGGTATAATAAACATTTATTCCCTGTTCAACCGGAGTGGGGTCATAAGGGTCAGGTAAGTGGCGTGTCTGGGTAGTCTGCACCATATTGACGAAATCGGGGCTCATCTTATACCCACCGGCATCCTGTGCCTCTGCACCACTGAATCCCGGGGGTGTTGCTTTTCCTCCTGAGCCCCATATGTTACCATGGTAAATGTCATGATCATCGGGGATACTAATGGAGGGTATCACGGTCGTAAGATCCTTGTAGGTCTGGCACCATAGAAGCCATTTGTATAGGTAATCCAGGTGAGCAAGAGGCCCTGTGTCGGCAACGGTAGGCGAGGCTCCCTCATATATTTGATCACCGGCAAAGAAAAGTAAGTCGGCATCGAATTGCTTAAGATTATCCGTTAACTGAACATGGGGATAAAGAACAGCCCAGTCCCAGGGGAATTTGCCAGCGTCAATGCCCCTCCAGCTGTTTTTATCAGGCCTTATTATCTGTTCAACACAGGATAGTGAAAGAACAGTTATAATATCCTTATCATGAGGGTCATGTTTGATGATGCCATACTCGCTAAATTCTCGCTTCGATTTTCTGTCCAAAGTATATATGACCCTGAATGGAATATCCGCATCCTTATCCCAGTCTTCAAGCCTGAAGAGTGCAGTGTATGAATCTTTGTCAATGATGGCTTCAGATAATTTTTTCCATTTATCGTTCTCATTTATCTCAAGGATAAGAAGCTGGTTTTCATCTTCAGAGAGAGGCATCATCTGCACGTTGATTTTAAGGATTGACCTGCTGAGAGTATACTGTAAGCCTGCTATGGGTCCGATAATGTGTTCCTGATTATTGGTCAGTTTGCTTCCCCAGGCCTTCCAGTTCTTAAATGAGAAATTGGTATCTGAGCCTGAGGAATAACCTGAATGTGATACAAGGGCAATATTCCCTTCGATTCGCTCAGGCTTGATATTTTCAATTTCCAGCCTGTCAATAATGCGATTTGTGACAGGGTCGACCGCGATAATCTTAACGGAATAATAATCTTTTTCAGGCTTGACAGACATTATCATATATGCCTCATTCCATGAAGCATTGTTATCAGTGTTATATTCAAGGTATTCATTTCCCTTCTCGAAATCTCTTATAAACAGGTTGCCTGAAGCATCGATACCTGCAAAAAGGCCGGCTTGCTTTCCATAAGAATGATGTATTAGTGATGCAGCCCTGTAATCAAGATCCCTGCCTGCACCGATAAGGAAACCGGCTGCAGATTCGTTCGTGTAATAGGAACCACGGTTTATCGTGATATGAACGCTTGTTCTAAAATTTTCTTTATTATTTGCAAGCCTGCGGCTTGTTAGATGAACAGTGCGCATGGGTTTGGTGTTTATGCACATAAGTTTACCATCTTGCACCTTCCAGTCCTGTAATCTGTTTGCCCATAATTCCGGGCCTGCCCATACGCCATCGGGTGAATTGATCCAATCGCTGTTGTATCTTAATCTTTTTGTCTTAGAACATCCGCTGAACAAGACAGTAAAGACAATGACAAGGTAAATACCGGTATTTCTCATAATTGAGCTAATGGTTAATCCTGATTTCAAGCATTGTATCATCTTTGTTAACAAGTGATTCAGAATTCACATTTACTGATTTCACGGTACCGTTGACGGGGGAAATGATCTCGTTCTGCATCTTCATTGCTTCAAGAATAAGGAGAGGCTCACCACGGTTGATCTCTTCCCCTTCGCGAATCATTACCTCTATTACCTTTCCGGGCATGGGAGCGATAATATTTTCTTGTTCAGCAGGTCCTTT
Source organism: Bacteroidota bacterium (assembly GCA_034659275.1). GTDB lineage: Bacteria > Bacteroidota > Bacteroidia > Bacteroidales > VadinHA17 > UBA9300. The sequence goes on along the minus strand of JAYEGY010000066.1, from coordinate 21,001 downwards.
CCCTTTGCTGAGGTATTTTTTGCGTTTAAGAGAAAAAGGTGTTTCTATAGTGAATGAATAACTGACATAATTGAACAGTATTTCAAACTTGTTCTGGCGGGACTGAATTATTTCAACCGGGTATCGCCTGTTTTTCCAGAGAATATAAGTTCCATGCTTTTCATCTTCTTTTAAGACTATTTTATATTTACGTTTGCCAATTTTAATTGTCTCGGTGAGGGGAAGATTGAAAGTGTGTTTCTTTTTTCCGGTTAGGGCATATAGTTTTTTTTGTTGTGTGGCCATATAATCTGATTATAATTTTAATGTCTGCTTATTCTTTTATTCAATAACCATGGACTCAGGTTCTTAGCATCTTCAAAGTCAATCTTAAGATTACTCTCATCCAGATTTTCGTCAATAAAGAGCCATGTTGCCAGCCATGCAGCCAGCTTTTCTTCATATTCACTATATACATAATAACAGGCAAGTTCATTTTCGATATACGGTGTTGTAATTGTTCCGTCGAGGAAACGCTGGTTCCTGATGAGCAACCTGAAAAAAGGCAATGTTGTCTTTGTGCCTTTTATCCATACTTTGTCAAGGGCCTGTTTACAGTTTGCCAGTGCATCTTTACGGTCCTTCCCGTATATTATGAGTTTGGCTATCATTGAATCAAAATTTGCTGCAATAACGGATCCGGCTTCCACACCCGAGTCGACCCGGATATTTTCTCCTGAGGGCATGAGTATCTTTTCAATTTTTCCCGGAGAAGGACTGAATCCTGACTGAACATCCTCTGCATTTATCCTGCATTCTATTGCCCAGCCGTTTAATTTAATATCTTTTTGACTGTATTTCAGCTCCTTGCCCTCGGCAATTCTTATTTGTTCTTCGATGAGGTCAAGACCTGTAATAGCTTCAGTAACAGGATGTTCAACCTGTATTCTTGTGTTCATTTCCATGAAATAGTAATTACCTTTGGAATCAAACAGGAATTCCACGGTACCGGCCGAATAGTAACCGATAGATGAGGCAATTTTCACTGCTATTTCACCCATCTCTTTTCTGAGCTTATCATTAAGGGTAGGGGATGGAGCCTCTTCAAGCAACTTCTGATGTTTTCTTTGCACTGAACATTCTCTTTCCCAGAGATGTATGATGTTTCCTTTCTTATCTCCCAGTATTTGAAATTCGATATGTTTTGGATCTTCGATATATTTTTCGATAAATACTGAGTGGTCTGAAAAAGTCTTATCTGCCTCATTGGAGGCTATTCTAAACATCTTGGGCATATCTTCCTCTCTACGGACAATTCTCATTCCTCTTCCTCCGCCTCCGGATGCTGCTTTAATAATAACAGGATATCCAATACTTCTGGCAAGCCTGACTGCTTCTTTTTCAGTGGGTATTTTCCCGGGACTGCCAACTGTCATTGGTATATTGCTGGCCATGGCTATTTTACGGGCTATAATTTTATTACCCATTTTATAAATGGAATCGGGAGAGGGGCCTATGAAATTTATATTGTTGTCAGAACATTTCTGTGCAAAATATGGATTTTCCGCAAGGAAGCCATAGCCCGGATGAATGGCATCCGCACCTGTGTCATGAGCTATCCTGATTATTCTTTCAATATCGAGAAAAACAGGGATTTCAGAAACATTTTCAGTGTCATCATAAATGTTATCAGCAACTGAAAGGTATAAGGCGGAAGGTTCTGAAACTGTTTTAATAACAGTTGTTTTAATCCCCATCTGCCTGGCAGTGTTTATTATCCGTATCGCGATCTCACCCCTGTTTGCTATGAGAATATTTTTTATTTTCATTAGTGACGATTGTTTTCAATGATATATGTATACTTTGAGAAATATCAGAGGGGTATGTTACCATGTTTTCTTGATGGTACCTCTACCCATTTGTTAGCAAGTGCTTCAAAAGCAGTTATAAGTTTTTTTCTTGTTGTTGCCGGGTCAATGACTTCATCGATGAATCCTTTTTCATCGGCAACAAATGGATTTGCTATCCTTTCCCTGTATTTTTTTACCAGTTCGGCTTTTAATTTTTTTGGATCATCCGATTCAGCCAGTTCCCGGCGATATAATATTGCTACTGCTCCGTCGGGGCCCATAACTGCTATTTCTGCTGTTGGCCATGCAAAATTAAAGTCGCCACCCAGGTTTTTACTGTTCATTACGATATAGGCACCGCCGTATGATTTTCTCAAAATAACAGTGATTTTGGGGACTGTGGCTTCACTGTATGCGTACAGCAGTTTGGCACCATGCCTGATTATACCGGAATGTTCCTGGTCGACACCGGGCAGAAAGCCGGGTACATCTTCAAATGTAAGCAGCGGGATGTTAAAAGCGTCACAAAAGCGAATGAAGCGGGCTCCTTTGGTTGATGAGTTTATATCAAGGACACCGGCAAGTACCTTTGGCTGGTTTGCTATTATTCCTATTGTTTTGCCTTCGAGCCTTGCAAAGCCGGTTACAAGGCTCTGTGCATATAATTCGGCTGTCTCCAAAAAGCTGCCTCTGTCAACAATATTGTTTATAACCTCTCTAACATCGTATGCTTTGTTCGGATCATCAGGTACTATTTCCAGGAGATTTTTATTTACATCCGGTGTAACATTTATCTCTTCGATCTTGGGGGGATTTTCAACATTATTGGAAGGGATGTACGAGAAAAACTTTTTAAGACCAAGTATTGTATTCTCCTCATCCTCATAAATAAAATGGGCTACACCGCTTTTCTTTGCATGCACTTCCGCACCTCCCAGTTCCTCAAAGCTTACATCCTCATTAAGCACCTCTTTTACTACATTGGGTCCTGTTACAAACATATAGCTGGTATAACTGGTCATAAAGACAAAATCCATCAATGCAGGCGAATATACAGCTCCTCCTGCTGCCGGGCCCATAATAACTGCTATCTGGGGTATTATACCCGATGAGCGGATTATATTATTAAATATGGTAGCATAACCACTTAAAGAGGCTATACCTTCCTGTATCCTTGCACCACCTGAATCGATCAGGGCTATGATGGGTGCACCCATTTTAAGTGCCATTTCCTGTATCTTGGCAATCTTGTTTGCATGAACGATACCAAGCGAGCCACCCATTATGGTAAAATCCTGTGCATAGATAAAAACGAGGCGATCCTTAATTTTGCCATAACCTGTTATAACACCGTCGCCAAAATGTTTTTCAACTTTCCCAAATTCTATTCCGTGAGTATCAGGTACAACAAAAGCATCAACTTCCTCAAATGATCCTTCGTCGAGTAAAAGATCAAGACGCTCTCGAGCAGTAAGCTTACCTTTGGCATGTTGTTTCTTTATCTTTTCCTTAGATTGCTGTTCATCAAGCAACTTAAGTCTTTTCTTAAAGGCTTTGTAATATTTCCCATTAATATCCATCAGGCATTGTTTTTCTTGTTACTAATTCATCTGTTGTTGACTGCTCAGTTCCTTCGTGTTTGTTTTTTAGATAGTTATATATTTGAATCTGTGATCTAAACGGCGGTTTGCCGTTTGCGACTATATTATTTTCCAGGTTTTTATCCAGTATCCTTGCTTTTATATTATCATTCCATTGTATATCAAATATATCGATCAGTTCTTTTTTGAGCTCGTCATCGAGGATAGGGCAGGCAATTTCAACTCTTCTATCAAGGTTTCTTGTCATAAAATCTCCTGATGTGAGATATACTTTCTCATTTCCACCATTGCAGAATATAATTATTCTGGTATGCTCAAGGAAACGATCCACAATACCAATTGCTTTGATATTATTACTTAAACCTTTTATGCCTGTTACAAGTGAGAACATACCCCGGATATTTAATTTCACGTCAACACCTTTACGACTTGCAGTGTATAAAAGGTTTATTATACTCTTGTCGACAAGGTTATTAAGCTTTAAATGGATATATGCTTCTTTACCGTTACGGGCATTCTCTATTTCGTTTTTTATCAGTCTCGATATCCTTGTTCTCGTGTAAAAGGGAGAGGCAATAATATGGTAATAATTTTCCTTTTTATAGTTTTTTTCAAGGAAAGTAAATGTTTTACTCACCTCGTTAGTTATTTTAGTATCGGAAGTCATTAGCAGGTGATCGGTATATTGTCTGGCTGTGTCTTCATTGAAATTACCGCTGCCCACAAATGCAAAACGTTGTAAGTTATCACCCTTAACCCTTGTTATCAGGCAAAGTTTGGCATGTATCTTCAGCCCTGGTACGCCATGTATAACCTTTACCCCCTCTTCCCTGAGCCGGTTGCTCCAGTAGATATTGGCTTCTTCATCGAAGCGTGCCTGGAGTTCGAGAACAGCGGTAACAGATTTACCATTACGCACAGCACTTATGAGTGCGTTGATAACATTGCTATTTTTGGCAATACGGTATAGGGTGATTTTAACATCCTTTACCGCGGGGTCCAGCGAAGCTTCCCTCAGCAGGTTAATAAAGATATCAAATGAGTGATAAGGGAAATAGAGCAATATATCTTTTTTTCTTATTCTGGAAATAATACTCTTTCCCGGCGTCAGGTCTTTGTGATTGATAGGAGAAAGATTGGGATACTTATATTTTTCAGTCCCTTCAGGGGTGGGAAAATCAATCATATCCTTGAGGTTATGATACCTGCCTCCCGGTATGATAATGTCATCCGCACTTAACTCAAGACTCTCAGAAAGTGTATTCAGAGTATCCTCAGGTATATCCCTATCATAAACAAATCTTACAGGAGTGGCTACTTTACGCTGGTTCAGGCTTCGGGTGACATTGTCAATATATGATTCTGATATATCATCTGCTATGTCGAGCTCGGCATCTTTATTAAGTTTTATGGTATGTGCAATAAAGTTGCTGTTTTTGAAAACGTTAAATATATCTTTCAAGCCCACTCTTATTATATCGTCAAGGAATATAAAGTTGTTTTCGTCCTCAGAGCCCGGCAGCGAGATAAACCTGGGTAGTGTATTTGTGGGTAACTCTATAATCGCATAGCGGACTTTCTTGGTCTTTCTTATATGTTTTATTGTTACGGCGAGGTATACGGCATCATCTTTTAAGGTTGGCATTTTACTGTCTTTGTTTACCATAAATGGCATAATAATCTGTGCCATGTTCTCGCTGTAATATTTCTTTACGAATTCAAACTGTTCTTTTTTGAGCTCTCTTTCATTTCTTATAAAGATCTTATTTTCAGCAAGATCTTTCATTACACTCAAATAAATATTTTCATATTCAACCCTTTGCTGGAGTACAATATCGTTTACTTTCTTCAGCGTTGATTCTGCATTATAGCCGAGAATATCATCCGATTCTTCTTCCAGTTTGGAAATTCGCCTCAATGTTGCCACTCTCACCCTGAAGAATTCATCGAGGTTGTTGGAATATATACCGAGGAATTTAATTCTTTCTATAAGCGGCACTTCGGGATTGTTAGCTTCCTGCAATACCCTGTGGTTAAATGAAAGCCAGCTTATCTCTTTGGGTGTAAATGATTTGGTATGTTCTGCCATCATTCTGTCTAATCACTGTTTTTTTATTACCGATCCGTTATAGCCGAAGCATGTACCCATTGATAATGCTTTGGTAACAAGGGGATTATCTTCGGTTACAACCTTAAGTTTTCCTGCTATTTCTTCAAGCGGCACAGGAACTATTTCATCATGCCTGAGGGTAACCATTTTCCCGTAATCATTTTCAGCTATCAGTTCAACTGCGGATGACCCATACCTGGTAGCCAGGATCCGGTCCATTGGTGAGGGGGTCCCGCCACGCTGTACATACCCAAGAACTGTTTCGCGTGTTTCAAGACCTGTTTTTTCACTTATCATTTTAGCTATGTACTCCGCAGCAGACTTCTTCTTACGTTTTGGTGACACTCCTTCAGCAACAACAACTATTGAATAATCTTTGTTCTTATATGCTCTTTCTTCCAGGTATTGACTCACAATGTTCATGTTCAACTCAAGTTCAGGAATAAGTATTACATCTCCTCCGCCTGCTAATCCTGAATACAGGGCTATCCAGCCTGCATTATGCCCCATTACTTCAATTACAATTATTCTTTTATGACTGTTAGCTGTCGAGTGAAGCCTGTCAATGGCCTCCGTTGCGATGTTTACGGCGGAATCAAAACCAAAAGTCATTTCGGTGCCGTAAACATCATTGTCAATGGTTTTAGGAATGCCTACTATATTAAGACCTTCCTGCGAAAGGCGATATGCAGTTTTTTGTGTTCCGTTACCGCCGATACATACCAGGCAATCCAATCCCATCTGGTCATAATGCTCTTTGATAAGCTCAGGTTTACTGATTGTTTTATTACTGTTAGATTTCTTTTTAAAAGGTTTTACCCTTGATGTTCCCAGGATTGTACCCCCCAGGGTCAAAATCCCGGACAGCCTGCTTTCGGTGAGTTCAATGTATTCCTTATTTATCAAGCCAAGGAAGCCGTCTGAAATGCCAAATACTTCCATACCGTACTTGACAATGGCTGTTTTTGCAACACCCCTGATAGCTGCATTAAGTCCCGGGCAGTCACCACCGGCTGTCAGTATTCCGATTCTTTGTCTTTTTAACATCTTTGTTTTTGTTTATTGATACACCTGGTTCCGAAACTGGTCGCACTGCTTGACAGCAGGCAGACATTGGATTATTTTTCACCCTATTATTTTGCAAGTTAGAAAAAATATCCATTGTTAAAAGCTGTTAAAAGGCAGCTAAAAATAATAATAATATGGTTCTTTTATGATAATATCAATTAAATTGCAGCTAATCATTAATACTACCCTGTATTTAAATTAATAAAATGTAATTATGAAAAATCTCTTCCTTTGTTGATGAGAAGCCGGCAACTTTTTATGCGGCCCTGGCCACGGGTGGATTATGGAAGACAGAGGACAATGGCATAACTTTCGAGGTCTTGTTTGAAAATGCAGGTGCTATTAGTATTGGAGATATAGCAGTGGATAAGAATAATCCGGAAATAGTGTGGCTTGGAACCGGTGAAGCTAATAACAGCAGGACGGCATATTATGGTGATGGAATATATAAGACAACTGACGGCGGGCGAAACTAGATAAAGCTAAGCGAAGGACTTCCTTCAGGTATGCTCGGAAGGAAAGGTAAGCCCGGGAACCTACATGGCGAGGTTAGTGGCAGGTGGTACTGTACTTGAACAGGATCTGACTGTAATGAAGGACCATTGGTATTGATGGATATAACCTTAGGCTAAGGATTTACTTTATCCTGCTGATCTCATCCAGCATTTGCCTTCCATTATTCACTATTTCATGTGCGGGAAGGCTGTCGAGGGAAGAGGGATTGATCGAGGAAAGAAAACGGCTTATCCTTATTTCGGCTTCTGCTGCCTCCAGAGACGGGTTTAAGGATAATTGCTCTTTAAGAATTTTGATCTTTTCATAGTCCTGTATTCCTTCAATGAGTTTTTCAAAACGTATTGAGCTTCTTGCTCCGGGATATGCCAGATATGTATCTCCTGATGGCCATTTAATAAACCTCGAATCATACACGGGATTCTCCGGCCAGCTGTTGTAAGCCCACCTGAGAAAGCCGTCAAAACCCATAGCTGCGGCAAACCAGCCAAGGTAAGACGCCTCGGCGGGAGGGGAGAAGGTAAAGGTGTTTGGTTTTGGAACACCACAGGCTACATAATAGGTGCTTATTTTACCCGATTCATTTCTCTCTTTGATAAGCTCTCTCGTTTGAGGAGAAATATGTCCCCAGTTATAACTGAAATTGTATATCAAACTGTTTATATCCTCGTAATAATGCCCTGCCATAGTCACCCTGTAATCAGGTGCTGATTGTTTAAGGAAAGCAAACATCTTCTTTATTTCTTCTTCACTTCTTTCATCGAGGGCAATGCTTACTTTATCAAGCCACCCCCTTTCCATAAGATGGACCCTGAAATTATTCAGGAAGGGTATCCATATTTCATTATATTCGCTTGATCCGGGTTTTGCTTCAACGGTGAGGAATTTAGCGGAGTCCTCATCAAACCAGGTAAACTTGTTTCCCCAGGGAACCATGGAATAACAGTTAATCTGTTCATCAATACCGCAATCGATAGCCAGATTGATATATTGATCAAACACAGAATAATCATATTCCCACAGTCCGTTCGAGTTTTTTATCCATGTTATCATTGATCCGAAGGGATCATATGTTTGTCCCCCCCATGGCTTTTCTGTAATGGTGGTGGTAATACATTTCTGACCCGCCCCTGCCAGCATGGACAATAATGGTCTTAGCAGGTCCATATGTTCCTGTGACCATAACTGTACGTCGTTATACCTGGCAACGGCAAATGGGTTTTGCCACAGATCAAGATGAAATGACCAGTCCCCGGGGGGCGGGAGTACCTTATCCTGAACTTCAAGATTGATACTATGACTGGCGGTATCATTATCTGAGATACCCTTAATAAGGATATCATAGATTCCCGCTTTGGTATCGGCTGGAATATTTATACTTATCCATACAGGTCTTGTTTGCATGCCCGGCATACCGAAGGTATTTGTATCGTCAAGCATATCTGGCATCAGGCAGGATGCTGTTGTATCTTTATCCCGGTAGCCACAGCCGTTAAAGAAACCGTCAGCAAGAACATATTTTACTGTCCTTATATTAATGTCGCTGTCTGTAAGAAGATTTTGGTTTTCATTATTTTCACTCTTTACCCTGACAATGCCTTCATCAGAAGATGACCAGAAGAGTAACTGGCAATTTATCTTTTCCCCTTTCCATCCTGTAAGGGAGATATCACGGTTTATATTTCCATTCGGGGGCTTACTCCTGCTATAACGGGTATAGGTATTTCCAAAACCGGAGTTTAAGTCATTACCTACGTCTATCCATTTATTGGGGTCAATTAGTTCAGGGTCACTTGCTTCAGTTCCAGTCTTATTACTGTTTGTATTATTACTGCAAACGGTTATAAGAAAAATAATAACGGCTATTAAAAGCCAAGAAATAGCTCTCATGCTTGGAAATTTGAAATAACGTTGTTTAAGTTATCCAATAAAATTAGAAACGAAGGTTTTCATGGTTTCAAAATTATGCTCAAAACTTTCAACCAGCTTAAATTGATTGCGGGCTCTGATCAGGTTATGTTTATCTTTTTGTGTTTTGAAATACTTATCACCATTAAGATAATCTGTCAGGAATCTTAAACCAATTGTATAAGTAATTAGTAAAGGAGAAAAGGCGAGATATTCTAACTCTGTACTATTAAGAACATGCCCGATTTCTCGGAGGTATCCTTCAGTAAAGGCTTTGTAAAATTCCATATTCATAAATACTTTGGAGAGATTTTCCTCATCTTCGGCGGCACAGTTTGCTGCTGTTCTTATTGCATCTCCAAAATCATAATGTACATATCCGGGCATTACAGTATCGAGATCAATTAAACAAAGAGCCCTGTCGTTTTCGTCAAGCAATATATTATTAAATTTAGTATCATTATGAGTAATTCTCAAAGGTATTTTACCTTGCTTACCTAGCCTGAGTATGGTTTTCATTTCTTCCTCCCTGTCTGCAACGAACTTTATCTCTGCAGTCGTTTCTTCTGCTCTGCGTTCCGGATCTTGTGATAAAATATCATGGAAGATATTAAGCCTATTTTCAATATTATGGAAGAAAGGAATTGTTTCATTCAATATTGGTCCTGGTAGGTCCGAAAGCATAGCCTGGAAACGCCCTATTGCTTTACCTCCTTCCCTCGCTTGTTCTGCATTCTCAACAATATCATAACTCCTATGATCGCTAATGAATATATACATTCTCCAGTACTTTCCATCTTCATGTTTCAAGTAGCTTTCACCTGTTTTTGTACTGATAAGAGTAAGGCACTTACGATCAATATCTTTTTCCCCTATCTGTTCAAGTTTATTTCTAAGGTGCTTGGTTACCCTGCTGATATTTTTCTGAAGGTGAGGGATATCCGTGAAAATGTCATTATTGATCCTTTGAAGAATATAATCGTGAGGATTATTGGTGGTAGTTATTTTATATGTATCATTAATATGTCCATTGCCATATGGAAATCCGTTTTCAAATAAACCTCCGGCATTAAATCTATAAAATATTTTCTCCAGATTCGGTATTGGTGAAACCATATTTAGTTTTTTATTTATCAGCATTCAATTTATCGAAGGTCCTGAATAGGAATATAGTACCTGCTACGGCAATAAGGGCCAGAAAAGTACCCAGCCAGGGCTTTGCATAAACAAAGCTACCTATAGAGAATAACGAACTGTAAATTGATACTGCCCCGATAAAGACACAGAGTATCTGCAAAGGCATTTCCCATTTACGGCCTTCGTCCCTGGTATCGATCACTATGTCGTCCTCCGCTTTGGCTTCCTCCACAACCTTTTTCCAGCCGGGTCCGCCCGGCCTGGTTATTTTATAAAATGTCCTTAATGTTGCTTTGGTTTCCGGGGCGGTAAGATATGTTGTAACTATCCATACCACTGTCGTTATTGCCACTGCAACCAGCAGTTTGGAAGTGAATCCATCAAGGACCCAGAAAGTTATTGCACTGTCTGGTACGAAAAAGACAAGCACTATGGCACATATGGTGGCTGCTATCATAGCTGAAATTTCAGTCCATGCATTGATCCTCCACCAGAACCATCTTAAAAGATAAATAGCCCCTGTACCTGCACCCGATAATAAGAGCACATCAAAGGCCTGGGTGGCATTATTAAGGAAGAAGAGTGCCATCAGGCCTGCTATTACCATAAGTGAGATCGTGGTTATTCTTCCTACCGCAACAAGTTCTTTTTCCGGAGCGCCGGGTTTAACAAAACGCCTGTAGAAGTCATTTACTACGTATGATGATCCCCAGTTAAGGTGTGTTCCTATAGTCGACATGTATGCAGCTATTATGGATGCTGTAACCAGGCCAAGCCACCCGGGCTCAAGCTTGGCAAGCATAACCGGGTAGGCGATATCATCCTTGAGGTATGTTTCAGAAATATCAGGAAACTGTGCCCTTATAGAGTCCAGGTCAGGGTAGATAATAACAGAAGCCAGGGCAACTATTATCCATGGCCATGGCCTGAGGGCATAATGGGCGAAATTAAAAAGCAGTGTGGCACCTATGGCGTTTTTCTCATTCTTTGCTGATAACATCCTCTGTGCTATATATCCACCGCCCCCCGGCTCTGCCCCGGGGTACCATACTGCCCACCATTGTACGGCTATCGGGATGAGCATCAATGTTACCCATACCGAGGGATTGCGAAAATCAGGTAATACTTGAATCTTCTCATGCAATGCAGGATTTGAAAGGAGGTTCTCAAGACCATTGACTTCGGGTTGACGAACAGCCACTACGGCTGCAAGTACAGCTCCGAACATGGCAATGCTATACTGGAAAAAATCAGCCCATATCACTCCTTTCAATCCTCCGAGAGATGCATATATCATAATTACAACTGAACCGCCTACAACAGCTTGCCATGGTTTAATGCCAAGCATAACGCCACCTATCTTGATAGCGGCCAGGGTTACAGTACCCATGATAAGAGTGTTGAAGAGGATGCCCAGGTAAAGAGCCCTGAAGCCCCTTAGAAAAGATGCCGCCTTGCCACTGTACCTTAACTCGTAATATTCCAGGTCGGTCATTATGTTGGATCTTCTCCATAATTTGGCATAAATGAAAACAGTTACCATGCCGGTTATCAGGAATGCCCACCATGCCCAGTTTTTTGCTACCCCGTCTTCACGCACCATACCCGTCACAAGGTTGGGTGTGTCAGCTGAAAAAGTACATGCTACCATGGAAATTCCAAGAAGCCACCAGGGCATACCTCGTCCTCCAAGAAAGAATTCAGTCGTGTCTTTTCCCGCAGTCTTAGAGGCTACCCAGCCTATACTGATAACAATCACAAAGAAAATAGCTACAATCGTCCAGTCAATAGTCTGTAACACGGCTTTAAGGTATTAATTCTATATTCAGTGTTTGTCAAAAAACCAAAACTAAGACTTTTTTTTTATTTGTACCAGCAAAATCAGATTTTATGTTTTTTTAGTTCAAAATTTAATGAACTTTGTAAAATATATTTATTTTTGTTAAACCAGTCGTTCAAAAAAATCAGCTTATGATCAAGAAAGGAATGAGAGAACATATTGAAGAAACGGGAAGGGTGTTTGAAAAATTTGGCCTTACTCCAATGCAGGGACGTATAATGGCTTATTTTGCAAATTCCGATAAGCCCGAAGCTACATTTTCTGAGCTGGTTGATTTTTTCAGGGCCAGTAAGAGCTCAATAAGTACTTCTCTGAATTACCTGCTGTCGATAAAAATGATTGATTATAAAACACGTGCTTCAGAAAGGAGAAAGTACTTTTTTATTACCGATGGTTTTTTCAGGATATATTTCATGCAATTACTTGATAATATACAGGAGCTTAAAGAATTATGCTATAAAACCGTATCGATGCGTTCAGCAGGATATCCTGAGGTAAGCGAGAAAATTCTTAAATGGATAGAAGGCGCGAATATTTTCGAAGAATCGATTCAAAATACACTGGAGCATATCAAACGAACGTAAGCACTTAATTTATAGACCGCAAGGCAATTATTGAAAAAATACAATAGATGAATTCCCGTATAAACCACACTTTGTTCTTGAAGGCGTGAATGAGATTCTTGAATAAAGCAGGCCCTCTATTGTTTACAGTATATCCTTTTTGCCTAACTTTAAAGACATTATTTATATCACATGGAAAGAATAAAAGATATTTTCCGCAGGGAAGCCGAAGCAATTAAAAAAATTCCTGTAAATGGCTACTATGAAAATGCGGTTGATGCTATTTACGAGAGAGTACACAGGAAGAATGGTAAATTAATAACCAGTGGTATGGGCAAGGCGGGACAGATAGCTCTTAATATTGCCACTACCATGAGTTCAACGGGTACACCGGCTATATTTCTACATCCCAGTGAAGCTCAACACGGTGATCTCGGTATTATCCAGAAGAATGATATTCTGCTGTGTATATCAAATTCGGGTATAACACGTGAAATACTTGAACTGCTTGATCTTAAAAATAACCTGTATGAAGACATACCTGTAATAGTAATTACAAGTGATAAAGAAAGTGAGCTGGCACACAGGTCAGATTATCTCCTTCTTACAGGAAAGCCTGAAGAAGTATGTATACTGGGCCTTACACCAACTACTTCAACTACTGTTATGACGGTTATCGGTGATGCCCTGGTTGTCCTCCTTGAAGAAAAAATTGGTTTTACCAGGAAGGATTATGCAAAGAGACATCATGGTGGCTACCTCGGCAAAAGATCAAGGGAAGAATATTAAAAGAAGTTATTATGATAATAAATTTACTTTCTATAAATCCATACCATAAGAAACACCTTTTCTTTATCGGTATTATCTTATTAATTATGCACACTACCTGTGTCAGGAAACCGGAACCGGTTTATATAAGAATAAACCAGGCAGGATATCACCCGGGTGATAGTAAGCGCGCTATAATATTTTCAAATAAGGAGGTAGAAGAAACTTTCAGGCTTCTTTCTGACGAAGGAAAGACTATCTTCGATAACCTTGAGCCCTTTAAGCTGGAAACCGAGACCTGGGGTAAATTTAAACATTACTATGAGCTTGATTTTTCATTTTTGAAAAATCCAGGTAGATATACAATTCGTGACTCAGAATCTGGATATGAGTCGGCGACCTTTCCCATTTCCGGGGATGTATATGACAGATATACCGAGGATTTGCTTGGCTTTATGCGGCAGCAGAGGTGCGGATATAATCCCTTCCTCGATGTTAAATGTCATACACTTGATGGAAAAACCATGTATGGCCCGATGGAGGACTCCACCTATGTAGATGTAAGCGGTGGCTGGCATGATGCGGGTGATCAGCTGAAATACCTAATTACGGGCAGTTATGCAACAGCCCACATGCTTAAGGCATACCAGATGTTCCCGGAAAAGTATAATGACAGGGTTGATTCGCTGGGTGAGCCAGGGGCTAACGGGCTACCTGATATACTGGATGAAGCCTTATGGGGACTGCAATGGATACTTAAAATGCATCCTGCACCTGATTTACTTTTTCACCAGGTTGGGGATGACAGGGACCATATAGGATGGAAGATGCCTAACAATGATAAATCAGACTATGGATGGGGTGAAAACAGTTACAGGGTCGTATATTTTGCCAACGGGAAGCCCCAGGGTTTAAGAGAATACAAAAGTGAAGCAACGGGTGTTTCCAATCTTGCAGGACGCTGCGCTGCGGCTCTCGCGATGGCTTATACCATATGGAAGGATGATCCCCTGAAAAAAGACTTTGCCGATAAATGCCTCAGCTCGGCAAGAACGGTTTTTAACCTGGGTTTGAAAAATGAAGGTTTCCAGCAGGGCAATTCCTATGGAGCACCTTACAGGTATAATGAGGATACATGGACAGATGATATGGAATGGGGAGCTGCTGAATTGTATCGGGCCACAGGTGAAGAAAAATATCTAAAGATGGCGAGAGATTATGCCGTACAGGCTGCAGCAGTATCGTGGATGCCCTTTGATACGGCAGCTCATTACAGGTATTATCCCTTCGTCAACATAGGACACTATGCCCTTTACGATCTTGTGGACGACAACTTTAAAAAAGTATTGGCTGAATATTATAAAATGGGGATTGAGGCTACCATAGAAAGGGGAGAGCAGAATGTCTATAATGTTGGTGTGCCCTTCATCTGGTGCTCAAATAACCTCCTGACATCACTGGTCACGCAGATAATATTTTATGAAGATATGACGTCTGATTCTACCTACCATGATTATATGAAAGACCAGGTGGACTGGCTCTTTGGGATTAATCCATGGGGTACATCGATGTTTACCGGCCTGCCGGAAGGAGGTGAATACCCTGAAGATATTCACACTAGCATCTGGGCTCTTACGGGTGAAGAGGTGGCAGGCGGACTTGTTGACGGGCCTGTTTATTCAACAATATATAATTCACTGAAAGGAATTTCCTTATCAGATATTGATGAATTTGCAAAATTTCAGAATAGTTATGTGGTATATCATGATGATATAAACGATTATTCAACGAATGAGCCTACAATGGATGGCACGGCTGGGTCGATAATTATGATGAGCTACCTTGAGAAAAGATGAACTGTTAATTATGAATTATGATTGTTTAATTAATAATACGGTACCTAAAACCTGAAACGTTATGTACGAATACGCAACTGCCATAGGACTTGATATCGGTCGGACAATGATACATACTGCCTTGGTCAGGTATGGCGGTAAAATCATTGATGATTTCAGTTATAAATATGACAGCATCTCCGACAGGGATATGTTGATTAAAATGGTAATTGAGGCGGTTTCCCGGACTAGGAAAGAAGCTGCGGCTCATAATGTCAATCCACTGTGTGTGGGCATAGCGGCAAAAGGTTTTATTGATTACAGGGAAGGAATAATTTTAGGCCCTGACCAGGGTATAGATGGATGGAAGGATGTACCCCTTGGGAAGATGGTGAGCTCAGAAACCGGGCTGCCGGTATTTCTGGATAACGATGCTAACCTGATGGCAATAGCTGAGCATTATAACGGTGCTGCACGTGGATTTGCCAATGTTGTTTTTGTTGCATTGCGCAGTGGTATAGGTGGTGCAATAATTATTGAAGGTAAACTTTACAGGGGAACTGATAATGCAGGGGGTGAGATTGGGCAGATGAGCCTTGATATGTTTGGTCAGTACAGCGATAAGGGAATACGGGGATCCTTTGAATATTTTGCTTCATCGGTGGCTCTTGTGAGGAATTACCTTCTGATGAGCGGGCAGATAAAGAACACGACCAATGACTTTAAAGATAAACTCAGCGCAAGGGATGTTTTCGAACTGGGTCATAATGGGGATTATTATGCAAAGATGGCAATTAAGGATAATGCTAATTATATAGGTGCAGGACTTGCCAACCTGATAAGTATTTTTTCTCCTGATATTATTATCCTTGGGGGTGGTATGGCTATGGCAGGGGATGAGTATTTTGATATGATAAAAGATAGTGCTAATTCAAATTCTATCGAATTTTGCCGGAAGAATGTAAAGATCGTAAGAGCAAAACTTGGTTTACATGCTTCCCTCCAGGGTGCAGGAATTTATGCCCTTACCAGGCTCGATGGTAAACATATATGATGATGGCATATAATAATACCGTAAAGAGGAATTCTGCGCTAAACACCGGCAATCCTTCGTTTATATTCTGCCAGGGCTTCATCCAGGCGTATTTTTGCAGTATTGTCCCCCGGTACATTATGTGACGGGTGTATATACAGTTTAATTCCTTTATCGGCAAGTATCTCGGCAACAGTTGTTATTGTCATCCAGACGCAGCTTGTAAAAGCCATGGTTGAAACAGGACCGATCTTGTCACGATGATTTTTAAGACTTACGGAAGCATCCTCGAGCGGGACACATGTATCCACGATTATATCAGCAAGTTCAAAAATTGTTTTACCGCATGAATGCCTGGTTTTCTTCCCTCTGGCTTCTTCTGCTGAACCGAAGACTACGACCTTCATACCTATTTTACGCGCTTCAAGCGCTATGTCAATATTGACATTATTGATACCCGAATGGGAGAAAAGCCACATGATATCACGCTTATCAAAATTATATCCTTTCATGATTTCTACTCCGTAACCTTCAACCCTTTCCAGGAATACAAACTGATGAACGCCCATCTCGCCCGTTATGTGTGTGAAGAAGCTGAGGGGTAATTCAATGATCGGGTGAAAGCCAACAAAGCCGCCGATCCTTGGATACATTTCTTCAATAGGCAATGTTGCATGACCACAGCCAAAGGTGTGAACCCATCGCTCGGATTCTATTGTGGCAGCCATTGCTTCAGCTGCCTGGCGGATGTTATCAATTTGTGTTTCCTCAATACGATTCATTACCTTGCGTGCATTTTCGAGCCATTGTTTTGCTAACATGTTGAATTATTTTAATTGTTATTAATTTTTTTAATTTTTATGATAAGGATGAAAAATAAAACAATCATCCCTGCTACTTCTACCAGGCCAACCGAAGTTAAGTGCTTTACTCCGAAATTTTGTGCTATTATTCCCATGCCATAATTTATAAGTGTATTTCCCACCAGGGCAATCACCAGGGCAATACTGAAGGCCGTTCCGGAAAGATGCCGGAATCTCTCACCGACAATTCCCAGCATAATGGGGAAACCTCCTCCCAGTCCAGCACCCAGGATAACTAATCCAGTAACTGCCGAGTAAAAAGTAAAGCC
Organism: Bacteroidota bacterium; assembly: GCA_034659275.1. Lineage (GTDB taxonomy): Bacteria > Bacteroidota > Bacteroidia > Bacteroidales > VadinHA17 > UBA9300. The sequence goes on along the minus strand of JAYEGY010000066.1, from coordinate 3,664 downwards.
TGTTTTAAGAAATATTATGCCAATGATTATTAATATAAAGGAAGCTGTCATAATTTTCACAGTAGATACAGATCTGAATACACTGCCTAGCAATAAACGCATCACCATCATTCCTGCGACGAACAAAGAAAGGCCATATAAGGCATTACTCTTTTCAACTGCCAGGTGGTCTGTAAGAAACAGTGTTGTCCAGTTATTTATTATTCCCTCGAAACCACTCTGGAAGAACAGAAAGAATGCTGCCAACCATAATACATTATCCTTTAATAAGGCGGCACTTTGTTTAAGGGGTAATCCCTGGGCTTGTTTTGGAGGAGGAAACCTGAGCATGAGGTAAAATAATGCTACCAAAAAAGTTAGTCCACCTATTACCATGAAAATTGTTTCAAAAGTGAAAATTGAACGTAATAATCCAAGAATAAGTGGTGTTCCAAGTGCACCAATGCCGTAAAAAACACCGAGCAGACTTAGATTTGCACCTTTGTTATTTTCACTTATATCCGAAACAAGAGCATTCGTGGCACCATTTATAGCTCCTCCACCGAGGCTGATAAAAAAGATCCATATTTTTATCACTCCTTTTGAGGATGCAAAAGCAATACCCTCAAAGCCTGCAAACATGAAAATACATGATGCGGTAAGGAGTAACTTGTAACCAGATTTATCAATGACAGGACCAAATACCAGCGAACCTAAGAGCACCCCAAAAGGGAGAATTGAGAAAAGAGTACCTGCTTCTATTTCATTAAGATTAAGCTTTTCTCTGAGATCCGGGGCAATTGAACCAAGTGTTATAAACACTATCCCGAATGAAAGCATCCCCAGACATGCCGACCAGAAAATAAGTCTTTTATTATGCATATTTCAAATCTTTACATATTTTAAAATCCTGGCAAATTTTTAAGCGCCAAATAACCTGCTCCGTATACGCCTGCATCTCCTCCCAGGGTAGAATTGACTATTTCAACTTGCCTGATGCTTATAGGCTGAGCCCATTTTTCTGCCTCTTGCTTAATTGCCGGCAATAATGATACTGCTGGCCCAAATAAGCCACCTCCAAAAATAATCTTCTCAGGATTAAAGATGCTTATGAGGTTTGCTACTGCCATGCCCCAGTATTCAATTGTCTCTTCCATAACCTTCTTGCCCAGTATATCACCATTCTTATAAGCAGCTAAGACTTCATAAGAGCTTATTTCACCAATTCTTTTTTTTGAAAGTTCTCCATGATAATCGTTATACCTTTTTAAGTATTCTCTTGCCACTTTTGCAATTCCTTCACCCGATGCATGGTATTCGAAGCAACCGCAGTCAATGTAATTATCGTTAAAAGGCCTGTTGAGAGCCATCCATCCTACGCTGCCTGCAATATCGTTACTCCCTCTCAGTATCTCTCCGTTTACCATTATACCGGCACCTATGCCGGTACCTATTGCAAGAAAAATAGCATTCCTGCACCCCCTGGCATTTCCCATCCATAGTTCTCCCAGCATATGGCAAGCTCTATCGTTGTCTATTGTTATGGGTATTTCTCCTGATACACTTCTAATCTCATCCAACAGTGGGTAATTTTCCCATCCTGGGATATTAGGAGCCCATACAGTGCCAGTGGTTGAGTAGCTTATACCGGGTACAGATATTCCGATTGATTTAATATTATCCCCCTGCAATGAGGGGGATAATCTCATATTATTGATTTGCTCTCTGATAAGTACTCCAACCTCCTTTCCTTCTCTATTACCAAGCGGAACACTCTGTTGAACTGATAAATTACCTTTTGTTGTAAGTAGTGCTGAGGAAATTTTTGTGCCTCCGAGATCAATACCTAAAATGGCCATAATACATAATTCTCTGGTTAATATTATCCGTTATCAATTGCGGCATAATGAATCAGAATAGAACATAAAGATAAATAATCGTTTCAAGGTTTAATTTTATGCCCTGTAATATTTTATTCCCGGACAGCTCAGGTTGAAAATAAATATTTATTATTATGTTTATGCTCATCCTTATGAAATTTTCAGTGTATGACCTATGCATTAATTAACGCAACCATATTTACGGGGACGGAACAAATCACAGACAAGGCTATTATAATTGAAAACGATACGATAAAAGCTCTTGTGGGCCCCGGATCTGTGCCGGCTGAGGCTGAACTGGTGGATTACAGGGATTATTTTATCACGTCCGGCTTAATAGATCTACAGATTGCAGGAGGTGGGGGGTATCTGTTCTCCGAGGAACCGACGGCAGAGGCTCTGGATTCAATTACGGAAAGTATTATTAGAAGCGGAACAGCAGGTTTCTTAATTGTTACACCTACAAATTCATTCGAGGCTTACCGCAGGATTATTAGAATATTGAAAGAAAAGTCGCATCCTGCAGTAATGGGCCTTCATCTCGAAGGACCTTATATCAATGAAGTGAAGGGGGGAGCACATAATACAAAATATTTAAAACGCCCCGATAAAAAAGAAATTAAAGACTTACTTGATGATGCAGGTGGTGTGGTGAAAATGATTACACTGGCACCTGAATTATGCGATCCAGAATTTATTAAGGTATTGACGGATCACGGTGTTACTGTAGCAGCAGGTCACAGCAATGCTACTTTTCAAGAGGCTAAATCAGGATTTAATTGGGGAGTTAAGGCAATTACACATTTGTTTAATGCTATGTCACCATTCCATCACAGGGACCCGGGATTACCGGGTGCAGCTTTTAAGTCAGAAAGTGCGTATGCCAGTATTATTGCTGATGGAATCCACGTGGATTATAATGCCGTTTCAATTGCGAAAAAAATAATGAAAGACAGGCTATACCTCGTTTCGGATGCAGTTGAAGAGAATAAAAGTGGGGCTTATCTGCATACCAGGCAGGAAGACCGGTTTACCTTGCCAGATGGCACCCTGTCAGGATCTTCCCTCTCAATGTTGAAGGCAGTTAAAAATTGTGTACAGGATGTTGGTATACAGTTGGATGAAGCACTGCGTATGGCATCAACTTACCCTGCAAGATTGATGGGATTCACCAAATACGGTTACATTGCTGAAGGCTATAAGGCTAACCTGACTGTATTCAATAAAAATTATGAAATAAAACAGGTTATAATCAAGGGGAAATTGTATTTATGATATTTTCATAACATAGTTGGTTTAGTAAGTTCATAAATAAAAGAACCATAAAATAAATTCAGTTATAAATATTTTTTTAAATTACACTTAAAAAATTAAAATAAAAAATAGGAAAAGTGATGTATTTTGCTTATATTCAAAGTATTAAATCAACAAACACAAGCAAAAAAAACATCACCTTCAAGATGAAAAATACAAAAAATAAGTTAAAAAACCAATCAAAAGTTGTTAAGTCCTCATTCACAGGAAGTAACATCACAAAGTATTCCGGTCTCAATACCGTAGCAAAATATATGAACCGCAAAAATATAGTAAAATCCATCAGCTCATCGTTCCCAACCGAGTGGCACAATGCAACAAAGTTTGGTGTCAACCAGGTATTGATGGCAATCACACTGGCCTCGATCAGCGGGATAAGCCGGATCTGCAGGATTGCTGCTTTTAGCGGTGACGGGTTGGTGAAGGCATTGTTGAGACTGGACAAAGCAATAAACGAGAACGCCATATCCTCCACATTGAAGAGCCTGGGG
>JAYEGY010000065.1:12812-15213 GCA_034659275.1 Bacteroidota bacterium | reverse complement strand
GTAAAACCCCGGCTATTATTATTAACCCGCTCCGCGGGTTTTGCAGGGGGCAAGGGGCAGGGAGCAGGGATATTGTTATTGTACCACATTTACCCGGGGGTAAAACCCCGGCTATTATTATTAACCCCCTCCGGGTCTTTTACGTAGCTGCATTTGCAATTAAAAATATTTCTTTATATTTGTAGCCACAGAAAAAACAATGAACAACACAGCATTACATCATCATCATCATGCTACTTGCCTTCCGGCGAGCGGATGATGGTGTATCTAATGCTATAATAATATAGAAAAAAGACCACGGCCCGCCGGTGCATTTTAGCAAAGGCGGGCTTTTTTTATGCTTAAAAACGAACAAACATGGATCTAAGATTGAAAATCGCAGTGCAAAAAGCGGGCAGGCTGCACGACGGCTCACTATCCCTCCTCGGCGAATGCGGGATAAGGATCGACAATGGTTTCGACCAGCTGATAGCTCCTGCCCGTGACTTCCCGGCCGATGTGCTCTTCCTCAGGAATTCCGATATACCGGGATCGGTGGAGATAGCACCTAATATCGGCCTGGCCGATGGCATATGTGACCTTGTAAGCTCGGGAAGCACCCTCTTTAAAAATGGCCTTAAAGAAGCAGAGGTGATACTTAAGTCCGAAGCCTGCCTGGTAAAAGGACCCGGGCTGAATAATGAGAAGCAGGCCGTTGCAGATGAAATACTGTTCAGGATACGGTCGGTGCTGGCGAGCAGGAACAATAAGTACATCCTTCTGAATGCTCCTGATGATAAGCTGGAAGATATATGCAATATCCTTCCCGGGATGAAAAGCCCCACCATCATGCCACTGGCCATGGAGGGGTGGAGCTCCCTGCATTCGGTAATCAGCGAAGCCGATTTCTGGGCAGTGATAGGACAGTTAAAAAAGAAGGGGGCCCAGGGAATACTGGTCATCCCCATTGAAAAAATGGTGGTCTGATAATAAACAATATAAAATTCACTGATATGAGAATATTTGAATATACAAACATCAATGAAACACGTGAGATCCTTAAACGTCCGGTGCAGGATCTTTCTGAGATAGAGCCACTGGTGAATGAGATATTTGATGCTATTAAGAAAGACGGCGACAGTGCCCTGGCAAGGTACACACTGAGGTATGACGGTGCCAGGCTGGATGATATACTTGTCAGCCGTGAAGAGATAGACAGGGCGGCTGACAGTATTGGCGCCGGGCTGAAGGAAGCCATTCACAGGGCGGTGGAGAATATTGAGCTTTTCCATGCAAGCCAGAAAACGGTGCCCAGGATGATAGACACCATGCCGGGCGTCTACTGCTGGCAAAAAGGTGTCCCGCTCGAGAAGGCAGGTATCTACATACCCGGGGGAACGGCCCCCCTCTTCTCCTCTGTCCTTATGCTTGCCGTCCCTGCACGTGTGGCAGGATGCAGGGAGGGTGAAATAAACCCCGTCATACTCTATGCCGCATCGGTAACGGGTGTCACAAAAATATTCAGGGCAGGAGGGATACAGGCTGTGGGTGCAATGGCGTACGGCACAGAAAGCGTACCCCGCGTTGATAAGATCTTCGGGCCGGGTAACCAGTATGTCACTGCGGCCAAGCAGCTTGCTGCAAGAGAAGGTATTGCCATAGATCTGCCTGCCGGTCCCTCGGAGGTGATGGTGGTGGCCGATAGAACAGCCCGGCCTTCATTCATCGCTGCTGATATGCTCTCACAGGCTGAGCACGGCACCGACAGCCAGGCTGTGCTGCTGACAACAGAAAGGAATATAGCGGAGCAGGTTGCCATAGAGGTGGAGAAACAAAAGAAAAATCTATCCCGCAGGGAAATAATAGATAAGGCCCTTGAGGTGTCGGCAGCGATCATAGTGCCGGGAACGAAGGAGCTTATCGAGGTAATGAATGATTATGCCCCTGAACACCTGATACTCTCGGTGAGAGATCCTGAAGGGATGGCAGAAAGCGTTATCAATGCAGGCTCGGTCTTCCTTGGTAATTACAGCCCCGAGAGTGTGGGGGACTACGCGTTGGGAACAAACCATACACTGCCCACCAATGGCTTCGCCAGGGGATGGAGCGGGGTGTCGCTCGACAGCTTCCTGAAAAAGATAAGCTTTCAGAAAGTGTCCGAAAAGGGACTGGCAGCAATAGGTCCCTATGTTGAAAAGATGGCCGAAGCGGAAGGCCTCGACGCCCATGTAAATGCTGTGCGTATCAGAAAAAAATCCCTGTCATCCTGAGCGTTAGCGAAGGATCTGCGAAAAGTGTCATCCTGAGCGTTAGCGAAGGATCTGCGCAGCGGAGGATCTAATTAGCTGATAATAAACGATTAGATCCTTCGCTTCGCTGGAGCAGCCGGTGCTCGGCATATGCCTGGGGATGCAGCTCATGC
>JAYEGY010000065.1:0-12712 GCA_034659275.1 Bacteroidota bacterium | reverse complement strand
TGTCATCCTGAGCGTTAGCGAAGGATCTGCGCAGCGGAGGATCTAATTAGCTGATAATAAACGATTAGATCCTTCGCTTCGCTGGAGCAGCCGGTGCTCGGCATATGCCTGGGGATGCAGCTCATGCTGGAAGCAAGCGATGAGGGCAGCACGAAATGCCTCGGCATTTTAGAAGGCAGGGTGCAAGATTTGAGGGGCAGGACTGAAGGTAATATCAAGGTGCCTCATATGGGATGGAATATAATTGATAATCTCCGGGGCAAGCTCTTTGAAGGGATAGGCGAGGGGACCAATATGTATTTTGTGCATAGCTATTATGTTCCCCACAATAAATATACAGTGGCCAACAGCTATTATCATGGAATCTTCACCGCTGCCATTGAAAGGGATAACTTTTTAGGATGCCAGTTTCACCCGGAGAAATCCGGGGAGGCGGGGATTGAATTATTGAAAAATTTTCTGAGACTATGATAGAGATAATACCTGCAATAGATATAATTGACGGTAAATGCGTGCGCCTTGCCCGGGGCGGCAATGGTTAATGTGGGATCGGTGGCGGTGAAGGAACCCGGTGTTTTTCTGCGATGGCTTGATCTTTTTGAATGGGTCAGGGAAGGTGTTGACAGGGGGGCCGGCGAAGTGCTCTTCACCTCGATGGATCATGACGGCACCCGTAATGGATATGCCAATGACGTGCTGGCACGTATTAGTGATATGGTCAATGTGCCTGTGATAGCTTCCGGTGGTGCCGGTAGGCTGTCCCATTTCAGGGATGCTTTTGAAAGAGGCAGGGCAGATGCGGCGCTGGCTGCCGGTTTGTTCCACTATGGTGAGATAAGCATAGGCGAGGTAAAAAGATACCTGGCGCGTAATGGTATAATAGTAAGAACGTAATATTATTTTTGTGGCTTTAACATGTTTTTCGGTTTCAACTTGAGAAATAATTAAAATAAAAATACAGAGCAATGAATATTGATTTTGACAAGGGTGATGGGTTGGTACCTGTTATTGTACAGGATGCCACAACGTCAAAAGTCCTCATGCTGGCATATATGAATGAGGAAGCACTCCGGGTGACACAGGAAAGTGGCAGGCTGACTTTTTTCAGCCGTTCACGGAAAGAGTTATGGACCAAGGGTGAGACTTCGGGCCATTACCTTAGGCTTGTAGACATCAAGCCGGACTGTGACAATGACACCCTCCTGGCAAAGGTAGTACCGGCCGGGCCGGTCTGCCATATGGGGACGGATACCTGTTGGGCGGAGGTAAACAGGAAAGACAGCCTGGAGTTTATCCTCTACCTGGAATCGGTCATTTCATCGCGCAAGGAAGCTGATCCCGGCACATCATATACTGCCCGCTTATTTGATAGAGGGATAAAGAAGATAGCCCAGAAAGTAGGGGAGGAAGCTGTGGAGCTCATCCTGGAGGCATGTAATGGCAGGGATGATCTTTTCCTTGAAGAGTCAGCCGACCTGGTTTACCACTTACTCGTTTTGCTCCACGCCAAGGGCTATTCCTTCAACGACATCATCGCCACCCTCCAATCGCGCCATAAAATTTAATTACGCCCTGCATTAGCAGGGCAAATTACTTTTTTTCTTCTTTTTCCTTCGTATATTTATTACAAATAATCCACCTGAATATGAAAAAGCTAATAATCCTTCTTGCCATTTCCTCCATCAGTCTTTCAGCCATGTCACAGCAACTGGAATTTGACCTTCGCGGAGGCATTAATTTCCAGGGCTCACATTCACCCGACAAGAACACCTCTTTGCTGCCACACATCGGTTTAATGGCAGGACTTAAAATATCGACCATGGGTATATATGGAGAAGTTCTCTTTTCAATACATGATGATAACGACTGGGCTGAGAGGGCAAATTATTTTGTGGCTTCTACCCTGCTGCGTTATTACGGCTTCCAGCCCATTTACATAGAAGGAGGCCTGTCATATTACATACTGGCTGAAGAGCAGATTGAAGGCTCGGCGCCGGCTTTAGTGTCGGCAGGTTTGATCTTGGCTTGCGAGGTAACCTGCCCGTTAAAAGCTTACAGGCCATCGCCGCCTACCGCTTCGGCAAAAAATGCTAAATGCACCTCTCTGCAGATCCCCGCACCTGGACCCTTAGATAAAGTTTAGAGACGCAGACTTTTGACGCGACTGCTACCGGCCTGTCCGCCGTAGCCTTGCTTTGACAACCGTAGCTTTGCAGAGGTTGAGCGGAGGCTGAAGCCACGAGTTCTCGGGACGAACGTGCGATGATTAGGTTCTGAGGCGCTTATTTGAATAATTTTAGATAATTATCAAATACATAAATTCTACTTCTCTGGCCACCGGTTACCTCTTTTAAAATATCCATTTTCTCTAAATCAGAAATCAATTTATATGAAGATGGCATTGATATATCAGCAACCTTGCTGACCTTTTCTGCATCTATAATCGGTTTTTTGTATAAATAATCGATAACCTTTTTTGCCTTTGTCGCTCTACTACCTAAAACTTGTATCTCTGAATCAGATTTTTTCTGTAATTGTAAAATATCATCAAATGTTCTTATTCCATTTTTTGCCGTTTCAACGATACCAACAAGAAAAAACCTGAACCATTGAGACAGATTATTTTTTTCTCTTACCACCATTAAATTATCATAATACAATCCTCTGTTTTTTTCGAAGAAATCCGATAAATACAGAATCGGCTTTTGCAAAATCCCTTTACTGACTAAATACAGAGGGATTAGTAATCTTCCGATTCTACCATTTCCGTCCGGAAAAGGGTGGATAGTTTCAAACTGATAATGCACAAGTCCTATTCTCAATAAATCAGGAACAAATATCTTATCGTTATGGAGAAATTTTTCCAGATCACTCATCAATTCCGGAACAGAAGAATGAACGGGGGGAATGAAAGTTGCATCGTTTATCGTTGCTCCTCCAATCCAGTTTTGGCTTGTCCGGAATTCTCCCGGTTGTTTTTTCTCTCCACGTACTCCATGCAAAAGTACCCTGTGGGTATCTTTAATTAATCTTGATGATAAGGGCAGTTCTTTTAATTCATTAAGCGCCCATTCCATCGCTCTGATGTAATTTTGAACTTCTTCCCAATCATCTCTTTTATCAAAAGGGATATGTTCTTTATCTAAGATGGCCTCATTCACTTTTGTCTGAGTTCCCTCAATTTTGCTACTCTTAGTTGCTTCTTTTATAACGTGCATGCTTATAAATAAGTCAATATTGGGGATATATTTTGAATACATATCCAGTCTACCCATCTCTCTGTCAGACAGACTTAATAATTGCATGACCTCCATATCATCAACATGCAACTGTTTGTTTATATAGGAGGGTTGGAAACTATTGTAATAGCCTTGATTAATATAGTTCCCTGATTTGAAATTTTTCATATTGAATTTTAAACAAAGATAGCTTTTATTTAATATATTGGCAAATAACTTAAATAAGCATCCTTGTTATTTAAGTTTATGAACATTGATTATCGTAGTCTGCCCCTCACCGCTTGTCCTGAGCGAGTCGAAGGGCTCATCGCTGCAAAAAGAGAGGTGGGTGAATGCCTTACCCCCTCCGACTTTGCCCTCGATTCCTCGGGCTTGCTCCTTCGATAAATCTACGGAGCACGAAGACGTCGGACAAAGTCCGGGGGTATATGGGTAGTTGGTGGATTTCTTGACGCAACTGCTGCCGGTCTTTTATGCCAGAGAACGATGGTCTGTCATAAAAGCCCTGTTGCTCGGTCGTCCTTCCTTCGCAACAAAGAAGGCTGCGCCTTCTCGCAGCAGCAGCTCAGGGTAGCTGGATGAATAGATTCTGAGGCGCAAACCCTTACACCTCTATATTATTGTTCTGATCCACCTCAATGCTATTAAACTCAAAACTTCTTAAATCTTAAATCGTTGATCTTAAATCTTAAATCATACCATTAATAAACGCCCCTCCATTAATAAATCATCAATGCTCTTTTTAAAACTCACCAGGTCAAGGTTATTGAAAAGCATCACATCAAAGCACAGCTCCTGTAATTTTTCACCAATGTCATTGGCATCATTCTACGGGTTGGCCAGCACACCCGCTGGCAAGCATTGTTCCGTCGGGCGAAAAATCAAGGGATAGAATTTCCCTGTCATGTGCACTAAGGCGGTGTACTTCATTACCCGACGGCACTTCCCATATGTGGACCATCTTATCCTCACCACCACTTGCTATATATTTTCCCGAAGGGTGAAATGCAAGTGCCCGGGCTTTTCCCGTGTGTGCTTTCCAATAATGAATTGATTTCCAGTTTTCCGTGTCTATAATTTCCACTTCGCCGGTCAACATTGAAATGCCAAGGTATTTTCCGTCATCGGAGAACTTAAGATCCGTTATACCCTTACCGTTAAGACTTTTAGTATTGAGGATTTTCTTTTTATCCGTGTCGAAAAGTATAAGCATATTATCCCTGCATCCAATTGCCAGGTATTGTCCCTTGTTTGACCAGGCCATTATTATGGGCTTACATCTGCTGAGATTGCAGCTTGTAATCTTTTCCCTTGTCTCTATATTATAGAAAATAATATCGCCGTTTAAGCGCGCATAAACAAGAACATTATTTTCAGGGTTTATATCAGCTGCAGTTATCCTTAATGCCTTTATCGTTGTTACAGGCCTCCTGCTGATCAGGTCAATTACTTCAACCCTGTTTGTTTTAACCACTGCCAGATACCTCCCGTTATTGCTTATCCTTGCATGCTTTATCAGGTTAGCCTCAACATGGTCATGAAGAAATGGGAGGGCTTTTTAGAATTGAAAACCTATTCCTTAATAAAAAAATGTACATCATTAGTTGCTAAAATATGTACATCGCTATTTGCTAAATATCGTACATTCCTGATTGCGAAAAAATGTACATTGTTATTTGCCAGTTACAATCATATTTCTGGGCATCAGCCACGATCCGGATCAGCAGTAGTAACAGTAATAGTGAAGCTAGTTTTTTCATGCGAATGTTTCTTGTATATAACAAAAATAACATTTCTTGAAAATTGGATTATTTGCACATATTCCTATAATGATTATTTTTAAAAAAGAAATAAACCTGATCAGAAATGAAAAAAACACTTATCCTCTTTGCTTTTACCTTCATCAGCCTTTCGGTAATGTCACAGAATATTGAATTTGGCCTGCGCGGGGGTGTTAACTTCCAGAGATCCTCCTCGGCCGAAAGCGATTTCTCATTCCTTTCTCATTTCGGAGTTATGGCCGGAGTGAGGATATCATACGTGGGTATCTATGGTGAAGTTCTTTACTCCACACATGATGATGAGAACTGGCTGGAGACAGGTTCTTACCTTGTTCCCTCCGTCTTTCTTCGCTTTTACAGGTTAAGGAATCTTTATGTTGAGGCAGGTCTTTCATATTATGTCTTGGCAGAGGACCAGGTTGGTATGTCAATGTATGAATTTCCGGATAAGCAACTGGGGTACTTTGCAGGTATGGGCCTCAATATAAGGAATTTTGAAGTGGGGCTACGAACTACCGGGCCGGTGATGAGCATCCAGGCCACAGCATCAATACGGTTCTCACTATGACAGGCGAGGAGATGTTTCCCGTGGTAAATGAGAAAGGTGAGCTTCTTAAACTTGCCCCAAGGAGCGTATGCCATGATGGCAAAAGCATGCTCCTTCATCCCGTGATCCATCTTCATATTATTAATGGTAAGGGCCATATCTTTTTACAGAAAAGATCAATAAAGAAGGATATCCAACCCGGCAAGTGGGATACTTCCGTAGGCGGTCATGTGAATCCCGGCGAGACTCCGGAGCAGGCACTGGTACGTGAAGCATGGGAGGAGGCGGGACTGAAAAATTTCAGTTATGAATTCATCAGGAAATATATATGGGAATCAGACAGGGAGAGAGAACTGGTATATTCATATTTCTCCCGCACTGAGCGGCAGCCGGCAGCAGACACTGAAGAGATAGATGAAGGACGCTTCTGGACCAGGGAAGAGATAGGAAAAAACCTTGGCCAGGGCATCTTCACCCCAAACTTTGAACATGAATTTTTGCAGGTCCTGAAAGATTCTTCTTTATGAAAATTTTACTACTTTTACCCATCAACCTGAACCGAGGCGTAGCCGAGCTCGCCGAAGGCAAACCTGAAACCTGAAACTTGGAACTTTTTCCTGGGGCATTAGCTCAGTTGGTTTAGAGCGCTACCTTGACAGGGTAGAAGTCACTGGTTCGAATCCAGTATGTCCCACAAATCATGGACTTACCCTCAATCTTCAATAATGTCCTCGGCCCCGTGATGCGTGGCCCGAGCAGCTCACACACTGCAGCTGCTGTGAGGATAGGCCTCCTCGGGCGTAAGCTGCTGTCAGAAGAACCGGTCTACGCCTGTTTTACCTTTGATCCCCGTGGATCACTGGCCTCAACATATCGGGGGCAGGGTTCGGCCATGGGACTGGCTGCCGGCTTGCTGGGTATGGATATCAAGGATAAGGATCTTATGAAAGCCGAAGAGTTATGCAGTGAGAAAGGTCTGAAGATAGAATACAGGGTAGAAGAATTCAACGATGAGCACCCTAATATCTATAATACATATCTTAAAGGAGCTTCGGGAAAGGAAGTAAATTTCATCGCTCTTTCCACCGGCGGTGGGGTGGTAAGACTTACAGAGGTTAACGGTAAAAAGGTGGATGACGATCTTGATTATATCAACCCACTCATGCCTGTGCAGCTTAATCGTGAGCCCCGCCTGCCTTTTAAAGATATAAATGAACTGGTCAAAAAACTGGACGCAAATGGGGGTTTTCTTGCAGACTATGCCATTCAATATGAAACAGCCATAGGGAACCTCTCGGCAGAAGAAGTTCTGATACTTTCCCGATCGCACATGTATATCATGAGGGAGGCAATAGAGAACGGACTGGCAGGAACGGACTATGACGACCGCATCCTTTCCCGCCAGTCGCACCTCTTCTCAGAAGCTCACAAACAGGTAAGCCTGATACCTGCAGACCTGGCTAACAAAATTATACAGGCAGTGACGGCCGTTATGGAGGTCAAAAGCTCAATGGGCTTGATAGTGGCGGCCCCCACGGCAGGCTCCTGCGGCACCTTGCCCGGTGTGCTTATCCCGTCTGCTGAAGTAGGGTGCAGGACAGAAGAGGACATAGTAAAAGGCTTGCTGGCTGCCGGCCTGGTCGGTGTATTCATTGCCCGTGAAGGTGGTTTTGCAGCTGAAGATGGCGGATGTCAGTACGAATGCGGCTCGGCCTCGGGCATGGCTGCCGCTGCACTGGTAGAGATGATGGGGGGCGACGGACACATGTCCCTTAATGCAGCATCCATGGCCCTGCAAAACACCCTCGGCATGATATGCGATCCCGTAGCTGACAGGGTGGAGGTGCCCTGCCTCGGCAGGAATATCATGGCAGCCCTCAATGCCCTGGCAGCAGCCAACATGGTTATCGCCGGTTATGATCACGTGATACCCCTGGATGAGGTGATCAAAACAATGAAGGAGGTGGGAGACGATATGCAACACAAGTACCGCTGCACATGCAAAGGCGGCCTGTCCACCACTCCTACAGCCAAACGCATCCACAAAAACCTGCTATCCTGACTTTCCGCTTGTCCTGAGCGAGCCCCTTGCCCTGAACTTGCCTGTCCTGAGCCTGTCGAAGGGCTCACCTCTAAAAAAAGAGAGCCACCTCCCGGCAGCTCCCTTAATATCTGCGTAATCTTATTTACATAATTGGCAAACTTGTCAATATATCCCTTAATCCCGAAAAATGGACCTGGTAATTAAATTATGAAACAATATCGCCTTGCCATAACTGATCAAGGAAATGCTGCCAGGGCATAATCAGTATTTTTCCAATTTTTCTAGGGGATTGGTCATTGGAGACAAGTATTAATTTTTTAACATTATATTCTTCACTAAAATTTTTCAGTCCACTCAAATGCTTTGCTTGGGCTATATCAGTAGATTTTACTTCAATTGCCACTTCATGATTCCCAAGAATGAAATCTACTTCAATTCCTGATACTGTCCTCCAATAACTTAAGGGATAATTAAGGCTTGAATAATGACAATGTGAGTATATCTCATGATAAATGAAATGTTCAAATGCATGACCAAATGATTCACTGCCATGTTCTATTTTGCCTCTTTTAAGTAGGTAGTTTGATATCCCAATGTCAAAATAATAAAACTTAGGAGAGAGTATAACCCTTCGTTTCGGCCTTTTCTGATATGAGGGTAGAAAACGACCAACAAGAGTATCTACAAGAATCTGAAAATACTCCTTAATGGTAGGACCGCTTACACCGCATTCAGACGCAATATTTGAGTAATTGACAATCTCACCATTTGAAAAAGCGGACACCTCCAGGAACCTGGAAAACGATTGAATATTTCGAATTCTTGCTTCCGTCAGAATCTCATCTAATAAATAACTTCCGGTATAAGCAGATATTAATCTTTTTGCATTCCCGGAAAGATAATGTCTCGGTATTAACCCATTATTCAAGGCTCTTATCAGATTAAAATCATTAATCTCTTTGTAAACAAGAGGATAGAGTTCATATCTTAATGCCCTGCCCCCAAGAAGATTGCCTCCCGACCTAAGAATATTGCGGGGACTTGAACCACTCATTATAAATTGTCTGTTGCGATTTACTATCATCCACTGAATTTCATTGAGCAGGGAAGGAAGCTTTTGTATCTCATCAATAATCACAGGGGTACCAGACGGTACAACTTCCAGGATCTCACGTAATAAAGATGGATTTCGTAAAAACCTTTCGTATTCATTGGATAAAAGTAAATCAAAATAAGGAACATCAGGATATAACATTTTTAGTAAAGTGCTTTTTCCTGTTTGCCTTGGACCCCATAAAAATGCACTTTCTTTACCGATATCAGTAAAATTCTGTAACCTCTGGTACATGTCAGATTAAAATTATACTTTAATTTATCATGATAATCTAAAGTGCTAATTTAATATATCATATTGCAATTTCCAAATATTAAAAGATTAAAATCAATAATATATCCCTTTCATGATAAGATACACCTTACCCTGATTACCTGAATAAATTTTCAGTAACTTGTCCGCAGATGTGTAAATTTTTCATTACAGATATACACATATTTGTAAAATTATAATTACACATTTGAGAAAGCCTCACTACTTAAAAATCTCTTAGACCCTTAATCACTTCGGCTCTTATTTCTATTTTTCCGCATTTTTAATGATAAACAGAAATTAAATCAAACCGCAATAAACTTGTCTATTAGTCTATCAGTCAAAAAAGACAGCCACCAACTGGCAGCTGCCTTTAAGCTTATTTCACAAGAAACTCATCGCTACTGCTTGCGTTCATTGTTTAAAATTTCTTTCATAATAGATAGAACGCTCCTGCTGCCGGCCTTTGCTGCCAGAGAACTTTGGTCTTTCATCAAAGCCCGTGTTGCTCAGTCGTTCCTCCTTCGCAGCAAAGAAGGCTCTGCCTTCTTGCAGCAGTCGCTTTTCAAGCTAGCTAAATCTATACTGTAGTTGCAATAATTAACAAACACATTGGCCATCTGTATCTAACCCTCTCTTTATCACTTACCTGTCCGCCGTAGCTCCCTGAGCGAAGGCGGAGTCCCTCAGTCCCTCAAGCCAAAAAGAAAGAGAGCCACCTCCCGGCAGCTCCCTCCTTTATCTGCGCTAATCAGCGTAATCAGCGTAATCAGCGCTAATCAGCGTAATCAGTGTAACAACGTTATATCATCTACTTTCATAAACGGATTCCTTCCCTTTTAACATTTTTAAACAGAGGAGAATACGTAGATATATTATTCCAATATTCTTTTTAGTAATTTTTTAATAATATCGTGATTTAGGACTTTTAATTTTCTTCAACTTTTGTCCATATAAGAGTAGAAAATTCATCAGAACCAGGATTTACAGGCTCCCAGGTCATTGTAAGTTTAATTAATTCATTCTTCTTCTTTATTAAGCCAAATAAATAAGATTTTTCACCCAATTCTTCTATGGTCATTTGTACAGTTCCATCTTCTTTAATTTCTTTTATTTCTCTAAAATGCATAACTTCTTCATTCCGAGTAACGTTAAACGAAGTCATATTTCCTGTTCCTGCTTGTTGTTCGAAATTGGGCACTTCTATAGATATTACATCATTTTCGTTATCCACGTTATAATTCAATTCTTCTATAGTATTTTCATTTTCTTCGAGAATAGCTTTCATATCATATGAATTCTCATAAATATTTACAACAAGTGTTCCATATTGGGATGTCCATTCACCTATAACAAACTCTGAAAGAGTCATAGGATCTTTTTCTTTATCACAACTTGTGCCAAATGCTAATCCTAACACAAGTATCATTAAAATAAATAATTTTTTCATTTTTTATGAAAGTTAAGTTACAAATATAGTTTTTATATAAAGTTATTAAGATATTGTTTTTATTTTATGGTATTTAATTACCAATTTTATTATTTTCTCTTTTAATTTTTCCCTAATTATTTTTGGATAGATAAAAGCAGATATAATTTGACCTGATTCCAATTCGATGTCATAACAAGCAACTCCCCTTCAAGCGGGATAATTATATACTGAGTCTTAATAATTAACAAACACCTTGGCCATCTGTATCTAACCCTATCTTCGTCTCTTACCTGTCCGACGTAGCTCCCTGAGCGAAGGCGGAGCCCCTCAGTCCTTCAAGCCAAAAAGAAAGAGAGCCACCTTCCGGCAGTTCCCTTTAAACTTATTTCCCAAAAAACTTATCGCTTGTCCTGAGCTTGTCGAAGGGCTTGTCGCTCATCCGCTGTAGCTAGGCACGAGTCTGGAGACTCGCGCCAGCGGAGGCAGGCTCACCGCTCACCGCTTCCTATTAGTGCAACAACGTAATATCCCCAACCTTCTGAAACGGCTCACCATTCGCATACTTCCCTTCTACATACCATACATAAACTCCCTGCATACATAACCTGTTCTTGTAATAACCATCCCAGCCTTCATTGATGTCGTGGCTTTCAAAAATAAGCACTCCTGACCTGTTGAAGATCTGCAGCTTGTACTCACTCACCTGCTCCTTCACGGGCGGGAAAAACATCATATCCATCTGGTCGCTCGACAAACCACCGACATCCCTGCCTAAAGGACCTTCCTTATTAGGCCTGAACACAGTGGCAAACCTTATGACACCCGCAGGCTTAACAGTAACAGCCGGCGACAATGTATAACTGTCGTAACAACCCTCAGAAGTATATGCATGCAATGTGATGTCATAAACACCCTCCTGCATGTACTTATGATAAGGATCGCGCAGGTGCGAGGTGTCGCCGTCACCAAACTCCCAGACGAAGCTGTCGCCTCCCTGTGTCAGGTTAAAGCAGCGTACACGCTCGTCATCAACAAAGACCTCCGTAGGCGATACCTCGAAGTAGGCTATCGGCGATGGGTATACATGTATCAGCTTTTCTTCAATATCCGTTCCACCAGGACCTGAGGCCGTCAGCGTTACCCTGAAGATACCTGCCTCCAGGTAAGTGTATGTCGGGTTCTCGGCCTGCGAAACACCGCCGTCACCAAACTCCCAGTAATACTCATCGGCATACTGCGAAGTGTTGTTAAAGGTGACCTCATAAGGTGAACAGGCACCCGGCACACTGTCAAAGTCGGCAATGGGCGCTGTGGGCAGTATGCTCACGTTGCGATTTATACTGTCTGAACAGTAATCATTGCTCACAATCAGCCATACCTCGTAATTGTCCGGACCACCATAAGTATGCGTCGGATCAGACTCAGTAGAGGTGTCACCGTCACCAAACCTCCACAGGTAATCCCATGTGCCGGCATTGGTGTTATTGGTAAAGTCAACCGTTGCATTGGGCCATACCTGTGATGACGGGTTGGCTGTGAACAGCGGCGTAGGAACAGGATATACAACTATATCTTTCTCTACCCAGTCCTCACAACCATAGAACGATGTTGTGGTGAGACGAACAGTGTAGGTCACAGGTGCATCGCCCGTGTTCACAAACATATGACCTGCTACATTGGAACCGTACTCCGACACCCCATCGCCGTAATCCCAGAAGTACTGGTAGGCACCCGGCAGCGATGTCATGTAAATAAAGTCACCCGAACATATAGTATCTTCATCAAAGTCGAAGTCAGCATCTATCTCGGGATAAACCGTAACGCCCCGCATCATGCTGTCAAGACATCCGTTCGTCGATTCAACCTCAAGCTTAATATCATAGTACTCTATCGACTGTGTCACATTCTCGTACTGGTGCGTCACATCACCGGCAGTGTTGTCAATCGGACTGCCGTCACCGAAGTCCCAGCGATAAACCACTGCATCTATCGATGCATCTGTCATAGCCACATCCAGTGGCGTGCATCCGCTTGTGGGCACCGCTGAAAAGGCTGCCGTCGGCCTCTCTACTTCAACCGTCAGGTTATCGCTTGCCTGGCATCCATTATCATCAATAACGGTGTATGTAAGATCATAAGTTCCTTTTATGCCTGTATTGAAAACAGGATCAACTATATTGTACTGGCTCAACGGACCTACCTGGCCTGTCCACATGTGTGTGGTGTAAACACCCGAACCTCCGGTAGGCGCACCATCCAGTTGCAGATCCGTGCCTCCGCAATTGAACAGCGGATCAATGGCA
>JAYEGY010000064.1:1733-15242 GCA_034659275.1 Bacteroidota bacterium | reverse complement strand
TAAAATAAAGGGTAAATACCAACATTTTATTAACATTAATTTAGGGGGCAGGAATAAAATAGCCTAACCGGTTGTTCGTCAATTGATTATATTTATAGAGAGATTATAACCCGTAAACTCGGGCTAGAAGTTGTCAATGAGTTAAAAATGGTCCTTACTTCTGAAGAAATAGAAGAGATAAATAAACAGCCGACCAACAATCCTGAAGCCTATAATTTATACATGAGGGGGCGATTTTTCTGGCACCGCAGGACGGAGGTTGATTTGAAAAGGAGTCTTGAATATTTTACCCGGGTCTTGCAGCTTGATTCAACATATGCACTGTCCTACGCCGGACTTGCAGATGTTTATTTCATTATGGCATGGTGGGACTGGTATCCTAAGAATGAAGGCTATAACATGGGAAAGGAATATGCATTAAAAGCTCTTTCCCTGAATGATGGTATATCAGAAGCCCATGCTACACTGGGAGGGATACTCACCTGGTATGATTGGAAATATAAGGAAGCTGAAAAGGAATTGAAAAAGGCCATATCATTAAATCCAAATTACGCCACAGGGCATCAGTACTATGCAGAATTACTTGATGTACTCGGGAGAGACAGGGAAGCACGTGAACAGATAGATATAGCAAAAAAACAAAATCCTTATGCTTATGTAATGCATAGTTTGAGTGCTCTGTTTTATTACCATAATTCAGAGTATGCCAGATCAATTGAAGCAAAAAAGGAAAGTATTGAAATTTCAGACTTTCTTGAGCATCATAACGAATTGCTTTTAAAAAATTATATCAGGTTGGGAATGACCAAGGAGGCACTGGAAGAAATAAATTACATTGTTTCAGCCTCTGACCAGGAAATACAGTTGGTAGAACTTAATGACATATACCTGGATTCAGGAATTAAGGGAGCTCTCATTTGGTTTATTGACTGGTTTACTGTTAACCAACCATATGAATTTTATACAATAGCTTCCCTTTATGCATTAGCGGAGGATGATGACAGGACTATTGAATGGCTGGAAAAAGGTCTTAGATTAGGTGATGCTGAAATACCCCGGATCAATAATAGCCCCGATTTTGATTTCATAAGGGAAGATCCCCGTTTTATTGCCCTCCTGGGAAAAATGAACCTCGCCGATCAATAGAATTCCCTGTGCTCTGTACCCTGTACCCTGCTTCGCCCGCCGAAGTACCAAGCATCCGGTAAGAAGGAGGGAGCCCTGTGCTCTGTGCCTGTGCCCTGTGCTCTGTGCCCTGTGCTCTGTGCCCTTCGCTATTTAGCAAAGATCTCGTACGGTATAAAATCAATATCACTCGCCACCACATTTTCCCTGACCTGCTCCGGCGTCTTGCCGCTGGGGATCACCACATGGCATGCAGGGTGTGAAATGCAGAACCGGAGGCTTAACTGCGCCGGGCTGTAGTCATCATATTCATCAAACACATGCTCATAATTGCTTAAATCATCCAGGTAAGCTTCCAGTTTATCAGGGGAAAGATTAAGTTTCCTGTGATCATTCTCACCGAAAGTGCTTTCCTTGCTGAATTTTCCGGTGAGTAATCCGAAAAGCAGGGGAATACGTACTATAACACCTGTATTGTATTTATCAGCAGTAGGCAGCAGAACTTCTTCCGCCTGCCTTTCCAGGAGATTGTACCTTACCTGTATGACATCGATCAATTCGTTATGTTGATCAAGGATATGCGCCTGTTCCGTTTCCTTGAACGACTGTACACTCCAGCCGGCATGCTTGATCTTACCATCCTGCTTCAGCTTTTCAAGAGCCAGCCACGGCTCATCCCGTTCCAGCATGTCAGTGTCGGGACTGTGAAGCTGGAGTATATCCAGTACTTCCGTATCCAGTCGTTTAAGGCTCTGTTCGGCCGCAAATACGAGGTGTTTAAAGGAATAATCGTGATTGAGAGGGGAGAGTTTAATATCCTTTCCTAAAAAGGGGTAAAAGTTATTACCTGCCTTTGTGGCTACGATAATTTCATCCCTGTCATCTCTTTCGGCCAGCACCTGCCTGATCAGTTCTTCGGAATGGCCAAATCCATATACATCGGCTGTATCTATAAAATTAACCCCGGCATCGAGTGCCGCGTGTATCGCTTTCCGCGATTTTTCATCATCGGTCTTGCCCCAATCGCGTCCGCTTATGCTCCAAGAGCCAAAACCTACGGTTGAAACCAGGCGTCCCATTGCTCCAAGCTTCCTGTATTTCATAATATTTGATTTTCCAATAAAAATACGGAAGGAATGATGAAGTTCCAAATGAAACTATGAATGGCGAAAGATGAGATGCAAAAGACGAAATCTTTTGTTTTCGCCTCTCGCCTCTCGCATTTCGTCTTTCGCATTTCGTCTCTGTGCTCTGAGCTCTGAGCTCTGTGCTCATAGTGGAAATTCTGAAAATATTTTTGTAAATTTCTGAATATTATACAGAAAGAATCCATAATAATAAAAATGAAATTTGGTTATAATCTGTCAGTTCCCGACAGTATATATGTTTTACCTGATGTTCTGAAGGAAATATCCGGGATTACTGAAAGAGATGATTCTTCTATTGTCTGTGTTGAAGATAACCGTGAAACAATTTTTATCTACGATATAAATAATAACAAAATAACCAGGCAAATTGAAGTAGGAGGGAAGGGTGATTTTGAAGGTGTGACAAGGGTTGAAAATACGCTTTATATCCTGAGAAGCGACGGCTTGTTATCCGAAATTGGAGATTATGAATCAGTGAATTATAAAAAGACAACTTATTCCACAGGCATCCCGTGGAAAGACAGTGAGGGACTGTGTTACGACCGGGATAATAAGAGGTTGCTTATAGGTCCCAAGTCAATACCGGAGAAAAAGTCGGAGTACAAAGGCTTACGATTCATATATGGTTTTAGTCTGGATTCCAAAGAACTTATAAAAGAACCTGTATTTACATATGACCTGTCAGTGATTGAAAAATTTGCTCTTGACAATAGTATTAAAATACCCATGAAGGGTAAGAAAAAAAAGAAAAAGAAAAAGTTAAAACCGGATATTAAATTTCACATTTCTGCCCTCGGCATTCATCCCATAGCAGGAAGCTTATTTGTATTGTCTTGTAAAAAAGACAAGTGCCTGTTTGTATTTGATATGAATGGAAACATTGAATACATTGAGAAGCTCAGCCGTAAGTTATTCAGGCAGCCTGAGGGTATTACCTTCATGAAAAACGGGGATATGCTTATTTCCAATGAAGGGAAGAAGAAAAGACCACCGACACTGCTCCGGTTTAATTACGGGTCAATCGACAGATAATTTATATATTTTAAAGCCAATCATTTATTATATTTACCAGTATGTGGAAGCCGGTTATTATTTTCATATTATTATTCTCTTCGCATGCTCTTTTTTCCCAGGACTGGAAACAGTATCCTTATGAACCCGAAGGAAGTTTAATCTTATTCCCATCCGACGAGGGTAGGCACCCGGATGAACCGGTAGAATGGTGGTACACAACAGGGCATATAACTGGAGAGACTTCAGGCAGGACCTATAGCTATATGTTGAGTTATTTCTATAAACCTGTGAATAATCTTGACGGATTCAGGATATTAAATATTAGTAATGATGAGACAGGACAATTCCTGTCAGATACAAAAGCTCTGACATATAGTATATTATCAACTGATAGTCTTAATATTGAAGCGGAATTATTATTCGGTGACAAGGAATACTGGTGTAACCAGAGTGATGCTGATGGATCTGCCCTACCATTTAGCTATGTACTGTCAGCAGAAGGTGACAACGCTGCGATTGAACTGGAATATGATGCACTTAAGCCACCCCTGATCCTGGCTGACAGCGGACTACTTAAACAGGGTCCTGGTGCGTACACTTATTATTATTCTCAGACCGGAAATGATGTCACGGGTACAATCAACTTCGACGGGGTGATTGAAAATGTAAGTGGGACAGCATGGATCGACAGGCAGTACGGTTCAGTTAATCCTGCCGAAGGGCTTGAGTATGAATGGTTCAGTCTCCAGCTTTCGAATGGAATGGATATAAATGTGAATAATATTTTCACATCGGAGAATGATGTCCCCGAAACATTGGAATATCGTTTATTATGTGCCTATGTTGATGAACAAACTCAGTTCACCACTTCATCTTTTAATATTGAACGGCTGGAATATCACTATACTTCTGATAGCCTTAAATGTTATTCCATTAAGTGGAGGCTGACCTCAGACCTGCATAATATTGACCTCACAATAACTGCACTATATCCTGGTTATGAGGTAAGCCTGCCTTTCAGGTTTTATGAAGGCCCTACGCATATTACTGGAACAATAGAGGGTATTCCCGTGTCAGGAAAAGGATTTGCTGAACTTCTTCATTCATATGAAAAGCCCGATATAATAATAGAAAGTGCGACTAACCTGTGGGATGAATCAACCGAGCTAAAGTGGATGCTGACCAATCCCGATCATGGGAACCCGATCAGGTATGACATTGAATACAGCATCGATAATAGGGAGACTTTCAATATGATAGCGGGGAGCCTGGAAGACACTGTTTACTACTGGGACAGCAGTAACCTTTCAGATGGGGAGGAGATTTGGCTGAAAGTGAAGGGATTTTCCGTTGATACCACCCTGGTTGATTCAAGTATGGTGAGACTGACTTCAGTGACAGGGATTGAGAAACCGGAATGGCTGGAAAGCTTTAATATATTCCCTAATCCGAATGATGGTTATTTCACTGTAAGAGGAGAATATATGAGGGTGATTGAGATCGTAGATATGAAAGGAAGGAAGATATTTTCATCCCATGTGAATGGCAGGGTATATGATGTTGATATTAGTAAAGACCCCCCCCCGGCCTGTATTTCGTTAGGCTAACTTTGAATAGAGGATTTATAATCAGGAAAGTGATAGTAGAATAAGATTATTCGGTAAGCAGCAATATACCCGAACGCTTATCTGTATTATATACTCCATAATGACTTATTCCTTTTTCCATTGATATCTACAAAGAAAAACAAACAAAGCAATTGTTATAAGGATAAAACTGTTAGCAACATGAAAATAATTTACAATCTCTGCTCCTCCAACAATCTTCACCTGAAAAACTATTTGAATTAAGCCCATTAGGACAAATACCAATCCGATTCCTCCTGAAATCCATGCAATCCAGTTCAGTGCTTTCATAAGATTGAATTTTAAGTTGTTTACTGTGAATTAATTTATTATCAAATTTAAGCAATAAATTAATATCAGTCAATAAATTCTTATTCCAACCAACATTTTGAGGGTAGACCTAGTCGACCTAACCAAGCCAATTTCACCCCCGTGGGGACGCCCAATCTGGGCGTCCCTACGGTATCCTTGCAGCATCCTACCAATAGGGTAACTATCAGTCGAAGGGTGTTCCACTTTCCCCCGGCTTTTATAAATGATTTACCAACAAATCCCACAATAACCCCTGAAAATAGCTATAATGATGTTTTATTTATATATTCCAATATTTCATATATTTATAGTTGGAATACCAGGCCTCGCTCTAATGACAGAAAAATTCAAAGGCAGATATCGTATACCTTCAGCAAGGCGACCTGATTGGGATTATGGTGCTGACGGTGCATATTTTGTTACAATATGCACGAAAAACAGAATCAATTATTTTGGGAGGTTATTAAATGGGTCAATGCAATTATCGGAAATTGGCAAAATTGCATCTAATAATTGGATTCATATTCCACGTCATTTTTCATACGCAAAAATTGACGAATTTATAATAATGCCTGATCACATTCACGGTATTATATTTATTATCACCACCGTAGAGACGTTGCATGCAACGTCTCTACAGGAACGTATATTAAATTATCAAGACATGTCAAAAATATCCCCCAAACCCGGAACATTACCGGCAATAATACGGTCGTATAAATCCGCCGTAACAAAACAGGCACGAAAGATAAATTCAAATTTTTCCTGGCAACCACGATATCATGACAGGATAATACGCAATTGGAATGAATACCAATTGATTAAAAATTACATCCTGGATAATCCGGTATTATAATACAATCCCATATTGTAATCCATCTGCCAATAGCATCACCCTTCGACTCTTCGGGCCTTCCCTGCGTTCAGGCCCTCAGGCTCACACCTCCGCTAATGCTTCGGTGTGCGCAGCAGGGACCTTTGGCCGCATCGAAGGGTATTGCCTTTTCCTGCTCACTATATTGATAATTTCTTTCGACTATGATGCCACAAATACTACTCTTCTGAAGAAGAGATAGTACATTTAAGACTGTCTATATGGTGGTTTTTCAGCTCTCAGGAGGGTTTAAATTGGGATCTAA
This sequence comes from Bacteroidota bacterium, assembly GCA_034659275.1. Classification (GTDB taxonomy): domain Bacteria; phylum Bacteroidota; class Bacteroidia; order Bacteroidales; family VadinHA17; genus UBA9300. Next base: position 8,879 of record JAYEGY010000064.1, on the reverse strand, counting down.
GCAATTCTTATTGCCAGGACAAGAAATATCTTCATAACAATTAACTGGAATTTCATCATCTTATTTCATAATTTGCATTTTTATTGAAAAGTTGCAGTTTATTAATCACTAAAATCTAGACAAATGGAAATTATTGGTACTATTATCATTGGTGCAATAGCAGGCTGGCTGGCTGGTTTGATTTACAAAGGCAGTGGTCTTGGTTTACTCTGGAATATTGTGGTGGGAATTATTGGTGGCTTCTGGCAGTTAAGCGTTTTGGAAGTAAAAAGCGTTTCAGTAACTTCGACAGGTATAGAAAGAATATTGTTCCATCCACAACAGCCCTGATAGAGCAGAATAGGCATATGGTGCTCAGCTTCCGATTGTGAAGCCCACAGCCATGCATCAAAAGAAAAAAGTGCCTAAACGCCGTGAGGTACTAAACAAAGTGCTTAAAATTATTTAACTTCCTAAGGGAATAAACTCATGTAATTATGAAACTTGCATATATCGGAACATATCCGCCACGTGAATGCGGTATTGGTACTTTTACAATGAACCTTTACAAATCTATGGTTACGAATCCTGTCTCTGGGAAAAGCAGGAGTGATAGTACAAAGAATACTGTTGAAGGATTTATTGTAGCCATGAACGATCATGAGCTAACCTATAATTATCCGGAAGAAGTAGAGCTGACCATCAGGCAGGAACATCAGCGTGACTATTTGAAAGCTGCCAGATTTATCAATCTCAGCGGGGCTGATATATGTGTACTTGAACATGAGTATGGAATTTTTGGAGGGCAAAATGGGATATATATACTTCCTTTGCTTCACCGGCTTGAAATTCCGCTGATCGTAACCCTTCACACCATTGTAAAAACACCTTCATATAATGAAAAGGCAGTATTGCAGCAAATATGTAAAATGGCTCATAAAGTCATTGTAATGAGTCATAAAGCCATTGACTTTCTTATCAGCATCTATAATGTGGATAAAGAGAAAATTGTTTTTATAGAACATGGTGTCCCGGATATTCAATTTAGTCAGGAACAAACCAAAAAAGAATTTAAACTCGAGGATAAAAAAATATTACTCACATTTGGAATTATCAGCCGCAATAAAGGGATTGAAACAGTTATTAAAGCCTTGCCCCGGGTTATCGAAAAACACCCCGAGGTCTTATATATGGTTCTGGGTAAAACTCATCCAAATGTTTTTCGCCATTCCGGAGAAGAATACCGTAATTATCTTCACCGTCTGACTAAAAGCCTCAACCTGGGCGATCATGTTTATTACCTTAATGAGTTCATAACTCAAAAAGAGTTATCTAAATATTTATCCGCTTCTGATATTTACATTACGCCTTATCTAAATGAGGCTCAGATAACCAGCGGCACACTGTCATATGCATTAGGCGCGGGTTCGGCTGTTATTTCAACGCCCTACTGGCATGCCTCGGAATTATTAGCTGATGGAAGCGGCAGGCTCTTTAACTTCAAAGATTCAGAGGAGCTTTCAATGATTTTATTGGACTTGCTGGATAATCCCGGAGTGTTGAATGATCTTCGAAAAAAAGCAAGTGATTACGGCAAAACAATAACCTGGCCAAAGTCGGGTGGTAAATATGTTGAGCTTGCTGAACAGATTCTCGCTGCTAAACCGGAAGTATTGGTGAAGAAAGAAACCTTAATTGATCCACTTATTATGCCACCATTTTCTCTGGATCATATCAAGCACCTTACTGACGATACAGGAATTATCCAGCATGCAAAATTCGGTATTCCAAACCTGAAGGAAGGGTATTGCCTCGACGATAATGCAAGGGCTTTGCTTATGGTACTCATGGCCTACCGGCAAAAGAAGGATGAGCTTGCGCTTGATTTAGCTCCTATATATCTGAGCTATATCCACTACATGCAGAATAAAGACGGGACATTCAGAAATTTCCTTAGTTTTAAAAGGGACTTTCTTGATGAGATAGGATCGGAAGATTCATTTGGAAGAACCATCTGGGCACTCGGATACCTGCTGAACAATGCACCCAGTGATGCTTATTACCAAACCGGGAAATTAGTTTTCTTTGATGCATCGTCAAACTTTGAAAAACTTCAATCTATAAGGGGTATAGCCAATACAATGCTGGGCATTAGTTTTTACCTCAGAAGTAACCCCACAGATGATTCAATGACTGAAAGATTAAGAAATCTTGCCGACAAGTTAATCAGACATTATGAAGAAAACAGTTCTGAAAACTGGAAATGGTTTGAGCCATTACTGGCTTATGATAATGGTATATTACCACTTGCACTTTTACATTCGGCTGAAATACTTAACGATGATAAAATAAATGAGATTGCCCTGGAAGCAATGACTTTCCTGTCAGAAATTACACTTAAGGATGGTAATTTATCAATCATTGGTAATGAAAAATGGTATAAAAAAGACGGTGAACGTTCCATGTTTGCGCAACAACCTGTGGATGCCCTTGCTATGATTTTAATGTATCATCAGGCTTTTCATTTGACAAAAGATAAAAAATATCTAAATAAATTATTCTCCTGCTTTATGTGGTTCCTTGGGGAAAATGATCTGAGAATGAGTTTGTTCGATTTTGAAACAAAAGGTTGTTGTGATGGCTTTGAGAACTACGGTGTTAACCGTAATCAGGGCGCTGAAAGTTCGCTTGCTTATTTAATTTCTCATTTAATAGTCTTACAGGCATTTGAAGAATTTGAAGAAATAGATCTGATAAAATAGCATTACTTTAATAATGGAAATACCTTAAATTATGTTGATTAAACGATATGCTGATAACCCGATTCTTACCAAAGATGATGTACCTTACCCTGTCGCTACTGTGCATAATGCAGGGGTTGTAAAGTTCAACAACAGGTATATAATGATTTTTCGTTCTCATAAACTTAATGGCAGAAGTATTTTAGGTAAAGCGGAAAGCATGGACGGGGTAAATTTTGTAGTGGATAAAAAACCATTTATGGTTCCAGCCAATGCAGGCATCTTCAAGGAATATGAGGAGTACGGCCTGGAAGACCCCCGGATTACTTCTCTTGGTGGTGAATATCTTATAACTTACAGTGCATATTCCCGGAATGGTGTAAGAATAGGTCTTGCAAAAACCAAAGATTTTAAATCCATTAAGAGGGTATCTCTCATTACTGAAGCCGATTACCGCAATGTGGTCATCTTTCCTGAAAAGTTTAATGGTTTATATGCACGTCTCGATCGCCCTCATTCTGATATATCACCCTGGTCAATCTGGATATCCTATTCTCCTGACCTGAAGTACTGGGGCGAATCAAAATTAATAATGAAACCTTGTCAGTATCACTGGGATGAAATGAAGATAGGCCCGGGTGCGCCACCAATTAAAACGACTCGTGGATGGTTGAATATTTATCATGGCGTATTTCCTACCATGGATGGTTGCATTTACAGATTGGGAGTGGCATTACACGATCTCCGTGACCCCTCTGTTATTATTGCAGTGGGTGATGAATGGATTCTGCAGCCGGAAGAACAATATGAAATCACCGGCTATGTCCATAATGTAGTCTTCTGTTGTGGTGCTGTCCCTGAAAAAGATGGGAGTGTAAAAATCTATTGGGGTGGAGCCGACTCTGTGATATGTGTGGGCACAGCCAAAATAGAACAGCTTGTTGATCATTGTTTGAATAAATCACGTCAACCACTTTAAGCATGAAAATAGCAATCTTGTCTCCTATAGCTTGGAGAACCCCACCTGTAAAATACGGACCCTGGGAGCAGGTGGCTTCTAATATTGCAGAAGGGTTGATCGATAAAAAAATTGACGTCACCTTATTTGCTACAGCAAATTCGATCACCAGAGGAAAATTGCAATATGTTTCAGAAGAAGCCTTCAATGAAAATCCGGATATTGACCCAAAGGTTTGGGAATGCCTTCATATCAGTAATTTGATGGAGCAGGCAGATAAATTTGATTTGATTCACAACCATTTTGACTTTCTTCCGCTTACTTATACAGGGCTTATTAAAACACCTGTGCTTACCACTGTTCATGGCTTCTCATCACCAAAAATATTGCCGGTCTATAAGAAATATAACAGGAATAATTTTTATGTGTCTATCAGCAATTCTGACCGTTGCCCTGATCTTGAATATGTCGCAACAGTCTATAATGGCATAGACACAAATGAATTTACATTCAAAAAAACCTCAAAAGATTATCTGCTGTTTTTCGGCAGGATTCACCCCGAAAAGGGCACTTACGAATCCATTCAGATAGCAAAACAATCCGGAAGAAAACTAATCATTTCAGGCTTAATTCAACATAAGGAATATTTTGACAGCAAGATTAAGCCTTTCATTAATGATGATGATATTGTTTACGCAGGTAATTCAGGACCGAGGGAAAGGGATAAATTGCTGGGTGAAGCTTATGCGCTTTTACATCCGGTAAGTTTTGAAGAACCTTTTGGTTTAAGCGTTGCAGAAGCTATGATGTGCGGAACACCGGTTATAGCATTCAACCTGGGCTCCATGCCTGAATTGATTCTCAACGGGGAAACAGGTTTTCTGGTAAACACCATTGAAGAAGCAGCAGATGCAGTTGCTAATATTAAATCTATTGACAGAAAATATTGCAGGGAGTTTGCTGTATCAAAATTCAGTCGCCAAAAAATGGTTGAAGGATACATTAAGGTTTATGAGAAGATTTTAGACATCCGAAGATAGCAGGCATTTCAAACCTCCACGGATTCTATTTTGAGTTTTTAATTTCATCCAGGAGTTCCTGTAAATTAATAGAAGCGTAAGTAGATGCGTAGTCTGACATACCATAAGGAATGATCAGATTACCATTGTGCAGAATGGAACCACAGGAATAAACAACATTGGGTACGTATCCTTCCCTCTCTTCGGCATTGGAAGACAGTAAAGGTGTATTAAGCCTGCCAATTTCTTTTCCGGGATCATCAATATCAAATAATGATGCTCCTAATGCGTATTCCCTCATTGGGCCTACTCCGTGTGTAATTACCAGCCAACCTTCTTCCGTCTCAATAGGGGAGCCTGAATTTCCTACCTGTATAAACTCCCAGGGATATTTTGGCTTTTGAATGAGTTTGGCTTCATGCCATATATTTATATTATCTGAATATGCAATGTAGTTATTCACTCCATCTATCCTGCACAGCATAGTATATTTACCTTTAATCTTTCTGGGGAACAATGCCATACCTTTGTTCTGGGCAATTTCACCATGAATGGCTAATGCTTTGAAATGATAGAAATCTTTGGTCTCAAGTAACTTTGGCAGTATTGTTATGCCATCATAAGCAGTATATGTGGCATAATAGGTTTCTTCACCGTTATCCTCTGTGAATTTAACAAAACGTGCATCTTCAATGCCACGTTTTTCAATTTCGGAAGTAGGAAAAATAACTCTCTCTGAAATTGCCGAATCAAGTGAAAAGTGGAGTTCATAGTGAGATTTTGCCAGCCACAACATCTCATTAATAATTAATTTTTTATCCGGTGAAAGTTGATATGTAGCTTTTGTCTCTTCTATTGTTCTCTTCAATTCGCCATACGTAAAATTGTCGCCCAATTTTTCCAATACAAAGAGGGGGGAAATTTTATTATTAAAAGTGCTCATTTCATCCAGCTTCTCTATAAATGATTTTTTATTGTAAACATGCTTTTTTATTCGCTCTGCTTCTGCCAGCATTTTTCCAACAGGTTCGATAATCAGATCATTGTTTTTATCAATGATGGCTGAGCGAAAAACAATGGACGAAATATGCCCTTCTCCGGTTGCTCTGAAACTTAAAATAAATCTTTTTTCATCCGGACCTAATTCCGACTGATCAGGATCCTCTACAATGGATGGATTGAAAAAAGCTGCCGCTTCAATGGAATATTCCATTGTGAAATATGAACCTATAAGCGCTTTTCGCGTTTGATTAATATTGTGTTTATTTATTTTCAGCTTTTTAAACAGATTATCCAGTTTATTAAAATGCGCTTCAAATATTAATGAAATATTCCTATGACGTTTGGCATAACCTCTCAGTACCTGGCTTAATGCTGTATTTGCCTCATTATCGGACAAAGCCATCACATTATGAATAATATCTTCACTTCTTTTATCGGAAGTATAAAGAAAGCGGGCTATTACCCTGCTGGGATCAGGGAGAAACCTGGTAGCCTTTCTGGATATGGTAACTTGCATAGTACGATTATTTGATCTTAAATTAAAGTAATTATTTAGTTCTTCGCAATGTTATATTCAAAATAAAGATAGAAAAGTCTATCCGGGTAACATTTTTTTTTGTATAATTAATGAGCCATAGTATCCACCCTCAGCACGTCGGCCGGATTTTTCCTGGCAACCCCGTTAATGTGTTCAGGCCCTCAGGCTCACACCTCCGCTAATGCTTCGGGGTGCGCAGCAGGGACCTTTGGCTGGAGGAACGATTCGGCTATTATCGCAAGATTGCCTTAGTCAAACAACTGCCAATAGCATCACCCTTCGATGCGTCATTAGCCCTGAACTTCAGGGCTAATGACTTACTCAGGGACCTTTGGCCGGTGTAACGAACCGGCTATTATCGCAATATGGCAATTGTCAACGTTTATCGATAACTGGACCTGGAATTGGGTACCTGTTAAGCAGGCTGCAATCTAGTAGTGTAGGTTACTACTTCATACTGGCAGGATACTCAAATTAGTAGAATAACCCAAGGTCCCTGAGCTCAGCTGGTAATAATTAATATTAAATGTATACAGATATACCTTTGCAATAAACTGCCAATAAGGTAACTATTGGTCGAAGGGTGTTCCATTTTCCCCCGGCCTATATGAAGGATTTACCAACAGATCCTACAATAACCACTGAAAATAGCTATAATGATGTTTCATGTCTATATTTCAATATTTCATATATTTATATTTGGAATACCAGGTTTCTCGTTTTTGGTGAAATAATTTTTTGAAATACAAAAAATAAACTATTTTTGCAGGCGCTTGAAGGCACGGTCTGGTAGTTCAGTCTGGTTAGAATGCCGGCCTGTCATCCCGAGTCCTCGGGACGTGTTCGAGTCAACAACGATGAAATATTTCGTTTACATATTGCGGAGCACAAAAGATAGTTCTTTTTATA
>JAYEGY010000064.1:0-1633 GCA_034659275.1 Bacteroidota bacterium | reverse complement strand
CGGTCTGGTAGTTCAGTCTGGTTAGAATGCCGGCCTGTCATCCCGAGTCCTCGGGACGTGTTCGAGTCAACAACGATGAAATATTTCGTTTACATATTGCGGAGCACAAAAGATAGTTCTTTTTATAAACGGTCTGGTAGTTCAGTCTGGTTAGAATGCCGGCCTGTCACGCCGGAGGTCGCGGGTTCGAGTCCCGTCCAGACCGCAACAGAAAACAAAAGCCACGAAAATTTCGTGGCTTTTGTTTTCTGTTGCAAGGTGACCCACCTGCGGTGAAGGGTCCGCGATGCAAAAGCATCGCAATCCCGTCCAAAAATAAAAATCGGAGCTGCGGAGCAGCGATGGTTTTTAGCTCTTTGCAAGATAGCCCCCTGCAGGAGAAGGGTCCGCTGAACGTAGTGAGGCAATCCCGCCACCTGCGATGAAGGGTCCGTGCTGACATTACGAAGTAATCGTCAGCACAATCCCGAAACCCGCAGAGGAAGTCTCCACCATAAAATTAAAACAATTAAGAAAATAGTTACAAATAGCACCACCCTTCGACTGATAGCTGTTATTTGGCAGGCTGGTGCAAATGTATATTTATCTACTCTTGAGCTTCAGTTCTACCAATTGAGCCCTTCGACGCGCACTTCGATTCTCTCAGTGCTTGCTCAGGACAAGCTCAGGGATCCTGGGTTAGGATCCTAATTTGTGTATCCTGCCGGTACGAAGTGGCAAGCGACTCTGCAAGATTGCATCATGCTTAATAGGTACCCAATTTCAGGTCTGTTTATCGATAAACGATGACAATTGCTATATTGAGATAATAGACGAATCGTTCCACCGGCCAAAGGTCCCTGAGTAAGTCATTAGCCCTGAAGTTCAGGGCTAATGACACATCGAAGGGAGATGAATTTGCGACAAAGATGAATTAAGACAAGAGTAATGCGGAGCCGGCCTGGGGTGCTCGTATATTACGAAGTGTTTGACCGGATAGGCGATGCCTTCCAAAGAGAGAAGTAGATCCAAGGCTGGCGGAGGGAGAAGAAGGAAGCATTGCTTAAAGGAAAGCAGGAGAGATTGCTACAATTATCCAAAAAAGTAGCAAAAGGAAACCGTTAATTATTTATCTGGTTGCAAAGTGCAACACCCTTCGATGCATTCAGCACCCCTCGTTTACTCGGGGCGCTTCACTTACTCAGGGACCTTGGGTTAATCTACTAATTCGGTTGTCCTGCCAGTTCGGAGTAGCAAGCGACTCTGCAAGATTGCATCATGCGTAATAGGTATCCAATTTCAGGTCCGTTTATCGATAAACATACCAAATAGCCATGTTTTAATTACTTCAGCATAACAAAAACTACCATATAGACGGTCTTTTTAGGGTTAACCCTTTCCTTTGAGGGTAGAGTACCATAGAGAGGAGTTAGGGATTGCTAAGTAGTGTAGATGATACTTTTCTTAGTAATTATTGAACTCAAATTATTATTAAGATATACATTTAAAATGTCTCTCTTAACTTTTTTCTAATCTCTTTGGGGTAAGTTCCCCGAAGCTCTGCTTCGAGAAGAATAATTAAATTTGTTATGTGAGTGAATATGTTCATAAGAGTCACAACGTTTCAGTCCTTCTCTACCACTTTGTGTGTCCG
>JAYEGY010000063.1:0-15353 GCA_034659275.1 Bacteroidota bacterium | reverse complement strand
TCTCTGACAGCAAGGATGACCTTTCTTGATCAGATAAGGAAAGAAGTGCGGCTTTTAACTCGGCTTTATCCATCTTCTTTTTCCTTTAAAGATACAAAATAAAACGCTATTCTAAACTATAGCCAATTTAATATATAATATGTTTCATGTCAATTATTTCCACTCTTTATTTTTAATTGTCTTTTTATAAATAGTTAAGTTCCCCCGTTTTTTACCATCTTTGAAAAAGTATTTTTACAAATATGAAGATTTATACAGTTAAGTTGGTCATTCTTATATTCTCCATTGCCATGCTGATGGTTTCGTGTGGCAAGGAGCCAACGAATGGTGGTGAAGGACCAGATTTCTCGGATTGTGTCGTAAGCGGGTCCATCAACACCTTTGATATAGTCACCTTCAATATTCAGGAATATCCCATGTATGGTGAAGAAACAGCTAAGGTCGTAGCAGACTTGATCAAGGAAATGAATGTTGATATTATTGCCCTCCAGGAAATAAGTTCGGAAACAGAATTTGATAAGCTAGTTGAAAGACTGATAGGATGGGAAGGTGAATATTACCCTATTGATAATTCCATATGGAACCTGGCATATCTTTACAAGATATCGGAGATTAGCCTTGACCAGGCTAAGAGTAAAATACTTTTCGAGGATGATTTCTGGTCCTTCCCCCGGCCTCCTTTCGAAGTGCATGTAACACATATACCAACAGGCATAGAAACAATATTTATAAACAACCATTTTAAATGCTGTGAGGGGTCAGAAAATGAAGAACGGCGAAGAAATGCCACTGATTCTTTACATAAATATATATCAGACAATTACCCGGATGAGGCGGTCATAGTCCTGGGAGACCTCAATGATGAAATCAGTGGAACAACTTATGAGACCAACGTGTTCTGGACAATGGTTAATGATCCTGATAATTATATGTTTACTGATATGTCTATCGCCCGGGGGCCTGTAGTATGGTGGTCATATCCTTCCTGGCCAAGTCATATAGATCATATATGCGTTACGGATGAATTATATTCAAAAATTGACACTACAATTGTTAACAGACCTGACAGGTGTTTCCCCGACTATTCTGAACTTATATCTGATCATCGCCCGGTGTATCTCAGGTTGAAATAATGATATAAGCCATTTATTATTATCTTTATGCGCTAATGGCATCCCCGGTAAACTAAAGCTGGTATGAGGAAACACATCATTAATGCTGCAACAGGAATTATTATCGGAGGCTTTTTTCTTTTCCTCACGCTCAGAAACAAACCCCTGGACGAAATATTTGAACTTCTGGTATCAGCAAGAACCGGCTGGATATTGTTAAGCATTTTTTTTCTGTTCATTATATTCATTTTCAGGGCTTACCGGTGGAAGTTGTTAATGGAAAATAATGGCAGCTCTTCTGACATTAAGAATGTTTCATATTCGTTGCTCCTGGGATTCTTTGTTAACAGCTTCACCCCAAAGCTTGGTGAAATAATCAGGTGTACCTCTTTAAAAAAATCATCAGACATACCTGTATCAAAGAGCTTTGGGACTGTTGCCTCGGAACGTATATATGACCTGCTGGTAATTATACTTGCCACTATGGTGATTCTTCTTCTTGAATTCGGAAGGTTGAGGGAATTGATAAGCACAGCTGTTTACAGCCTTAAAAATTCTGTAACAACTAACTTACTTAACCTTGCCTTAATTTTATCAGGACTGATATTGATTATTTTTGCCCTGGTACTGATATCCAGGCATTATAAGCTGATACATAAAATCCGTATGTTCCTGAAAGAATTCTGGGCAACTGTTAAGAAAACTTTCAGGATAAAGTCATATGGTTTATTTACCTTCCATACAATTATAATATGGCTTCTCATGTTGCTGATGAATTATTGTTGCCTGCGAGCATTACCTTCAACTGACAATCTTAGCTTTTATTTCGCCTTTGTAGTTCTTTTTGCCGGAACCATAGGATGGGCTATACCCAGTCCGGGAGGAATAGGTACCTCTCATTTCTTTGTGCTCCAACTCTTTTTATTATTTAATATGAGTGAAAAAACGGGGATCACCTACGGTCTGCTGGTAAACGGGATTACAATTTTATTTACTATCGCTGGTGGACTGCTAGCAATAATTGTTGTTAACTCATTCAAGCTTGTAAGAAAATATCGATAAGGCATAAAAGATAAGGCTGAGGCTAAGGCTAAGGCTGAGGCTAAGGTTCGCTGGCGCGAGTCTCCAGACTCGTGCCGTGCTTCGGCGGACACGGTAAGGCTGAGGCTAAGGAACCAATATATGAGAAATAAAAAAAGGCTGGGCTTCAAGCGAGGAGCCAGAATAAGTGGACGCAAAAAGGCAGATGTCAAACGAAAAAATTAAATAATGAAAAGAACATTCCTATTTTTAATAACATTTCTACTGCTTCTTTGTATTATTACTTCCTGCATTAAAGGAAAGAATGACATCAGTTCGTGGGAGCCAGTTGAACTGGTGAATCCACTGATGGGCACAGATTCAGAGTTCAAACTTTCCAATGGTAACACCTATCCTGCCATAGCACTGCCCTGGGGTATGAATTTCTGGACCCCGCAGACAGGTGAAATGGGTAATGGCTGGGCCTACACCTACGATGCATATAAGATCAGGGGTATCAAACAAACTCATCAACCAAGCCCCTGGATTAATGATTACGCTGCGTTCTCACTAATGCCGCTCACAGGGAAAATCAAATTCGATGAAGAAGAAAGGGCCTCATGGTTTTCCCATAAGGCGGAGACAGCTAAACCATATTACTATAGCGTATACCTTGCCGATCATGATGTAAGCGCTGAAATAACACCTACGGAAAGGGCAGCCATTTTCAGGTTCACCTTTCCTGAAAATGACTCGTCATGGGTTCTTATTGACGGGTTCTACAGGGGATCAATGGTAAAAATATTACCCTCCGAACGCAAAATAATAGGTTATTGCAGGAATAACAGCGGAGGGGTCCCTGACAATTTTCATAACTATTTTATGATAGAATTTGATAAGGATTTTGAATACACTCATACCTGGCTCAATAAAGAACTTCAAATCAATGAGTTGGAGGCAGAAGGCTTTCATGCAGGGGCAATAGTAGGCTTTAAGACTTCTAAGGATGAAATTGTTCATGCCCGTGTGGCCTCTTCATTTATAAGTCCTGAACAAGCTGAAAGAAACCTGGATGGAGAGATTGGAATAAAATCATTTGATACGGTTATGGAAGAGGCCAGGGAAACATGGAACGAGGAGCTCGGAAGGATAAGGATTGAAGGCAATGATTACGATAAGATAAGGACTTTTTATTCCTGTCTCTACAGGCTACTCCTCTTCCCGCGAAAATTCTACGAACTAGATAGTGATGGAGAAATTATTCATTACAGTCCGTATAATGGTGAAGTATTACCTGGCTATATGTTCACGGATAATGGCTTTTGGGATACCTTCAGGGCCGTATTCCCATTCTTTACACTTATGTATCCTGAACTTAATAGCAATATAATGAGTGGTCTGGTAAATACATACCTCGAGAGTGGCTGGCTTCCTGAATGGGCAAGCCCCGGCCACAGGAACTGCATGATAGGTTCCAACTCGGCCTCATTGATTGCCGACAGTTACCTGAAAGGAATCAGGAGATATGATATAGAAAAACTTTACGAGGCGATAATTAAAAATACAAAGGGACATGGCCCGGTACAGTCGGTGGGAAGGTATGGTGCCGAATATTATAATGAACTGGGGTATATACCATATGATGTGGGTATAAGGGAAAATGTAGCACGGACACTTGAATATGCCTATGCTGATTATTGCATCTGGCGCCTTGGGCAGGAACTGGGCAAACCTGACGATGAACTGGAACTTTATAAAGATAGGGCATACAATTATATAAATGTGTTTGACCCGGGCAGGAAACTGATGCGTGGCAGAAATCTTGACGGTAGCTTTCAGTCGCCTTTCAGCCCATATAAGTGGGGTGATGCATTCACCGAAGGCAACAGCTGGCATTACACATGGAGTGTTTTCCACGACATTGACAGCCTGGTAAGCCTGATGGGAGGGAATGAACAGTTTATAGCAATGCTCGATTCAATATTTGAGGTGCCTCCTGTTTTCGACTACTCATATTACGGTATCGTGATACACGAAATAAGAGAAATGCAGATAGCAGGCATGGGAAATTATGCCCACGGTAACCAGCCAATACAGCATATGATATACCTGTATAACTATGCAGGTACACCATGGAAAACTCAGTACCGGGTACGTCAGGTAATGGACAGATTGTATAATTACGCTCCCGACGGGTATTGCGGCGATGAAGACAACGGACAAACATCAGCATGGTATGTCTTCAGTGCATTGGGATTCTACCCGGTGTGCCCCGGAACCGACCAGTATGTAATAGGATCACCATTGTTTGATAAGATGATAGTTGAAATGCCGGGAGGAAACACCCTCGAAATTATTGCAGAAGGAAACGAAACCAATGCATTTTATGTAGATGATATCAAATTTAACGGAAAGACCTTTAATAAGAATTATTTTACACACGATGCCCTGCAAAAAGGAGGTAAAATAATATTCACCATGTCAGAAGAACCCAATATGGAAAGAGGCACCGAACCTGAATCCTACCCGTATTCGATGTCGCAAAAATAATATAAGAGACGCCAGGCCTGGCGTCTCTATTCATATCGATTGTTGTGGATTTCAAATCCACAATATCCCATTCAGGATAAATACCCTTTATCTTTTGCCTTTTGTCTTTTGTCTTTATTATTTTTACACCCTGAACAAAATGATTTGACACCGGTTTAATACACAATGCCCCGCAAATTATACATAGAAACATACGGATGCCAGATGAACGTGGCCGACAGCGAGGTGGTGGTATCCATACTGCAGGATGAGGGATTCTCCTTAACCGACAGGCTGGACGATGCCGACGTGGTGCTTGTAAATACCTGTTCGGTAAGGGATAATGCCGAGCAGAGGGTGTGGGGACGGCTCAACCTGTTTGGGAAATATAAAAGAAACAAGCCGGGCATCCTAGTGGGGGTGATAGGATGTATGGCCGAAAGGCTGAAGGAGGAATTACTGGAGGCAGGTAAAACGGTTGACCTGGTTGTTGGGCCTGATGCATACAGGGACCTTCCAAGATTAATAAGCGAGGCGTCCCGGGGGCATGAAGCGGTAAATGTTCTCCTTTCCAGGGAAGAGACATATGCTGATATATCACCTGTAAGACTTGACAGAAACGGTATTTCATCTTTTGTGTCGATAATGAGGGGATGCAATAATATGTGCTCCTACTGTGTTGTCCCATATGTGAGAGGAGCAGAACGAAGCCGAGATCCGGAAACAATACTGAGGGAAGTACAGGAACTATTTGACAGGGGGTACAGGGAAGTTACCCTCCTTGGTCAAAACGTTGATTCATATTTATGGAAGGGTAAAGAAGGGGAAAGAAGCTTCGCTGAAGTCCTCGAATTAACAGCAAAGATCAACCCCCTTCTCCGGGTCCGTTTTTCAACCTCCCATCCAAAAGATATGTCTGATGATGTACTGAAAGTAATGTCACGTTTCGATAATATATGTAAACATATACACCTTCCTGCACAGAGCGGAAGCAGCAGGATACTGGAATTAATGAACAGGAAATACGACAGGGAATGGTACATGGACAGGATAAAAGCAATAAAAAATATCCTGCCCGGCTGTGCTGTCTCAACCGATATGATGACAGGCTTCTGCACAGAAACCGAGGACGATCATGAAGCAAGCCTTAGCCTGATGAAATGGGCTGAATATGATTTTGCCTATATGTTTAAATATAATGACAGACCAAACACGAAAGCAGCGAGAAAATACCCTGATGATGTCCCGGATAAGATTAAGACAAGACGCCTGAATGAAATAATCGAGCTGCAAAACCGTTTATCTCTTAAGAGCAAGCAAAAAGATATAGGTAAAATTTATGAAGTCCTTATAGAGGGCTTTTCAAGGAAATCAACTTCCGATTTCTCGGGCAGGACATCACAAAATAAAGTGGTAGTATTCCCGGCCGGGAAACAAAAACCGGGTGATTACGTAAAAATCAAAATAACTGATTGCACCTCGGCAACATTGATGGGAGAACCTGTATGATGATGCCGGTCTTTAGAATATGGTGCCGTATTTATATGTTAGTATAAGTCATAAATTGTTAACAATTAAGCATAAACATATCGAAGGATATATATACAATTTAATATTTTTGTTGAGATTGTAAATTTAAATAACCAATAACAGAAATCATGAAAGGAATCAGAAACATTTTATTGATGATCATTATTGTCTTGCTCGGATCTACCGCCACTATGGCACAGGAAGGGAACACCGAGCACAGATTTGTTATAAAAACTAATCCCCTCGCGGCCCTCGGTGGCCCCTTCTGGGTAACTATCGTTCCTGTTACCGGAGAATATAAAGTACTTTTTGAAGCCAAGACACTCCCAAAACAATCTGTAACACTGGGTGCTTCCTACCTTGGACCAAGCCTTTTGCTGAACCTCGATGAACTAACCAGTGAAGGTGAGAATGTAAGTGGAATAAAAACAAGCGGTTTCAGGGGGCAGTTAATGTATAAGTTTTTCCTTAGCCGTGATACTGAAGCACCTGAAGGCTTATATGTAGGCCCGCATTTTTCATACGCATCCGCTTCAATTGCCAGTAAGGACAATACTGACAATAAGATAGATATGATGAAGATGAATGTAAATGGTATTATCGGATACCAGCTTATAACCAGTGGAGGATTTGCCCTCGATGTATTTACGGGCCTTGGTTTAAAAAGCAGCAAATGGACACCTGAAGGAAATTCAGAAGAAGTATTTGACGTACCTTTTGAAAGCAAAGCTTCAGCCTCGGTAGCCTTTGGCTTCAGTTTCGGTTATGCCTTCTAAAGAATTGATATAATACTTATTATTACAGGGGATATTTTATATCCCCTTTTTTTACTTGTAGTCCCAGTTCCTTTAATTGTTCCTTCGAGATTTTTGAGGGTGTATCTATCATTACATCCCTCCCCTGGTTGTTCTTAGGGAAAGCTATATAATCACGGATTGTTTCAGAACCGTCAAAAAGCGCTACCCACCGGTCGAAACCAAAGGCGATGCCTCCGTGTGGTGGTGCACCATACCTGAAAGCATCCATCAGGAAACCAAATTGTGAACGAGCCTCTTCATCCGTAAAGCCAAGAACCCTGAACATTCTTTTCTGTGTTTCAGCATCATGTATCCTTATTGAACCACCTCCTATCTCAACGCCATTGATCACAAGGTCATAAGAGTTAGCCCTTACCTTGCCGGGATCTGATTCAAGTATATCTAGGTCTTCAGCTTTTGGTGATGTAAAAGGATGGTGCATGGCATAATACCTCTGTGTTTCATCATCCCATTCCAGAAGGGGATAATCTACCACCCATAAAGCTTTATATTTTTCCTTATCTCTCAAGCCCAAAACATTGGCCATTTCAAGACGGAGCTCTGACAAGGCAGTAAGTGTATGCATCCTGTCGCCGGCCAGTATCAGAAGCAGATCACCCGGTTCAGCGCCCATAAGACCAGCCCATTGTTTCAAGTCATCAGGACCATAAAATTTGTCAACAGACGATTTGAATGAACCGTCACTATTACATTTTACGTACACCAGGCCTTTAGCTCCAATCTGTGGTTTTTTAACAAAATCCGTCAGCCTGTCAAGCTCCTTACGTGAATAATCAGAACAGCCGACAGCAACTATACCTCCAATATATTCTGATCTGTCAAATACATTGAAGCCCTTCCCCCTGGCCTCATCACTTATATCCGTAATCCTCATTCCGAACCTGAGATCAGGCTTATCTGTCCCATATTCTGAGATTGCCTGATCATAAGTCATGCGAAGAAATTTCTCCTTTACATCGATGTTTTTTATTGCTTTAAACAGATGAACGGCCAGGCCTTCAAAAGCATCCAGTACGTCATCCCGCTCAACAAATGACATTTCACAGTCAATCTGGGTAAATTCGGGCTGGCGGTCAGCACGCAGGTCTTCATCCCTGAAACACCTTACGATCTGGAAGTACTTATCAAAACCCGACACCATTAACAATTGCTTGAATGTTTGAGGTGATTGAGGCAGAGCATAAAATAAGCCCTGGTGTACCCTTGAAGGTACTACGAAATCACGTGCTCCCTCAGGTGTCGATTTAATGAGAACGGGCGTTTCTATTTCTATAAAACCCTTTGAATCCAGGTATTTTCTCACTTCCTGTGCCATCCTGTGCCTGTGAATCATATTTTGCTTTCCGGGTTCGCGTCTGAGGTCGAGGTACCTGTATTTCATCCTCAGTTCATCGCCACCGTCTGTCTCCTCTTCCAGGGTGAAAGGAGGGATTTCACTGGTGCTCAAAACAGTTAACCTGTCAACTATGATCTCAATATCACCCGTAGGCATTTTTGGATTTTTGTTGCTTCGCTCTGCAACAAAGCCTTCGGCACTGATCACATATTCTCTTCCCAGTTTCCTGGCATCAGCGCATAAACCGGGATTTGTTTCCATATTAAAGACAAGCTGGGTCTTACCATACCTGTCTCGCAGGTCAATAAATGTCATTCCTCCCAGGTCACGTGATTTATGGACCCATCCACTTAAAACAACCCGTGCACCTTTATTGGATAAGGTCAGTTCTCCGCAAGTGTGTGTTCTGTACATAATAAGGCTGATAAATTTGAAACAAAAATAACCAAAACATAATAAGACTGAAACGAATTATTGTTATCTAAGATATATTTCTGTTTTTAGTACTTTTGCACTAGCATCTCCCGCTTAAAATTGTTTACAATGGAATTCACCGATGAGGTTTTTATGAAGGCGGCACTAAAGGAGGCCGAAACAGCAAGGGAAAAAGGAGAAATACCTGTTGGTGCCGTGGTGGTATGCGATAACAGGATCATTGCCAGGGCCCATAATCTTACTGAAACGCTGAATGATCCCACGGCGCATGCAGAAATGCAGGTAATAACTGCTGCAAGTACTTACCTTGGTGGTAAATACCTGGATAAATGCATCCTTTATGTCACCCTCGAACCTTGCACCATGTGTGCGGGAGCTTTGTTCTGGAGCCGCTTAGGTAAACTTGTCTACGGTACATCCGATGAGAAAAGAGGTTACACTCTGAACCAAAACAATATCCTGCATAAGAAAACAAATGTATCACGTGGTATCCTGGAAACAGAATGCAGGAATATTCTCAAGGATTTTTTTAAACATAAAAGGCATGATTTGCCTGATGAAATTAATTGATATCTTTAACAAATAATTTAGGTTTGTAAAAACATTTTCCCGGATGACATTCGATAACAGCAAGACTATTATAAAAATAAGGCTAAGGTTATTCATCGCCACCATTTTGATGATTGCCTATATATTCCTCGTATATTTCGGGGAGCAGTTGCGTTTCCCCATCTTTGGTATCAAGGAACATCATGCCACTCTCACGCTTGTTGCTGCCTACCTTTTGTTGACTTTCATGCCTCTTATATTTAAATACAGATACATATACTTTTCAGATGATGGCCAGCACATTATCTTCAGATATTACTCCGTAGGTTTCCTGACCGGGAAAAAGAATTCGGTGGAAATTCCCAAGAGTGAGTTCCTAGGTTACAAATTAATAAAGGAATTCCCCGGTCTTACAAAATCAATACAACTATATCGCCTAATGGGTAATAAAAAAGCCAGTTATCCCCCCATTTATGTCTCTTCAGTGTCAAAATCAAAACTCGGAAAAATAAAAGCGGCATTGGACAAGTATGAAAAACGGAATTAATCAGACCATGCTTATGAGTTTAATCATTTTTTAACATTTTTACTAATCCCAAATTTGAGCCACTATTGAACCCTTTATAAAATCATAAAAAATTACCAATAATGAATGTAGATATCGTTCTGAACAACCTTGAGAAGAAACACCCCGGCGAGGTTGAATACCTCCAGGCAGTCAGGGAAGTGCTTGAGTCAATTGAGGAAGTCTATAATGATAACCCGCATTTTGAATCTGCCAACATCATTGAAAGGCTTGTGGAACCTGACAGGATCATCATATTTAAAGTTCCCTGGATGGATGACGAAGGCATGGTACAGGTAAATCTGGGATACCGTATACAGTTCAACAATGCCATAGGTGCATATAAGGGGGGCTTACGTTTCCACCCCAGTGTTAACCTCAGTATTCTGAAGTTCCTTGGCTTTGAACAGATATTCAAGAATTCGCTCACTTCACTCCCCATGGGAGGTGGTAAGGGTGGCTCTGACTTTAATCCAAAGGGGAAATCAGATGCTGAGATTATGAGGTTCTGTCATTCATTCATGCTTGAATTATGGAATTATATTGGCCCTGAAATGGATGTACCTGCAGGAGATATCGGCGTGGGTGGCCGCGAGATAGGATATCTTTATGGTATGCATAAAAAGCTGAAACGGGAACATACAGGTGTTCTTACAGGAAAAGGTATTAACTGGGGAGGTTCACTCATTCGACCTGAAGCCACAGGCTTTGGCTGCGTGTACTTTGCAAAGGAAATGCTTGCTACCATAAAAGAATCATTTAAAGGCAAAACAGTTGCCGTATCAGGTTTTGGTAATGTAGCCTGGGGAGCTGTCCAGAAAGTAAACGAACTAGGCGGTAAGGTTGTAACACTTTCAGGGCCTGATGGTTATGTTTATGACCCTGAGGGCGTAACAGGTGATAAAATAGACTACATGCTTGAATTGAGAGCATCGAATGAGGATATTGTCAAGCCGTATTCCTATGAATTTGAGTCGGCTCAGTTTCATGAAAATAAACACCCATGGGAGGTTAAAGTAGATATAGCTCTCCCCTGTGCCACTCAGAACGAATTGAATGCTGAAGATGCACAGAACCTGGTTAATAATGGATGTATCTGTGTATGCGAGGGTGCCAATATGCCCTGTACACCCGAAGCCATTGAAATAATACAGAAAAATAAACTGTTATTTTCACCCGGCAAGGCTGCCAATGCCGGTGGTGTGGCCACATCAGGTCTTGAGATGTCACAAAACTCCATGAAGCTTCACTGGAGACGCAAGGAAGTTGACGACAGGCTGCATGAAATAATGATCAATATCCACGAGGCCTGCGTTAGGTATGGTACGACGGAAAGCGGCTATGTGGATTATGTTAAGGGAGCAAACATTGCCGGCTTTCTCAAAGTAGCTAATTCCATGCTTGATTACGGCATCTATTAATAAAATACTCCCATAAGTTAGATATGAAAAGGGCTGTCCAAAAAGTCTGCTTTTTTGTCATCCTGAACAGGGCCGAGCGTTAATGATTTGCCCGGTGGGCAAATCTAGTGAGGAGCCTGTTGGTGGGGTGGTGTTGATCTGGAGATCAACACCATCCTGAAGGATCTAATTAGCTGATAATCAACAATAATATTCTTCGCTGACGCAGATCCTTCGCGTTGCTCAGAATGACACTTTTTGGACAGCCTCTTTTTTATTTTTTGTGCATTTTAACATCATAAAATTCAAACCTATTTTTTATCTTTGGTAAAATGTCTCATGCTGAAATGAAAACAGATAAAGAACTCATTTGCACTATTGCCTTAAGTATGGTTCCTGCAGTGGGTGATATTAACGCTAAAAAACTTATTGCACACCTGAGCTCTGCTGCAGCAGTATTTAATGAACCCTACCGCAATCTTATACAGATCCCGGGTATAGGCACAACAATAGCCTCACACCTTTGCTCAAAAAAATTTATTGATAAGGCTGCTGAAGAGTATGAGTATGCCATTAAGCATGCTATAGAAATTAAATGTTATGATGATCATGATTACCCGTCAAGGCTGAAGGAATGCCCTGATTCACCCTTACTCATATATTTGAAAGGTAACGCTAACCTTAACGAAAGTAAGATAATCAGTATTGTAGGAACGAGGAATATCACGCGTAAGGGCAAAGACATATGCAGGGCTCTTATTCGAGATCTTGCCCGTGAATTTCCTGACCTGATCATCACCAGTGGTCTGGCATACGGTGTTGATATTACCGCGCATAAAGCAGCACTGAAAGAAAAGCTCAAGACCATAGCCGTCCTGGCCCACGGTTTCAGGACAATATACCCCCCGGCGCATCTATCAGTGGCGAAACAGATAATATCACATGGTGTACTTATTACAGACTTTCCTTCTTTCGAAGACCCTGAGAGAAATAATTTCCTGAAGAGAAACAGGATCATCGCCGGTATATCCGATGCCACCCTCATAATCGAATCAAGAAGGAAAGGAGGAGCCATGGTAACTGCCGATATTGCCATGTCGTACAACAGGGAAGTAATGGCTGTTCCGGGCAGCCCCGGCACTCCGTATTCAGAAGGATGTAACCTACTTATCAAATCGAACAGGGCAGCACTTATAGAATCAGCAGACGATATTTACTATAACCTTAACTGGCTGAAATCCAAACCTGAAGACAAACAACAAAAATTGTTTCCTGAAAATCTTAGTCCCCTGGAGGAAAAGATATTTGAACTGGTAAGTGAAAGTGAAGAATTATCATCAGATCAAATAAGCAGTTACCTGGGCAAACCACTGCATCAACTATCATCTGCACTTTTAAAACTTGAATTTTCAGGTTATATAGAAAATATACCGGGAAATATCTACCGCAAGAAAATTTAACAGCCATTTACCTTAGGGGGATGGGGTATGACATATGTCATGTTCATATATATGTTATGAAACACATAGCCACGCCCCGGGAAGCTTATCTGCCGCAATTTGACCGTTTCTGCTCTATTTTAGCTTCAAATATTTACAAAGAAGACAGATACATTAGGCTCTTTTAAAATGAAATTTTTATTTTTATCCTCTCTTAACCCAAAAAACATTAATAAAAATAAAGATTATGGACCCAAGAGTTGAAAAATTTATGGCATCGATCAAGGCCAAGAACCCGGGTGAAAATGAGTTTCACCAGGCCGTACAGGAAGTTGCCGAAACACTTATCCCTTTCATTGAAGAAAATCCCAAGTATAAGCATGCCAAGGTCCTTGAAAGAATTGCAGAACCCGAAAGGGTTATTCTTTTCAGGGTTCCATGGCTCGATGACAAAGGAGAGATTCAGGTCAACAAAGGCTACCGTATCGAGATGAACAGTGCCATTGGCCCTTATAAAGGGGGATTAAGGTTTCACCCTACCGTTACCCTCGGAATACTTAAGTTTCTTGCCTTTGAGCAGGTATTCAAAAACAGCCTTACAACACTGCCTATGGGAGGTGGTAAAGGAGGATCAGATTTTGACCCCAAGGGTAAATCTGATAATGAAGTAATGAGGTTTTGCCAGAGCTTCATGACAGAATTATCAAGACATATCGGGCCTAACACCGACATACCGGCAGGTGATATAGGTGTTGGCGGACGTGAAATAGGATATCTTTTCGGACAGTACAAAAGGCTTAAGAATGAGTTTACCGGGGTACTGACCGGGAAAGGAATAAATTGGGGCGGATCAGTAATACGTCCTGAAGCAACCGGTTATGGGGCTACATATTTTGCCCAGAATATGCTTGAAACGAGAGGTGATACACTTAAAGATAAAGTGGTTACAATATCCGGGGCAGGTAACGTAGCTCAGTTTGCCTGTGAAAAAGTAACTGAAATGGGAGGTAAGGTGGTAACGCTATCTGATTCATCGGGCTACATCTACGATCCGGCAGGAATAGATAAGGAAAAGCTTGAATACGTTAAAGAATTGAAAAACATCAAGCGCGGAAGGATTAAAGAATATGCAGAAAAATATGGCGTTGAATATTTCGAAGGGCAAAGACCCTGGGGCGTCAAATGTGATGTTGCCATGCCCAATGCCACTGAAAACGAGATTAATGAGGAGCAGGCAAAAACACTTATCAAGAATGGTTGCTACTGCATTTCAGAAGGAGCTAACATGCCTTCTACACCCGAAGCAATCAATGCTTACCTGGATGCAGGGATACTCTATGGACCGGGGAAAGCAGCAAATGCTGGCGGTGTTGCCGTCTCAGGTCTTGAAATGACCCAGAACTCAATGCGCCTGGCATGGACACGTGAAGAAGTTGATCAAAGACTTCAAATAATAATGAAGAATATTCACGATACCTGCGTTAAATACGGAAAACAGGACGACGGATATATAAACTACGTCCGCGGAGCCAATATCGGTGGGTTCATTAAAGTGGCAGATTCAATGCTTGCCCATGGTGTAGTCTGATATGCAACTCATTGATAGCCACACCCACCTTTATTTGCCTGAGTTTGATGACGACAGGGATGAAATCATCAGCAGGGCCTTGAAGAATAATGTCACAAAAATGCTACTGCCAAATATTAATAAAGACTCGGTGGAGCCAATGATTAGCATGGTGGGGAATTACCCGGGAATATGCTATCCCATGATAGGAATACACCCTACAAGTGTAAAGGATGACTATGAAGAGCAGCTCGAGGCAGTAAATAAAAATCTCCAAAAGAATAACTTCATAGCAATAGGCGAAACAGGAATTGATCTTTACCGGGACAAAAAATATATAAAGCAGCAGGAAGCTGCCTTTCTAGAGCAGTTGAAAATTGCTTCCAGGGAAAACCTGCCTGTAGTTATTCATTCACGTGAAAGCCTGGAAGAAATTCTCACCTTGCTTGATTCTACGCCTTTAGACGATCTTCGTGGAGTATTTCATGCCTTCACGGGTAACATTGAACAGGCCCGCGAAATCATAAACCGTGGTTTTTTGCTAGGCATAGGAGGAATACTAACATTTAAGAATTCAGACCTGGATAAAACAATAAAATCAATCGAGGTGGAAAAACTAATACTCGAAACAGATTCACCTTACCTGGCTCCCGTACCAAAAAGGGGGAAACGTAACGAAAGTTCCTATGTCAGGTTTATTGCGGAAAGACTGGCTGAGATAAAGAACCTGAAGGTCGAAGAAATTGCCCGGATAAGCACATCAAACTGTAAGGCTTTGTTTAGCCTGGATTAAAATACTATTCTGGCTTAAAGCGGATATACTTAAAGATTTCTAAATAAGAACTCTTATAGAGATCGAAAATTCAATTAGTAAGTGCGACGATTAAAGATCAAAGATAAGCGAGCTAGCTCGCTTATCTTTGAAGTGCTAAATATTAATTAATCGTTGTAAAATGACAAAAAAGAATTATTGCCATCTCACACTGGAGCAAAGATACAAAATAGAAGCATTACTTAAAGCTGGGCATAAAGCTCCGTTTATTTCAGATCAGC
>JAYEGY010000062.1:0-15494 GCA_034659275.1 Bacteroidota bacterium | reverse complement strand
CAGGATAAGGTTGTTTCTGGATAAAGAAAATAAATCATCATCAAAGTTTGCAGAGGAAGTTAATGTACAACCCTCTGGTGTATCGCATATCCTTTCAGGAAGGAATAAGCCCAGTCTGGATTTTATAATTAAAATGTTAAAAACATATCCATATTTAAATACGGACTGGCTCTTATTTGGAAAAGGCGAAATGTATACTGACAAAGAGCCCGGCCTGGACTTTTCGGAAGAAAAAGAATTTGAAACCGGAAATCTTTTCGATGATACTATCGCGGGGAAAGATGATAAGGCGAGCGACTATGAAGAGGCCGAGAGTAATGATATTGATACAGGTGTAAATAAGCCATTCTCTGAGCGTATAATCATTTTTTACCCGGATGGTACATATAGTGAGTATAATCGCCGCAAATAGCCTGTAGTAAGTTTTCTCTGCCTTTTATAGCTCCAACGTGGGAAGACCTCTGGCTTTTTTGATTTTAGATTTAAGATTGCCTTATGGCGAGCTCGCAGAACTTGCTTGCTTTCAGCAAACTCGCCCTGCTCGGTTCATAATTCATAATTCATACTTGCCTTAACCTTACTTTTTCCTTTTTACTTAATTATCCTCTGCTCTGTCTGGCTCCTCGCTAAATTAGCCCACCGGGCTAATTTTTAACGCTCGGCCCTCTTTTTACTTTTGTCTTTTATCTTTTGTCTTTTATCTTTTGTCTTTTACTTATATTTGCTCACAAAATAACGCAATGAGGATTGAGGATTTTGAGGTACAATCAAATCACAGGCTTACCAGTGATTATTTCGTTCTTGACCTCCTGGGCCCGGGTAAACTACCTGAGATATTGCCGGGTCAATTTGTCCAGCTAAGGGTTGATAATGACAGGGATGCTTTCTTACGGCGGCCAATATCTGTATTTGATGTTGATTATGAGAAGAATATTATAAGCTTACTGATCAAGGAAGTAGGTACCGGGACGAGAGCTATGGCCAGGATGCAGAAAGGGGACACGGCGAATCTAATGTATCCCCTCGGTAATACTTTCAGCCTCCCTCATGAGAATGAAAGATCTCTGCTTGTGGGCGGTGGTGTTGGTATAGCCCCCCTTTTATTACTGGCCAGGGTATTAAAGCAGAACTCACTGAAATTTAAAGTATTATTAGGCTATCAATCTGTTGAACAGATTATTGAAAAAGACAGGTTCGGCAGTCTGGCTGAGGTGCTGATTACCACAGATGACGGGAGTTATGGTTATAAGGGATTGATCACTGATCATCCCGAACTTGGCACTGATAATTATGAACGCATTTATACTTGCGGGCCTGAACCAATGATGAGAGCCGTTGCTGCAATAGCACATTCAAGAGATAAATTTTGCGAACTGTCCCTTGAAAATACCATGGCATGCGGATATGGTGTATGCCTTTGTTGTGTTGTTGATACTGTCAGGGGCAATGTTTGTACCTGTACCGAAGGGCCAGTGTTTAATATAAAAGAGCTGAAATGGCAGAAATGAAGGTAGACATCGGTGGATTATTACTCAAGAATCCTGTTATGACGGCTTCTGGAACATGCGGCTTTGGGCCGGAGATGGAGCCTTTTATAGACGTGTCATCTCTTGGAGCCCTGGTTGTTAAAGGAACTACTCTTGAAAAAAGGGAAGGTAATCCTTATCCCCGAATGGCTGAAACACCATCTGGAATGCTCAATTCAGTTGGTCTGCAGAATAAAGGAATCAAATATTTCATCAGTGACATTTATCCGGTAATACGGAACTATGATACAAGAATAATAGTAAACGTAAATGGAAGTACTGTAGATGAATATGTTGAACTGACAGAAATAATAAACGGCCTCGAAGATATCGATGGTGTTGAACTGAATATCTCCTGTCCGAACGTTAAAATGGGTGGAATGGCATTCGGAACACATCTTCCCACCACTGAAAAGGTGATCAGAGAAGTAAGAAAGGTATGCAACAAGTATCTTATGGTTAAACTTTCACCAAATGTGACAAGTATTACTGATTTTGCTAAAGTAGCAGAAGCTGAAGGGGCTGATTCGGTTTCTTTAATAAATACCTTGCTGGGAATAGCCATAAATGCAAAAACGAGAACATCAGTGCTCTCAACTGTTACCGGTGGACTTTCAGGGCCTTCAATCAAACCCGTGGCACTTAGAATGGTATGGCAGGTATCAAAAGCAGTAAAAATACCGGTAATAGGGATAGGAGGAATAATGAATGCAAGAGATGCTGCTGAATTTATGATTGCAGGAGCCACGGCAATACAGGTCGGAACAGCGATGTTTATAGAACCGACTGCAGCTATTGATATTATTAAAGGGCTTAATGATTACCTGGATCAAAACAAATTTATAAAAGCATCCGATCTTACCGGTACCCTTGGTCAATAAATAATTCTCTTTTTTTATTTTATTTATTATTTTCTAATTTTAACACCTCAATATTTTAATAA
The DNA here is from genome assembly GCA_034659275.1 of Bacteroidota bacterium. Classification (GTDB taxonomy): domain Bacteria; phylum Bacteroidota; class Bacteroidia; order Bacteroidales; family VadinHA17; genus UBA9300. The sequence continues at coordinate 13,025 of JAYEGY010000062.1, read as the reverse complement.
TTATATAAATCATTCTGCATTATGGTTAAAAACTTACAGATTGATAATCTCGACAGGCAAATTCTGGATATAATCACCAAAAATGCCAGGATACCCTACCTGGAAGTAGCAAGGGCCTGTAATGTTTCTGGAGCTGCAATTCATCAGAGAGTACAGAAACTTATTAAAACCGGCGTGATAAAGGGTTCTGAATTTAAGGTTGATCCGGTTGCCGTTGGTTTTAAAACATGTGCGTACATTGGGATTTTCCTGGAACATCCGGGACATTTTAAAAAAGTTGTTGAAAAATTTGAAAAGATACTCGAGATAATAGAATGCCATTATACCACTGGCAATTATTCACTGTTTATAAAAGTGTATACACGTGATAATGAACACCTGCGTGATGTGCTGACCAACAGCATACAAAATATAACAGGTGTAACGCGGACGGAAACACTCATTTCTCTTGAAGAATCTATAAACAGGCAGATACCGGTGTTGTCACAAAATGAATGATAACTTTAACGTTAATGCACTTACTTCGATAACCTGGTTTTTAACTTAATTTTGTCGTCGTGAATTTGACGTATTTCGATGGTCGGGGATTGTCTTCATTCACTGAGCCCACCGCCATCGTGCCGCGCACTCGCTCGCATTCGCAAACTCGCACTGCTCGGCTAAGCCTTAATTTTTACCACCTGCCTGTTATGTTTTTGCATCTCATTCGTCATACCTACGAAAACAATTTTAATTTTAAAAAACAACATCATGAAAAGAATTCTTACACCCATAGTATTAATGGTATTTACAATTTCCCTGAGTGCCCAGAGTTCAATAGACAGACTATTCGAAAGGTACCAGGGCGTGGATGGATTTGTAACAGTGACAGTATCAGGCGATTTTCTTAGAATGGTAGGTGAATTTGATAATGACGATGAGTTTCTGAGGAATACAGACAATTTTACATCTATACGCATACTCGCACAGGAGGACGAAAATATGGAAGTGGAAAATTTCTATGATATAGTCATGGAAGAATTAGAAAAAGGTGGCTATGAAGAAATGATAAGGGTAAATTCATCTGACTCAGATGTAAAGATTATGGTAAAAGCAGAAGGAAAGATCTTTACCGAATTTCTGGTTGTAGCAGGTGGCGACGATAATGCAATAATCCAGATAAAAGGCAGGTTGACAGATAAAATAATAAAAGAAATGTCAGAATCAATAAATGAGGATAATGCAAGATTGGGATTAAGATAAGTTATATTTATTAATTAATTTTAAAACCTGGTTGGTTGAAACTGAATAGAATATGACCAGGAAAGAATTTGAGACTGACATAATACCTTATAGCCGCACCCTGTACCGTTTTGCCTTCCGCTTCCTTACCAGTAAAGAGGAAGCGGAAGATGCGGTTCAGGAAGTCTTCCTTAAACTCTGGAAAATGCGTGATAAACTGCCTGAATATGATAATATCCGTGCTTATGCAATGACAATGGTGAGAAACCACTGCCTCGATATGCTTCGAAAGAAAAAAACAGAATTCATGGATGATACCAGAATATATGATACCAGAGCCTCAGACATGAACTTAGAAAAGAATATCGAAAACAGAGAAAAATTCATGGTCATTACAGGTGTGATAAATTCTCTGCCTGAGAACTACAGAACGGTTATACAGCTGCGTGACGTAGACGGATATGGGTATAGTGAAATAGCTGATAAACTGGATATAGATGTAAAAAACCTGAGGGTAATACTCTCAAGGGCAAGAAGGATGGTACGGGAACAATTAAAAAAAAAGAATTATGAACTGGTCAGTGCTTAGAAAACTACTGGAAAAGTATTATGACGGAATGTCTTCGAAAGATGATGAAAAGAAGATGCTTGAGCTTCTGTCACAGGATGACCTTCCATCCGAATTTTACGAAGACAGGATGATGATTACCGGGCTGTTTGAAAGTGAAGACATACCTGAACCTTCTCCTGACCTTAATTACAGGATAATGACTGCAATTAATGAATCAGAGAAGAGTCATAGAATAATTTCCGGCAAAAAGCATTTATACAGCATCGCTTCAGTGGCAGCAACCATACTGTTAATCATTAGCCTCCTGCTTATACTGGAAAATAAAAACAGGATTAAAGATACTTATAGTGATCCTCAACTTGCATATAATGAAACAGTTGAAGTACTTTACCGTGTTTCTGAGAATTTAAATAAAGGAAGAACTCAGATGGAAGATCTATCCTTGATAAATGAAACAAAGTCCAGGTTGAACATGATATCGGAATCAAGAGATGCTGTTGTAGAAGAATTAGAGGCATTAAAATATATTGAGAACAGCCTTGAACTGTTTGGTGTGGATAAAAAAAGTAATATAAATGAAAAGAACTAAATACGTCAAATAATGAAAAAGTCGATTCTATTATTGTTCTTACTTGTTTTCACTGTTTCCTCCTTCGCCCAGCGAAACCCTATTGATGTAATGTTTGATAAATATGCTGGCAACGAAGGCATTACAACAGTTTTTATTTCAAGTAAAATGTTCAGCATGATGGCAGGAGTAGACCTTGATGATGAAGAACTGGAAGATGTGATAAATAACCTTAAATCTATCCGTATACTGACTGTTGATGATCCTGAACTTAATAATAAGCTTAATTTCTTTACAGAACTGGAAAAAGATCTGGATTTCAGTGGATATGAAGAATTAATGATGGTGAAAAAGAGTGACAGAGACCTTAAATTTCTTGTGAAAGAAAAAGGTAAAAGAATTGATGAACTATTAATGATAGGAGGAGGGCCCGGTCAGAATGTCCTTATCTCAATCAAGGGCGATCTTGATCTGAAAAATATAGCGAGCATAAGTAAAACCATGGGAATTGAAGAATTACAGAATAATGTAAAATACTGATAATATGAGATATATTTTTTATAGCATACTGGCACTACTTGTTATTTCATTAGCTTCATGCTCTGACAGGCGTAAAAATGATGATGTATTTGCCGAATTTGAAGGTGAGAGGGGAGTGTATATGGTGAAATTACCCCCGGCACTGTTCCTGGGCCTGATAGGAATGGAAGGAGATGATATTGATAAGGAGGAACTGGGAGAAATAGACCTGGTTAAACTTCTTGTTTACAGCAGGGAAAACAGTACTGAAGATGATACAAACCATATGCTTCAACGAATAAGCGGTAAAATGAATGATTTTGAATACGAAAATATATTTGGCTTCAATTCAAGTAATACATTTATTACTGCCTATATACTTGAAAATGAAGATTATGTGAGCGACCTTATGCTGATGCTGAAGGAAAGTGAATCACTTGTATGTCTTGGCCTCTCCGGTAAACTCGATGGGAAAGAAATCTTTAAATTTGCCACTCAAATAGAATACGATAAACTCCGGGATTTCATAGAAGAGAAATAATTTTTTTTTGAAATTTCAGATTCTTAATTAATTATCATTGGAGAAGTACTTCAAATGAGTGCTTATTTGCATTTCATTCTTTGATATTATGCACATTAATTCTACATTAGCCTAATCTTAAAATCTGCTACTATGGGAATATTGAAAAAATACCCGGCCCCAATTGTGCTTATCTTACTCACAATTGCAGGAGGGAAAGTTAATGCACAGCTTGAAGCTGATTTCTTTAAAGCAGGGATCAATGATGGTATGATGCTGATGGAAGCATACATTGAACCTTTTGCCAATGCTTTTGGTGCCGGTTTTAATTCGGCCTGGTATAATACAGCCAAGCCTCACAAATTGGGAGGTTTCGATGTTACCTTAAGCGTGAGTACAGGTTTTGTACCCGCTGATGCAACTGAATTTGATCTTGCCAATATTAACTTCTCTAAAATTGAACTTGTAAATCCTTCAGGTAATTCCATCACTCCAACGATAGCCGGTGTGACAGAGCCCGGACCCGCTCTCCATGTGATAGAAGATGGTATTGAACTGATTAATTTTGAATCACCACAGGGAACCGGCTTCGGTATAGTACCTGCCCCTATGCTGCAGGCAGGTATAGGCTTACCACTGGCATCCGAAATAAAGATAAGATATATACCAACTACACCAATAGATGAAGGATCACTGCGGCTTATTGGTGGAGGATTTATGAAAAGCATATCAGAGCATATCAAGGCCTTTAACCTTCTACCGGTGGATATCTCTGTTTTTGGGGGCTATAATAATCTTAGGGGCATCGTCCCTATAAGTGTGGAGCCGGATACCTATGATAATTACAATAATTATACATTCTCAGACTTCACAGACCAGTCTTTTATTGTGGATGTAACAGCCTGGAATGTATCCCTCATTGGCTCAGTAAATTTTGCCGTGCTAACAGGGTATGCAGGACTTGGTTATAGTAAGACTGCTACAAGAATGAATATAGAAGGATATATACCGCTCCCTTCAGTTGATCCTGCCATATCAACAAGCTCCCCGGTTTATGTTGATGAAGGCGTTGTAGAAGAAGTGGAGAGGATAAATATCGAGAATTATTCAGGCCCAAGGATTAATGTCGGGGGGAGGCTTAAACTTGGGGTTTTTACAATTCATGTTGACTACACCTACGCCGACTATAACGTGCTGACAGCCGGTCTGGGTGTCTCCTTCCGGTAAGGCACCAATTATCGCGAACCGAGAAGTACGAGCTTGCCTGCAGCAAACTCGGGCTCCTCGGTTCCATTATTCCATTATTCCATTCCAACAGTATTATTATTATTTTTGCAATTGGAAAAACTAGTCAGTTGCCGTGAAAGATGAATCGTCAGCCATAAAGAATAAATACAGGGCTCTGTTGAGGGCATCATCAAGTTTGGTAAAAAGCAGGGACGACCAGAAAAAAGTGAGGAAAGCACTTGAAATCCTGGTAGACAGCCTTGGCGGTACGAGAACTGTAACAGATGAACCTTCTGTTATACATGCCCTGTCGGTTGCACGCATAGTGGTTGATGAGATGGGACTCGGACTTACCTCATTGATTGCTGCCATACTTCATGATTGTGCAGGGGAAATTGATTTGAACGATAAAAGAATAGAAAAGGCTTTTGGGAGTAACGTCCTGAAAGTTATAAAGGGACTGGCAAACATAGAAAATATAGAGACTGCACGCTCAAGCTATCAGGCCGAAAATTTCCTGAAACTTATCCTTAGCCTGGCCGATGACATCCGGGTGATACTTATTAAACTCGTTGAACGTCTTGAATATATGAGGAAGCTCGATGGTGCCAGGGTCGAAATACGTCTCCGGCTAGCTTCCGAATCTTATTTCCTGTATGCACCACTGGCGCACCGACTCGGGCTGTATAAGCTCAAATCGGAAATGGAGGACAAAGCAATGATGTACCTCGATCCTGCTGCTTACCGGATGATCGAACAGAAACTTAAGAAAACAACATCTTCACGTAACCGCCTTATACGTGATTTTTCTGCACCGCTAAGAATCGAACTGGACAAGCAGAAAATAAAATACCAGATAAAGGGTCGCACAAAGTCGATCCATTCAATCTGGCAAAAGATGAAACGCCAGGGGGTAGAATTTGAAGAGGTGTATGATGTTTTTGCCATAAGGATAATATTGGATGCCGATAAAGAAAAGGAAAAAGCCGACTGCTGGAAGGTATATTCCCTGGTAACAGACCTTTATCAGCCTAATCCAAGCAGATTAAGGGACTGGATATCAGTGCCAAAATCAAATGGATATGAATCACTGCATACAACAGTCATAGGACCACGGAAGAAGTGGGTCGAAGTGCAGATACGCTCCGCCAGGATGGATGATATTGCAGAAAAGGGACTTGCTGCACATTATAAATACAAAGGGACAGAAGGTGATAGGACAATAGACAAATGGCTCCTCCATATGAGGGAAATACTGGAATCAGCTCAAAGGGAAGATAAAGAACTTATCGAACAAGTTCGATCGGGTTTGTATACAGATGAAGTTTTTGTTTTTACACCTAAAGGAGATCTGAAGCGCCTTCCAGCTGGTGCCACAGTCCTGGATTTTGCTTTTGAAATACATTCCGATGTCGGTGGTAGCTGTGTGGGAGCAAAGGTGAATGGAAGGAACGTAGGTATAAAATATGTGCTGGAAAATGGTGACCAGGTATCGGTAATAACTTCAAAAAACCAAAAGCCAAAACAGGATTGGTTAACCTTTGTCGCAACAGGAAAGGCGAAAAATCGCATCAGAAGTGCATTAAATTCAGAGAAGGTAAAATTGGCAGCCGAAGGTAAGGAGTTGCTTGTCAGACGCTTAAAAAACTGGAAAATAAGCTATAATGACGCCCTGGTAAAATCATTACTGGAGCACTTTAAACTCCCCAATGCTACTGAATTGTATTACCAGATCCAATGTGAAAAAGTTGATCTTAAGGATGTTAAGGAGTACCTAAAAAGGGAGGATAAAAAAAAGAAAACCGAGCCAACAAGTGCTGATGAAATAAAGCAGGTAGTAGAGAAAAAATCTGATCCCCGCCTGGTAACAGGTGCAATGTTCAGGGATTATCTAATTATTGAAAATAAAGTTGAAGGACTTGATTATAAACTGGCTAATTGCTGCAATCCGGTACCGGGAGATAAAATATTCGGCTTTGTTACCATTACCGACGGTGTTAAAATACACCGCGTTAATTGCCCCAATGCTCCTTACCTGATGGCAAATTATCCTTACCGGGTCTTGATGGCCAGGTGGACAAAAGTGGAGGATAGCCCGGCATTCCAGACAGGTATAAGGATTGTGGGTGTTGATGACCATGCAATGATAACTAAAATATATGAAGTGCTTAGCTCATATAAAGTAAACCTCAGGAATTTTAAATATGAAAATCATGACGGAATGTTTGAAGGGATAGTTTATTTGTTCGTACCTAACATAAATATACTTAATGGTTTAATAAAAAAGTTAGTATCTATAGAAGGAGTGCTGAAAGCCAAAAGGTATGATTAATAATATTTTGTAATATTCTTAAAATGCATTAAATTTACACTATGCGAAAATTGGTATTATTCATAGCAATCATACTTTTTACGGGATTTAATTTAAACGCACAGTTTATAAATCCTGCAATTTTTTATATGCCCGCACCCGGACCGGAAAAGTATTATGCCGATAATAATGACGATACAAAGGATCATTCCTGGGCAAGGTACCAGATCCGTACCGGACTAATGTTTAATTCACTAAATGGCTATAATTCATTTAATTCATGGATATCACCTTCAGTATTACTTCCTGTGAATTCAAAATTTGCCATTAGTATTGAAGGAACATTTATCAACAGCTATTACCCGGGTTTTAATGATATGGAGGCAGGGAATACTTCTGATTTTATTATGAATGTCAGTGGCATTTATTCATTAAATGAAAAAATGCTTGTTTTCGGGCAGTACTCAAAATCACTTATGAATGAAGGCATTTTCGGAAGAAAAGGTTATGAGTCAATAACCCTGGGGATGGAATTTATGCCCCTCCCGAACTTCCGAATAGGGGCAAGTGTAACTACTACCAACGGACTAAACCCATACTACATGTACCCAGGATACATGCCGTACAGGTATGGGCCATATTACTAATAACAAATTACATATTCTTCATTCACCCTTAAGTAGACAGAATTTAAAGTTTAACATTGGTGGCGGTATCTGGATAATACCGAATTTTAGTCATGGATGATAATATTCATGCCAAAGGGAATTTTAAAATAAACAGGTATTACTTCAAATCAATCTTTAACGAAACGGCAGGAATTATTGGAAACAGTGAAACTGATTTAAGTGTTGGAATAACAGCATTGTTTGTAGGGCTTACAATAGTTGCATCCAGGTAGTAATAATATGAATTTCTCCTGTTATAAACATTATATATGCTGAATTCCAGTTCTCCAGACCATTTCATCTTTTCAAAGCGGCGGGTGTATGATATGTTGAGCCTGTGAAAATCCTTCATTTTGTAAGCATTTATATTACTGTTGCTGTAGGCAGGGTGCATCAACCAGTATGGAGTAACATTTCCGTTGGAAAAATCAAAGGATGCCATATTATAGATATATTCAGGTAATGTCACCCTTTCGCCTGATAAAAAAGTGAAGTTGGCTGATATGCGATTCTTTTTGTTAAAATTATAATTCATTACCAGGGATAGGTTATGTGGTCTGTGATGCTTTGCAGGGAATGGAATTCCTCCGTTTAGTTCTTCGAAAAAGTGAGTTGTTCTTGATAGCGAATATGACAACCAACCGTTAAGACTGCCATATGGTTTTTCAATTATAAATTCTATCCCGAATGATTCTCCCTCACCGGATGTTATTATATTATCAAGATTGACAGGCTGGGATTTGTGTGAGGTAAGGTTATGAGAGCTATAGCCGGCCCTGTAGGCGAGTATATTATACATTTTTTTGTAATACGCTTCAAGTGTAATATAAAATTCTTTATCGGAAATATTGATATGTGTATTGTATGCCATGGCTAATTGATCGGCTGTTGCCGGCTTATGATGCTTTGAAAAAGGGATATAAATATCCATAGGCATACCCAGTCCGGGATTTGTAAGCATATGAAGTGACTGGGATGTACGTGCCCATGAACCTTTTAATGAAGCAGATTCTCCTGTTAAGTATTGTAATCCTATTCGTGGTTCCAATGAGGTATAGTTTGAATTTTTTGTATGGAAAAAACTAAACCTGAGTCCGGTACTTAACCTTAATCTGTCCGACATAATAAAATCCCTGGCTAAATAGCTATTCAGTTCTGTCATATATGAAGGAGCTACATTGCTGGTAGAAAAGACAGAATCGGGCGACGAATATGAATATTCGAGTTTTGAGGGAACAAGAAAATGATGTTTCGCTTCAATGCCAGCTATAAACGTGTTTATGCTGTCTTTTCTATTTATATATCTTATTCCTCCAGAAATATCTGTAATCGACGACCTGTATAAATCACTGTAATTATATGTTGAATCCATAAATACATTTTCATTCCTGAATTCCATTTGGTAGTTGACTGCATTAACATAGATATTTATGTTTGCCCTGTTTTCTGTAAGATGATCATAAGATATTTTCCCGAACCTGTTTTTCCACATTTGCTTATATTCCGAGTATTCTTCTTTTAACTCTTTCGGTTTGTGGATATCGCTGAAATTATCCTGGTCAGAATACATCGAAAGCGTAAATATATTATTACTATTTGCTCTATGTTGTGCTTTGAAGTGCAAATCGTAGAAACCTGTGTTGTTATAATTATACCTGTTTGCAAACAAAGAATAAAGTTTATCAAGGTATGTCATTCTTCCGCTGATAATTATACCGCTTTTGTTTTTGGCTATGGGTATATCAGCCAGCATTTTAGCCGATATTGTACTGATATTGGCTTCTAAATGAAGTGAATCCATTGCAGGATTAATTGTTTTAATATCAATAACCGATGACAATTTTCCTCCGAACCTGGCAGGGAAAGCTGCTTTATAGAAGTTAACTTCTTCAATGCCGAGTGGATTAACAGAGGCAAGGAATCCAAAAAGATGTGAAGGTTTATATATGATGTTATTGTCCAGCAGGTACAAGTTTTGGTCCGTTGAACCACCACGTACGAAAATATCTGCAGAGCCTTCACTGCCCTGGCTTATTCCCGGATGTGTTGCTATGGTCTTAACAAGATCTTCTTCTCCACCTATAGTTGATAGATTCTGGATGGTTGCGTGTCTTATCTTATCTAAGCCCGGTATGATCTCATCTGTTTTATTAAAGTAGTTTGTGCTGACAGTTACTTCGCCTATATCATAATTTCTTAATGATGGACGTAAGAAAATAAAAATTGATGTATCATTTTTAAGTGAAATAACAAACTGTTCCATATGGTAACCGTCATATTCAGCGAATAATATGTACCGCCCTTCAGGTAAACCAAAACGAACCAGTCCCTCGTTGTCGGTTTTAAGGTTTTTTCTGACAGCGGGGATCATAACATTTACATTTCTCAGGGGCAATCTGCTAGCAGAATCACAAACATGTACTTTCAGAATACTGAATATATTCTGGGCTTTCCCTTCGAGGAAACATAAAGAGATAAAGAAGATAATTAATATCAGTTTTTTATGTAACATGATTATTCAATCCTGATATTTAGATTTTTCAGTTCATTTCCTGATATACATAAAAAGCCATTTACTTCATTGCCAGGATCTATTTTCATATTATACAGGTCGTAATTTGTCAAGTCATGTTTAAGTTTTTTGTTTGCCCTGGATGCTGCAAACAGATAAGCTCCGGAACCCAGTGTTAGTAACCATCCCGGGTTTTTAACTGAAGGATTGATACCGTGGTTTGATAAACCCATACCCAGAACAATCCCTGCTGACCCGATAGCGATGTATGTTGCTGATCTGAACTTTACATTCCTGTAGTATTCCTGAAAAGATAATATTTCTACTGGTTCAAAATCATTAAATACCGTAACTGATGACCCGGTTATGGTAAAAGGCAGGGTATCATTGTTTATTACTTTGACAGCAATAAACTGTAGTTCATTTTTGGGTTTTACCATGTCATTAAAAAATGAAGTATCAGAAAGTAATATTTGGACCTTTTGTTTGCTGTTATATATTTCCGTGTACTTCACCAAGCTGGGGCTGATCCCTTTATATACAGGTAGGCAAGCAGATAAGAAAGTAATCACCAGAATTATAAGAACAATTTTTCTTTCCATAACAGGTCATAGTCGTTTTTAACTTTTAATCTTCTGTCATTTATCTATACACAATTGCCGTATCATTCAGATAACTTCCGAATACTCCCAGTCCTCCCTCAATATTCGAGAACTCAGGTGCTAAGCCTCTGAATAGTTCAAGAAATGACCCTCCATCCATTACATTATTAATTTCTTCAATCAAAAGGTGATAAGAGATATAATTATACAAATGCTGATCAGCGCTGATAAGTATCATAATACGTTCTACCTGAAACCAGTCTCCCGGCTCAGTTTCTTCCTGTTTATATATGTGAAAAGGGAAGGATTCAAAAATATAATCGGAGTTATTTTCTCTAAAATCAAAGTATAATTTGTTATATGATCTTTCTATATAATTGTCGGACTCATCGTACCTGCCTACAAGACTGTATTCAGATACAAACTGCCGGTTATCACAAATGTTTTGTTGCCATGTTCCGTAAAAAGAATGTCCATCAATATAAAAACCATCCATATCAACCTTCCTGTTAATCAGCCGGGTTTCTTTCCATTCAGCAGCTACTTCGGGAACATTAGTTTCAGCGCTTATTTCTTCATAACCTTCGGCATTTATCAATAAAGAGTAAGTTTGACCTGGCATAATATCCATTTCTGACTGGCTGCATCCGTATGTATGTCCATTATTGTTTATTAAAATCATTTCGATAGCATTTTTCTTTTCATTATTCATCAGTAATACATTTGCTTCAACTTGAAGATCCGAAAGATCTATACCTCCTTGATTATTGACCGGAAAGGTTTTGGTTATCATTACTTTAACACTATCAGAAGAAGGATCAAGGACCCCGTATACTACAATTTTTGATCCCTGGCATAAAGATGGTATTTCCACCTCGCTTTCATTTAAGCACGATAGCATTAGAAATGAGCTTAGTAAGCTTATAATAACAATTTTAAAGTAACCAGGACAAATAAAATTTGCCCTGGTTATACCTGTTAGTTCCATGTTATTGTCCATTGATAAATATTAGGATAAGGACCATCTTGATAAGTATAAGTACATTCTACCTCTTCACAATACACAATGCCAGTATACCAAAGCAAAGTCTTAGCTACTTTCTTTTCATCATATCCATAATTACTCCCACAATATTCTACAGGAGGGGACCAACTAGGTCCTCCCCAAGCACAACCATCAACTTTTGCGTATACCATTCTGTCATTTCTCCAGTGATCTTCATCATATTTCCTTCCCACGATTCGAATACCAATACTCCCATAAACCAAATAGTTAACACACCAACATTTTAGATGTGCACTTAAATTAGCATCTAAAGGGTGTTGTTTCTTAACTACATTTAAACCCGTGACATCTTTTATGTTAGGATAGAAAGTTTTTCGATTAATATCAAATATTTGGACACCATTCGATTGCAGTTTTGTTTTATCCGATCCTTGTATAAGTACTTTATCTATTAAACTAAAATCCAAATCTGGAATTGTATATTCCTTTTCATATGTAATAATGTGTATAGTATCACTTATTATGTAAATTCCATCTCTATTTACGACAGTAGCAAAAACTGGATCTTCGATTATGTAATTTTTATCAGATGACTGAATATGTTCGGATTCTTTAGTAATCGCTGGCTTAAATATTCCTCTGTAGGAGTAATCAAATCCATATTTTAATTCCCATAAGTCCAAATATTGTTCATCGTGTTGGTGCAGATCTGAAATTACTTTTTCAAAGGCAACACGATCCTTGAAATATACAATGTCATCAATAATCTTGAATCCCCAATCATTATAATGATTAACATAATAGTTATCCTCTTCATCATTTATTATGATAGGTTTTTCTGCTTTTTGACATGAAGAAATCATTACTATTGTAATCAGAATTACGTTTACAATTTGTTTTTTTCTTAACATTATATTATAATTAAGCGGTTTAAACATATTTTGTTTTTACTGCCTCACCTCGAATACTATTAGTAGTGCTAACCGGGGTGGGGCTTTTTTATTGCTTTGATTTACAGAGATAAACAATAACTAAACTCCGTCCTGATATAATATTATTTATATTAAACCATGGAAAAATCGAATAAAACGGGTTATTTAATCATAGGCAGTTAATGTTTAGATTAATTTATGTTGACACAAACAATGTGTTTTGTTACCCGATATTATTACTATAATGCCATAATCAAAACTGAATAAAAATTCCAGGATATTTTTATTTTATTTGGTGTTTGATTATTATTCCCTTCTAATTGTATAAAGACATAATAAAATTATGCTTTTTTTTTTAAACCAACATT
>JAYEGY010000061.1:0-16028 GCA_034659275.1 Bacteroidota bacterium | reverse complement strand
TGACCTGTATAAGGACATCAGACTGTGCTCAGCAGTTGTGTATTCCTTGAAATGTCTCAGTGTTTTATCAACCATCACAGATACAAAATCCAGATCATCGTTCCAGTATACACTTTTTTCTTCAAGCACTGACTCTAGTTCTTCAGATTGCATAAGTATAAGGTCTAACAGCTTGGCAATAAATTTTTTATCTTCAGCATAGCTGCTCTTCCCGCTGTTCATATATTCCTTATAAATATCTGAATCTTTGAGTATGTCATAATATTTTCTTGGTATTTCACTGTAATCACTCCAGGACAGTTTTTCTTTTTCAGCATATTTTTTCAGCTGTTTATTTTCAGACAAGTGCCTGATAAGCCTGTTATCAATTAATTTGGTATTTGGATTGAGATCCTCATGTGTCGGGATCTTCTTTTGCTTTGCTATTTCAATCTTTTCCTCCGCAACATCAATAATTTCAATAAGCAGAAGCAATAGGAGGTGATATAGATCATAGCTTTTTTTCATGCTAATTAAAAGCTCTTTTTCTGCCATTTCCACGCTATCTCCTTTCTTTCTGTTAAAGGCATATAAAACAAGTAAGGCTTTAATACGTAGTAATCTCCTGCTTATCATCCGAAAAGAACTCCAATTATTTGAGTGCAAAAATACTCTTTTTATATTTCACACAAAATTGTGACTGACAAATCAGGCCATGAGTTCATTATTTTGATATATGAAAATTATTCTTACATTTGACGGCATAATATGATTTCCAAATTAAATTTAGCTCTATGAAGGAAGAGAACGAAGCCAAAGCGAGTGAGTTAAGCAATAACAAAGAGAATGAAAAAAGTGGCCGTGAAGAGGTTTACACAAAAATTATCAGAGCAGGAAACAGAACGTATTTCCTCGATGTAAAATCTACACGCAAGAAAGACCTTTACCTTACTATTACCGAGAGCAAAAAAAGGTTTAACAAGGATGGGAAATTCTTTTATGAAAAACACAAACTTTTCCTTTATCCGGAAGATTTTGATAAGTTCAGTGACGGGCTCGAAGATGTATTCTCTTTTATAAGAAATTCGGATTACAAGGAAAAATCTGAAGCAGATACAAGCGAGAGCAAAGAGTCTGTGGACAATGCTGAAAAAGAAGCTGAAAGCGGAGAAAAGGAAGATAAGTCCAAAACAGACGAGTTCATAAATGTTGAATTTGAGGATCTCGGTGAAAAGTAAATACGTTAACTAACTTTTCCTGTCTGCTTTCCAGCAGTCATTTTTTAAAAAAGCATGGTTGATTATCTTTTCTTTGCCCTTGCTATTGCTTTTATTATCATTGGCATTATAGGCTGCGTGGTGCCTGTTTTACCCGGTCCACCTCTGAGTTTCCTGGGTTTACTTATTCTTCATTTTACTGAATTTGCCTATTTCAGAATTAATCTACTGATTATACTGGGGCTAATTGCAATAATTGTTGCAGTATTTGATTATGTTGTCCCCATATGGGGCACGAAAAAGTTCGGTGGAACAAAATATGGAATAAGGGGAGCAACAATCGGATTACTTATTGGCCTTTTTTTTGGTCCACCCGGTATCATAATAGGACCATTCATCGGTGCGGTAATAGGTGAGTTAATTTATAAGGATGATTTTAACTATGCCATACGCGCCGGTTTCGGCAGCCTCATTGGTTTTATGGCCGGCATAGGCCTGAAGCTGGCAACCTCACTTGTTATTACCTTTTATTTCGTCAGAGGGCTATTCTGAATTATGAATTATGAATTATGAATTATGAATTATGAACCGAGTCCCGAATCTTTGATTCGAGGATCCCTGCCTTCCGGCAGGCAGGCTCGAAAAAGCCTGGGCTTTTTCGGGACGGCAGGTGATTGTGGCTGGTCCGCCTTCGCCGAAGGCTATGGCGGACAAGTGGGGGCGAGCAATTATGAACCGGATTCTGCAAATTTTCAGACTGACAAAATCAATAAATCATAATTCATAAATAATAAATAATACTTATCAATCATCCAAGTGTCGCCAACATTACCGATTTAATTGTGTGCATCCTGTTTTCGGCTTCATCAAAGACTATTGAATGCTCTGATTCAAAGACATCATCAGTGACTTCCATGCCGTTGAGCCCGTATTTCTGATATATTTGCTCACCTATCTTTGTCTCCCTGTTATGAAAAGCAGGCAGGCAATGCAGGAATTTCACGCCCGGGTTAGCCGTTCTTTCAATAAGTTTTTTATTAA
Organism: Bacteroidota bacterium; assembly: GCA_034659275.1. Classification (GTDB taxonomy): domain Bacteria; phylum Bacteroidota; class Bacteroidia; order Bacteroidales; family VadinHA17; genus UBA9300. The sequence continues at coordinate 13,791 of JAYEGY010000061.1, read as the reverse complement.
CCTGGTACGGCTTAAGAAGATTTATCCTGTGCTCCCACACTTCTTCAGGCTCACCCATTGACACCCATACATCAGTATATAAAAAGTCGACTCCTTTCACTGCATCGTCAACATTGTCTGTGATATTTATCCTTGCCCCTGTTTGTGATGCTATCTCCATACAGGCAGCCACCAGCTCATTGGATGGTTGCACTTCCTTTGGGGCTGCAGCTCTGAAATCCATACCCATCTTAGCTGCTCCAACCAGGAGTGAATTACCCATATTATTCCTGGCATCACCTAGGTAACAGAAACTTATTTCATTCAGTGGTTTATTAGAATATTCCATCATAGTCATAAAGTCAGCCAGTATCTGCGTTGGATGAAACTCATTTGTAAGACCATTCCAGACGGGTACGCCTGAGTACTTACCCAGTTCCTCAACTATCTCCTGTCCAAATCCCCTGTATTCAATACCGTCATACATACGGCCAAGGACCCTTGCAGTATCTTTCATCGACTCTTTATGCCCAATTTGCGAACCGGTGGGACCGATATAGGAAACGTGTGCCCCCTGATCAAGGGCAGCCACTTCAAAAGCACATCTTGTTCTTGTAGATGACTTTTCAAAAATAAGGGCAATATTTTTACCTTTTAACCTTTGTTGCTCAAGACCAGCATATTTTGCCTTCTTAAGTTCAATTGCCAGGTTAAGTAAAAACCTGATCTCACCGGGTTCAAAATCCAGTAGCTTTAAAAAATTCCTGTTTCGTAAGTTGTAAGCCATATTTTTTATTGTTGAATAGTTGAATAGCTGAACTGTTGAATTTTTTATTAATAATTCATAATTAATAATTCATAGTTATCTTTGTACCGTATTTTTTGTCTTCGAGCTTAAAGGCTTCCGTTATAACACTTTTTGTGCCTCCGGCCCTGATAAAATTCAATGATGCTTCGATCTTGGGAGCCATGCTGCCTTTGGTAAATTGTCCGTCATTGAGATATTTGAGAGTATCCTTATAGTCAATATGTTCCAGGGCTCTCTCACCCGGCTTTTTATAGTTCAAATAAACGTAGGGAACATCAGTCAGGATATAAAACTCATCTGCACCTATATCCGAGGCCAGCAGGGATGAAGCCATATCCTTGTCAATTACAGCCTCGGCAGGCCTTACATCATTATTTTCATCAATATATACAGGCACCCCGCCACCTCCTGATGCAATTACTATATTGCCCTGTCTGGCAAGATATTCAATTATCTGTTCGTTCATTACCCTCATGGGCTTCGGGGAAGGAACGACCCTGCGGAAACCACCATTAGTTTTAACTTCTTCTTTAAAAATCCAGCCTTTTGTTCTATATAACTCATCAGCAGCTGCTTTATCATATATCTTACCAACCCTCTTCTGTGGATCGGAAAAAGCAGGATCGTCTTTATCAACCACAACCTGTGTTACAAGACAGGCAACATTCTTTTCTATACCATATTTATTCAGGATATTGCGCAGCATTCTTTCTATCATATAGCCTATCCCTCCCTGGGTGTCGGCAACACAAACATCCAGGGGCATCTGAGCTATTTGATACAATTGTTCTCCGGCATCGTTTCTCATTAGTACATTGCCAACCTGTGGCCCGTTGCCATGTGTTATCACAAGATCGTAATCTTCCCTGATAAGATGTACAAGGTTTTCAAGAGTATCTGTAGTATTCTGTTCTTGTTCCTCAATGGTACCAATCTGATCACCCCGTAGCAGGGCATTTCCACCCAGTGCAATAACTGCCAGTGTTTTCATTACTGATAAATTATAGACCCTTTAATCACAATAATATTTCCTCTCCATGAGGAAAACACAAATCTATAATATTTAGCTTAAAAATCATGCATAGGCAGATAAAAAGAGTGAAGCAAAACAAATAAATATATTATCCTGATTCATAATAAAATCATTTGGCGGTAACATTAAAAAAATTATTACATTTACATGCAATTTGAAAAACAAAACATATACCGGGTGAGATATAAAGTTATTGCTTCCTTAGTGTGTATTATCCTGCTTGGGCTGTTTAGCTGCAAAAAATCCTCTTTAAAATCCATTGATGAAGGTGAAATACATTACAAAATCACCTTTCATGACAGGAATGCTGTGTTGCCTGATGAACTAATGCCAAACAGCATGGTTGTCAGGTTTAAGAATGATAAAACATTGTTGGAAATAACTTCCCCCATAGGGAATAACGGAGTATTTATTATTACCAAGCCGGACAATAACCAGATACAGACATTTATCAGGGTACTGGGCATGAAATATTATTACCAGGGCCCGGCTAATGAAATACCACCAGGTATTAATCCAATGAGTAATATGGATCTTAAAAATACCAACGAGGTAGTCACCATCCTTGATCTTAAATGCAAGAAAACAGTTGTCACCATCCCCGAAAAAGACTTTACATATGACCTATGGTATACCGAAGAGATTTATATTAAAGACCCAAATAGTTACAACCCTTTTAAAGATATTGACGGTGTCCTCATCAATTTCTTTTTTATCATGGGCGATATTATAATTGAATTTGAAGCTGAAGGCATTTACTTTCGCCCGGTGCCTGATAAAGCTTTTGAAAAAGTGCAGAATTTCAGGAGGATTGACCGCAAGTCTATGGATGATCTTATAGCAAGCATGATGAGCCTCTGATACCATTCGTACTATTTCTTCGTCAACATAAAATTACTACCTTTATCACACTAAAACCGGGTGGTTTAAGTTAGTAATTAATAAAAATAATTTTCCTGTTTATACTGATACTCACTGATGAAAAAGAGAAATAAGAAAGTCAGTAAATCCAGAAAGAAAGATAATCCCAAAAAGAAAACCGGGTATTCTGTTTTCAGTGATGAAAGGATAAAATTCGTTACCGGCCTCCTGATAACAGGTTTTTCTGTATACCTTTTTTTTGCTTTCATTGCATATTTATTCTGGTGGAAAGCTGACCAGAGCTTTGACCCTGCAAGTGTGATATCAGGCGCAGAGATACAGGTTAAAAACTGGTCGGGTAAAAGCGGGGCCTGGTTTGCTGACATCTTCATCAACAAGGGCTTTGGCCTGGCTGCTTTCTTTATTCCTGTTATACTTGCAGCCATAGGTCTCAGGATGCTTAATATAAAAAGAATAAAAGCTTTCAGAATTACCAGGGACCTGGTGCTGGGAACAATTATATTATCGATTATCCTTGCTTATCTTTTCGGGCATGCCAACGGCATGTTTGGCAGCGGTCCCGGAGGTGCCCATGGTTACTTTGTAAGCCGCTGGCTTAATGCTTTCATGGGTAAGCTCGGTACAGGTATCCTCCTGGTTGTAGTTCTTATTTCCTACCTGGTCCTGGTTTTCAATATTAGGCCCTCACTGAAAAATATAAGATCATTTATACCATGGTCCAAAAAAGAAACCTATGAACAGGTCGATGACACTCAGCGCGGTTCGGACTTTAAGATACACAGACCGGGAGACGATGAAATAATTATTGATGAGGAAGAAAAAACACCGGAAAGCAGCTCCGTAAGACAAGATCTTGAACCTGCACCCTCTGCCGGAGTTAATACTCCAGGTGGACCCATAATAAAGGAAGTATTACCGGGAGATGAAAATAATGGTGTTACAATATCAATAACAAAGGCCCGGACAGATGATCAGCTATCAAAGGAAGAAATGGAAAGACTGAAAGAAAGTTATGACCCCCGTCTTGACCTATCAGGCTTTAAAATGCCTCCGATAAGCCTGCTTGACGACCATAAATCAGAAATGGGCTTTGATGATTCTGAAATAATCGAGAAAAAGGAAACCATAGTAAAAACATTGCTTGATTACAATATAGAGGTAAGACATATATCAGCCACGGTAGGCCCGACTGTAACATTATATGAAGTAGTGCCTGAACGGGGAGTAAGGACAGCCAAGATCAAGTCGCTCGAGAATGATATTGCCCTCAGCCTCTCTGCTTTTGGTATACGTATCATAGCTCCAATCCCCGGCAGAGGTACCGTTGGTATTGAAGTACCCAATAAGAATCCTGAAATAGTATCAATGAAATCGCTCATTACCACAAAAATGTTTCAGGACAGTAAATATGAGCTTGCCATAGCACTGGGACGTACCATTACCAATGAACTCCTGATGTTTGACCTCCAGAAAATGCCCCACCTGCTTGTTGCCGGCGCTACAGGACAGGGTAAATCGGTAGGCCTCAACGTCATTATTACAAGCCTTTTATACCGGAAGCATCCCGCGGAGATCAAATTTATTATGGTTGACCCGAAAATGGTTGAACTGGCCCTCTATAACAGAATTGAAAAATATTACCTGGCCAAACTGCCCGATGTTGATGATCCAATAATTACGGAAACACAAAAAGTTGTTTATACGCTTAATTCCCTTTGCATCGAAATGGATATCCGATACAGACTCCTGCGAAAAGCAAATGTCAAATCGATCAAGGAATATAATGAGGTGTTTACTAAAAGAAGGCTAAGTCCCGAGCACGGCCATAAATACATGCCCTACTTGATTCTTGTTATCGATGAATTCGCTGACCTCATAATGACTGCAGGCAAAGAAATTGAAGTACCTATCCAGAGATTATCACAACTGGCCCGTGCGGTAGGTATCCATCTTATTCTCGCAACACAAAGGCCATCAACAAATATTATCACCGGAACAATTAAAACCAATTTTCCTGCAAGGCTGGCATTCAGAGTGTCGTCATCCATCGACTCACGTACCATACTCGACAGTACAGGGGCTGAAAAGCTTGTCGGCAGGGGCGATATGCTTATATATAACGGCACTGAACTGATGCGAGCCCAGTGTGCATTTATTGACACCCCCGAACTTAACAGGATAACTGAATTCATAGCATCCCAGCAGGGATATACAGAAGCATACATACTGCCGGAATATGAAAGTGATAGTGACGATAATTTCCAGGAAGTCGATCTCAGAAAAAGAGACAGCTTGTTTGATGAAGCCGCCCGGCTGGTTGTACAAACACAGCAGGGATCAACATCCCTTATACAAAGAAAAATGTCGCTCGGTTATAACCGGGCCGGGCGGATAGTTGACCAGCTAGAGGCAGCAGGTATTCTGGGACCCTATGAAGGAAGTAAAGCCCGGGAAGTGCTTATCACCGATATGGCCAGTTTGGAACAGATTTTGCGCGGACTAGAATAAAAAGCATGATGAGAATTATTATCATATCGGTACTCCTTACACTTTCGTGTATACTGAATGCACAAAAAGATCCAGCAGCCAAAACAATACTGAATAGATTCTCAGATGCTGCACTTTCAGCCCCTGCTATACATATGAAATTCTCACTTACGGTCCATGATAAAATTGAAGAAACAACACAGGAGTCTGACGGACAGGTTATTATAAAAGATAATATGTATAGGCTCAAATTACCTGACAATATTATCTGGTATGACGGAAGCTCAACATGGACCCTTGCACCCGAAGTAAGGGAAGTAACGGTAACACTGCCTGACCCGGAAGATAACACTTTCCTGACGTCACCCTCGAGCCTTTTTGACATGTATAAAGAGGATTTTAAATACAGGCTACTGGAAGAATCACCGGAGAGAAATGTCATTGACCTTTATCCCAAAGATCCTTCAAATACTGATTTCAGCATAATAAGACTGGTTATAGATGAACAAAACAGGCTCACTTCGGCAGAATACCGGAGGAAAGATGGTATTGATCTTTACATTGATATAATTGAATACAATCTCGATAAATCCTATCCTGACAGCTATTTTACCTTCGACCCTTCAGATTATCCGGATGTTGATATAATAGATATGAGATAATTACTTCTTTTCCCCCGGATAGGCAATCCTGGCGTGGTAAATGGTGGTCAGCCTGCTCACAAAAGTATCTTTTATATGTGATACATCCTTGAATGTGATGGGGGCAAGTGTAAACTGACCTTCTTCCAGTTGTTTATCTATTATATTATCCACAAGGGTCCTGATTGTATCTTCACTGTATTCTTTCAGACTCCGGGACGATGCCTCAACTGCATCGGCCATCATCAGTATAGCCTGTTCCTTTGTAAATGGTTTGGGTCCGGGGTAAGTAAACTCACTCAGGTCAATATCCCTGTCAGGATACTTATCCTTATATTCCCTGTAGAAATAGTAAGCTTTTGTAGTTCCCTGATGGGTTCTGATGAAATCAATTATCTGTTGTGGAAGGCCATGTTTTCTGGCCAGTTCAAGACCTTTCTTTATGTGTCCAATAATTATTTCAGCACTTGTCTCCGGCTCAAGGGTATCATGAGGATTAAACTGCTCGGATTGATTCTCAGTAAAAAATTCTGAGCCTGTTACCTTGCCTATATCATGATAAAGTGCTCCTGCCCTGATGAGCAAGGGATTAGCTCCCACTGCCCTGGCTCCTTCCTCTGCCAGGTTCGCCACCTGCATTGAATGCTGAAATGACCCGGGGGCTTCTTCCGCCAGCTTACGCAATAAAGGCTGGTTTGTATCGGATAACTCGAAAAGGGTAGCATCAGAAAGAAAACCAAAGGTTTTCTCAAAAATATATATGAGGGGATAACTCAACAGTATAAGAACTGAATTTCCGGCAAACCAGGCATAGTTCAGCCAGTCAATTTCTTTCACATCACCTTCCTGTATAATACCAATTGCAAAATATACAAGTGATAATGTGAGGAATACCATTGTTGCTGCTAAGAATAGCTTGCTTCTCCTGTAAGTATTGGTGAGTGTAAAAATAACAACGACACCACCCAGAAAATTCAGAAAAATAAATTCAAAGGAGTTTGGTACTATAAAACCTGTGATCATCATTGTTACCAGGAGAATAAAAAGGGCCAGCCTCGGATCATAAAATGTCCTGATAATAATCGGTATGATGGCAAATGGAATCAAGTAAACACTTATCTCAGGTAACATGATCACTATTCGTGTGAGGCCAACAAATACAATCAGCAGTAAAAGAATAAACAGAGTTTTTGGGAAAGACTCAAGTACCTCCATCCTGAAATGATAAAGAAAAAGAAAAAGAATAAGGAAGCAGGCACTGACAATCAATACCTGGCCAAGAATAAACAACCATGAATTATAAATGCCAATTCTTTCTCCATATGCCTGCCGAAAAGACTCTAAAACCCTGTATCGCCAATCATTAACCAGTTCACCCCTTGAAATTATAAGCTCTCCCTGCTGTATCATTCCACGGGTAAGACTTATATCCTTGAGTATACTCTCTCTTTCTGCATTTGACCTCACTTCATTATAACTTACATTGGGTTTAAGGAAATCACCCAGGCTTATTGCACTCAGGAATTCAAATGCACTTAGATTCTTGTCCTCAGATATTTCTTTCTGTATTTCCAGGCGCTTATCACGTACAAATTCATATGCCTCTTTATGAGTGAAAAGATCTTTTATAAGAACTTCTTCCGCGACATTGCCCCTGACCAGCATTATGCTTTTATTCTGACTTCGCAAATTTTCTGTAAACTCATTACGCTCATATATACCGGTTTCATATGCTTCTTCGAGTATCGATGCAAGTTTGGAACGTATCATCTCATAATCTGATGCTGAAAGCTCATTTCCTGTGCCGGCATTGCTAAGCCTTAATTCATTGAAATAAGCATTGAAATTGTTTAATTCATAGTTTACCAGTGACGTATCAAAATTAAAAAAGGGACTGAAGGATGCCAGCATACTGTCTCTTTCACTGCTTATTTCTGCTTCAACCTTATATACAGGAAAATCCATCGGTGCAATTAATACGTCGTGCATCCATGGCCTGCCCTTCTGGTATTCATACCTGAATTTACCCTCTCTGGGCAATAAATAAGTAACCAGCGCTATAGACAGCCCGAATAAAATTCCCAGGTATACTTTCTTTTTTGATTTAGACCACCAATCTGTTAATGACATTTTCTTATATTAAACAATTATCTGATTTTCAATAATTATTGCAAAAATAAAGTAATTTTCAAGAAAAACGATAGCATAGGGGGTAATATAAAGGCTAAGGCTAAGGTTCAACCGATCTAATTACGCCTCGCGCAGCGAGGCAATTTACATTATTCCAATCAATGTATTTTTTTTTACTTTTACATCAGAAAGGTTTTGGAAAATGAAAAAACTGATATGTGCAAACGTATTTGCTCCTCTAAGGATAGGTCCTTCACATAAAAGTGAGCAGGGAAGCCAGATCCTTTTCGGTGAGAAGTATACTATCCTGGACAGGTCAGCAAAATGGATAAAAGTCAGTAATGAATTTGACGGCTATGCCGGATGGCTTGATGGTGATCATCACCTGTACTTTGCCACGGAAGAACATGACTTTCCAACTGATATACTTGCTGCAAGAACTGAATTTACAGATGACAACGGACATGTTCTTGTTCTTGAAGCAGGATCGGAAATATATAATATCAATAAAGAGAAAATTTCGTTTACAATCGGGAAGGCTAAATTTACTGCAAGAAGCAAGGTAACTCTATGCCCGGTTAATGAACCTGTCAGCGAAACAGCCTTAAGATTTCTCAACTGTCCCTACCTCTGGGGTGGGAGGATAAGTGGTGGAATGGATTGTTCAGGACTTACTCAATTGGTATATAAACTTCATGGTTACAGTCTGCCGCGTGATAGCTTTATGCAGGCAGAGGTAGGTGAAACGATCAGTTTCATTGAAGAAGGGAAAGCCGGTGATCTTCTTTTCTTTGACGATGACAGGGGGAATATTACACATGTCGGACTCCTGCTGAATAGAGGATACGTCATACACTGCTCGGGCAAGGTCAGAATCGATAGGATTGACCACCAGGGAATATATGCAGAGGAGACCAATAGATATACGCACAGGTTACGGACGATAAAAAGGGTAAATATTAATTATGAAAGATGAACTACTTCCTATAATAATAGTTATTGCTATATTAGTCGTTATATACCTTGTTATGAGGTTTATAAACAGGAAATTAAGAAATCGTGTTGACAAATCTAATTATCACAGGAGGAAAAGACTATAATTTGCTTTGAACTAAATCAATAATCTCCTTTTCTTTTTGCTCCGACTGTGCATCAAGCTCAGCAGCTGTTGCTTTTATTTCTTCACCAAATTTCTTATCCTCCAGACCCTGGGCATTTACACATACATTAAGATATGCACCTTTAATGCATGAACGGACTGCCAGTGCTCCAACACCTGCATCTGTAACAGAATTCGGATTCCCTTCTTTTACCATCTCTTCTAGCAGTTCATAGGCTTCATAGGCTATCTCCATTACCTTAAAAGGTACCAGGATAGCATTCTTTGTTGCTTCTTCTATTGCTGCTTTTCTCTCTTTCTTATCCTCATCACTGGTCTTTGGCATTCCAAAAGCCTTCATAATCATATTAAACGCATTGGTGTCTTCATCAACAAGCCTCAATAACTCATTCTGTATCACTTTGCCCTTTTCGGCCCATTCTGAAAATTCTTCCCATCTTTCATCCCAGCCTCTTTTATATGATGATATATTAGCCACCATTGATCCCAATGCCGTGCCAAGGGACCCGAGATAAGCAGATACTGAGCCTCCACCCGGTGCAACTGATTCGGAAGCTGTTTCGTTCATGAATGATTCAAGGCTGAGAGAAACAAGTTTTTTACTCTTTGCATCCCTGATGCGATACTCAATAATTTTTTCCTCTGGCTTAAATTTTACCAGTTCATCCAGTCCCATTGACTTAACAGCTATTTTAATAAGCTCACTGTCAGGTACCCCTGTAGATCTTTTCTGTTTACGGAGAAAATACCTTCCCGCATCCAGCATGGCTTTCAGAGGTATAAGTCCGACAAGCTCGGACCCGGTAACACGCAGTCCCCTTGATTGTGCACTCTTGCATACTTCATCAAAAGCAATATGCACAGGTGTGATGGATATATTAGTAAGGTTCATAGATATTTGGGCAACGCCGTATTCTTCAATATACCATCCTATGGCCTTCACTTTTTTAAGGCTACCCGGTATCATAACCGGCTTCCCTTCCTTATCCCTGACTATCTTGCCGGTTAAAGGATGCCCTTCTCTTTTTACACGTCCCTTTTCTCTTACATCAAAAGCAACAGCATTTGCTCTCCTTGTGGATGTAGTATTCAAATTAATATTGTAAGCAACCAGGAAGTCACGTGCTCCCACTGCCGTAGCCCCTGTCCGTGGATTGAAAACGGCTGGGCCATGGTCAGGTTTCCATGCAGGATCTGAGAGCTTCTTTTTCAAACCTTCGTATTCCCCTGCACGACAACTGGCCAGGTTCCTTCTCTGGTCACTATATGCTGCATTTTCATAACAATAAACCGGGATGGATAATTCCGATCCTATTTTCTCCGCCAATTTTCTGGCGTACTTTACCGTTTCATCCATTGATATACCGGTAACGGGTACAAGTGGACACACGTCCGTTGCCCCCATCCTGGGATGAGCCCCTTTGTGCTTTGACATGTCTATTACTTCAGATGCTGTTTTGACAGCCTTAAAAGCAGCCTCCGCCACCTCTTCAGGGGAGCCAACAAAAGTTACTACCGTCCTGTTTGTATCCTTACCCGGGTCAACATCAAGCAAACTTATGCCCTCAACGGATTCAATAGCATCAGTTATTTTCTTAATCACGGCCGTATCTTTGCCTTCACTGAAATTGGGTACACATTCTATTATCTGTTCTGCCATAATCTATTGTTGAATTGTTGAATTGTATTCCATTATTCCATCATTCCAATTCTATTACATTACCATTAAGTATAACAGTATCCACCAGGTTGCTTCCATATGCGTATGTAAGAAACTCATAAGATGGTATTTTTTTCGTTAAATAAACATTGGCCACCTTACCCCTGCATATCGATCCATGAGTATCTGAAATCCCCATGGCATATGCGCCGTTCAGTGTTACTGCATTCAATGCCTCTTCCGGCAAAAGCCTGAGTTTTATACAGGCGAGCGACATAATGAATTTCATATCACCCGAAGGTGATGACCCGGGGTTATAATCTGTTGCCAGTGCAAGAGGTAAGCCGCTTTCTATCATTTCCCTTGCGGGTGGATCATCCATACCAAGAAAAAAAGAAGCACCCGGTAAAAGGGTTGGCATGGTTTCACTGTTTTTTAGTGTCTCAATCTCTTCTTTGCCGGTAAATTCAAGATGATCGACAGATAAAGCCTTGTATTTTGTCCCTGCCTGTATGCCTCCTGAATATGCCAGTTCATTGGCATGTATCTTTGGACGCATCCCGTATTTAATACCTGCTTCCAGTATCCGTTCAGTCTCTTCGACAGTAAAAAACCCCTCATCACAGAATACATCAATATAGTCTGCCAGGTTTTTGGCTGCTACAGCAGGTATCATTTCGTTTATTACCAGGTCGACATATTTTGTCTGATCTGTCCTGTATTCTGCAGGAACTGAATGTGCCCCGAGAAAAGTGGCTTTTACCGTAAGTGGAGTATTCTCCTTAATTCGCTGTATCACTCTCAGCATTTTAAGCTCCGATTCAGTTGTCAGTCCATAACCACTCTTAATCTCAATAGCCCCGGTACCTAGTGAAATAATTTCATTGATCCTTACCATTGACTGTTCGTACAGATCTTCTTCCGGTGTCTGCTGCAAGAGTTTTGATGAATTAAGTATGCCCCCTCCCCTTTTAGCAATTTCCTCATATGAAAGACCCCTTATCTTATCTTTATATTCTATTTCCCTGCTGCCGGCATACACTATATGAGTGTGTGAATCACAATATGAAGGGAGCACGAATCTACCTCTTGCATCAATAATCTCAGCTCCCTTAATATCACCAGGATAAGCATTCATTTCACCAAATGAAAAAATAATTCCATCTTGAAGATGAAGCCAGGCATCGTTTATGACATCAAGATCAGACATTGCCGGGCCTGCTTTATATTTAACAGGCTCATCCTCAACCTGTACAAGTCCCTTTATATTTTTTAATATGACATCCATTAAATAATGTTTTAAGGACCAACTAAGGTAATAAATAATTTTTCTTATTTTAGGCAATCATAAATTAATGAAGCTCACTCAGATGAAGAAAACCATTACATTTACAATGATCTTGACAATCTGTATATCTGTCTTTTCACAGGAAGAACAAACAAAGACAGGTTGGAATTTCGGAGCTCTACCGGCGATAACTTACAGCACCGACCTGGGATTCCAATACGGTGTAGTTATAAACCTTTTTGATTATGGAGACGGTACAAAATACCCCTCGTATGATCAGAAATTTTATTTCGAAGTCTCCAGGTTTACCAAAGGAAGCAGTACTTACAGGTTGATGTATGAGACCAAAACACTGATTCCCGGGATTAACATCACATCCGACCTTGCATATTTAACTGACCAGGCATATGATTTCTACGGGTTTAATGGATACGAAGCCGTTTATAATGCAGATTGGACTGACGATGAACTCGATCCAAGCATATACAAAACAAGGATGTTTTATAATATAGACAGGAAGCTGTTCAGGTTTAAGAATGACATTAAGGGGAAAATAGCGGGGGAGAATTTTCAGTGGAATGCCGGTTTTGAACTTAAGAATTTCAAATTTGGACAGGTTAATATTGAAAAGCTCAATAAAGGTAAGGACGAAAACCTCCTTCCTGATGTTGAAGGCTTATATGAAAAATATATAGACTGGGGCATTATACCAGCGGATGAGGCAGAGGGTGGATTTATCACAACCCTTAAAGCAGGCATCACTTATGATAGCCGTGATTTTGAAGCCAATGCAATGAAGGGTATCTGGTTTGAAACAGGAGTTGAAGCATCACCTTCCTTCCTGAGCGACGCGGGCTTTGCAAAATTCTTTGCCATATACAGGCAGTATTTCACAATTATCCCAAAAGACCTGTCCTTTGCATACAGGCTGGGTTACCAGACCACCATAGGCGGTGACGTTCCATGGTACCACCAGAACCAGATAATTACTTCAGTACTGGCCGGAACTACTTCAGAAGGACTCGGGGGAAGCAAGAATGTCAGGGGCGTGCTCAGAAACCGGATCGTTGGTGATGGTCTCTTTTATGCCAATGCCGAATTCAGGTGGAAAACATTCAGGTTTTACCTTATTAACCAGAACTTCTATATTGGCTTTGTGGGATTCAGCGATTTCGGTATGGTCACGAAAAAAATTGAATTTGAGTTTCCTGATGCAGAAACCATGGGTGAGGATCAGTTTGCAAACTATTTTAATCCTGGTAGCGAAAAATTGCATGCCAGTGTAGGTGCGGGCTTACGAGTGGTAATGAATGAAAATTTCATTGTTTCTGCCGACCTCGGTAAAGCATTAAATGAAAAGGACGGTAACATTGGTTTTTATATTGGCCTTAATTATCTTTTCTAGGTCAGGGCAAGAGGCCCCCAAGGGTAATCCCAATATAGTTACCGATAGCATAGCCTATAACCCCTACGGTTAAGCCTGTTATTATTATCTCTTTGTTTTTCAACGCTCCTGCCACCACCGGTACAAAAGGAGGTGAATAAACAAGGGCCGTGGTCGTTATGAGGAAATCGTCAACATTAACCCTGAAAATAGCCGACAGGATGAGATGTAAAACCAGCGATCCCAGGACTACAAAAGCGACAAATAAAATAATATTTACATATTCAATGGTAAAAAACCTGCTCAAATCAGCCATAGAGGAAACAACAAAAGAAAAAATGAGTATAAGGTACATCCCTGTCTGAAAAGAATTACTGAT
>JAYEGY010000060.1:0-59800 GCA_034659275.1 Bacteroidota bacterium | reverse complement strand
TTCCCGCGCATGCTTATCGTGGAAATACAACACTCAAACCCCTATTATGATGATTCATACGCTGTTAACTCGGCAAGCATCGGTCCTTATGGCGATGCTATCACTTATGAACTGATCCCTTATATTGAAGAAAAATTCAGGAGCATAGGTGAAGGCTGGGCACGTTTCCTATATGGCGGCTCTACAGGCGGCTGGGAAGCACTTGCCGTACAGGTATTTTACCCTGATGAATATAACGGTTGCTTTGCAGCATGTCCTGATCCAATAGATTTCAGGGCATATGAACTGATTAACATCTATGAAGATAAAAATGCATACTATTACCTGGGCCCTTTCACTAAACTGATCAGGCCGGGCAGGCGTAACTGGTTGGGACAGATAAGCACATCGGTAATAGGTGAGAACCACCACGAGTTAGTTCTGGGCAACAAGACACGATCAGGAGGACAGTGGGATATATGGGAAGCAGTGTTTTCACCAATGGGGCCGGACGGTTACCCCGACAGGATCTTTGATAAGATGACGGGTGAGATAAATCCTGAAGTTGCCGGTTACTGGAAAGAAAACTATGATCTCAGGTATATCCTCGAGCGCGACTGGGAAACACTGGGACCAAAGCTGGAGGGTAAGATACATATCTATTGCGGTGATATGGATAATTACTATCTGAATAATGCAGTATATCTTATGGAAGACTTTCTCGAGAGCACCACTGATCCCTACTATAACGGAGAGGTTGATTACGGCGACAGGGCCGAACACTGCTGGAACGGCGACCAAACGAGGCCAAACCACCTGTCAAGGCTCAGGTATAACGAGATGTACGTGCCAAAAATACTGAAACGCATTGAGGCAACAGCACCCCCGGGTGCCGACCTTACAAGCTGGCGTTACTAAATGCAGGGAGCCCACCTACCAATTCATAACTCATCGCTCATAACTCATAGCTCATCTCTTTCCCTTAGCCTTAGCCTCTCTCACTATCGCCTTAGCCAGCACATCATTGGCATCAATAAGCGGTATAGTGTCAATTGCTTTCTGAGTAATAGCCAGTGGTATCTCCGTGCATCCCAGCACTATAGCCTCTGCTCCTTCTTTGATGAGCATACCTGCAACCGTGATCAGGTCAATCTTTGCCCTCTCATTCACCGGCTCCGAAAAAGCTTTTATACCGTAATCCATATCATAGATTGCCGGGTGAACAATACGGTACTGAGCATCTTCATCGGGATAAATGGTATTAAGACCTGCTACAGACAGGTAATCATCATATACCCTGGTCTTAAATACCCCGTTTGTCCCCATAACACCAACATTTTTTACTGCCGGGTAGTTCCCTGATATATAGGCAGCTACTTCTTCCAGCATATTGACCAGTTCGCATCCTTCCGGGATGACCTCAAGAACAGGTTGAAGAATTTCGGGTACATGTGCGGTATTACATGGAATCCCAAAAACACAGGCCCCTGTCCTGTATAATTCCTTTATTACCCCTGCTATCTCATATCCGGGATTCTCATCCACTTCACCAAAAAGAAATTCACTGCGGTCAAATATCTTCGCTGGCAACGAGAGCATAGCCACCGGCAGGTGATCCTGGTCTCTCGCTGCCCCTGTGTTGTCAGCTATCTTTTTCAGCAGGTCAATACCAGCATATGTGCCCATGCCACCTACTATTCCGATAATCTTACTCATTCCTGCCGGCCTTATTGTATTTTCTCATTATTTCCATTACCTCATCCAAAGGTAGTTTTTCTACCCTGTGTCTGTCGCGTCCGGTCATTGTCTCTGCTGCAAAGAGTGAATTCAGTATAGCCTCTTCAGTTGCCTCAATGGTAGCCAAAAAAAGCGGGGAGACAGAATTGTTCCCCAGGAATTTACCTCTTTTTACCGGGGTTCTCACTGAACTGTCAATAAGATTTTCTTCCGCAACAGAAAATGCTATCACGTAATCACCGCTGCCATTAGAACCGATACCACCCGTACGGGCCAGTCCCATAATGGCTCTTTTAGCTATTCTTTCCAGGTTACGGGCATCAACAGGTGCATCTGTAGCAACAACTATCATACACGAACCATCGGCCCCCCGGTTAACGTTACGGCTGAAAGAAAACCTGTTGAGTTCCTCACCCACAGGAACACCGTCAATTTCCAATACACCGCCGAAATTAGTCTGTACCAGTACGCCAACAGTATATCCCCCCAGTGATTCGGGCAAGACCCTGGATGAAGTTCCTATGCCACCCTTAAAGCCAAAACATACCGTGCCTGTGCCAGCACCTGCATTACCTTCTTCAACCCGGCCACCACTGGCATTCGTGATGGCTGCAATAACATGTTCTTCTTTAACATGCCTTCCTCTTATATCATTCAGGTAACCGTCATTCGTTTCACCGACAACACAATTTACAGACCCTACCCTTTCATTTCCGGGTTCATTTATGGTGTATGTTATCAATGCATCAAAACCAACGGGTACACTCATAGTGTTGGTTAGTACCACAGGTGTTTCAATATTACCCAGTTCTTTCACCTGACTTATCCCGGTGAGCTTTCCATAACCATTGCCGATATGTATGGCTGCGGGAATCTTAAGATTATATATATTCCCGCTGTGGGGGACAATTGCAGTTACACCGGTCCTGATATTTTCTCCTGACACCAGGGTGGTATGTCCTACTTTAACGCCATGAACATCGGTAATTGTATTATACTCTCCCGGTGCAAGAACGCCGGGTGTAATTCCATAATCCCTTAATCTTTTGGTTTGGGCATCAATACCGGCAGTTAATATTATTGCCAGTAAGGCAGATACTATAATTCTCATTTTATTTGTTTTATATTTGAATAACTAAATTAACCAAATAATTAAAATTATTGGTATATGGATGGAAGTTAAACAACTGGCAGTAATATATTCGGTCACCAATAATTGTTTTCCTGATTAACCTAAAACATTTTTACTATGAAAAAGTATATCCAATTCCTAGCCCTTATGATGTTTGTTGTTGCAGCATGCAGCAGTGTAGAAACGATCAGCCTCATAAACGGGGAGAATCTTGAAGGATGGCATGTTGACGTGCCTGCTATGGATAGCAATCCTGACACTATTAACCCCTTCCTCATCCGGGACGGTATGCTGGTAAGCCTTGGGAGGCCGGCTGGACATCTTATTACCGACTCGGTTTTTTCCGATTACAGGCTTGTGGCGGAGTACCGATTTGTTGAAGAACCAGGTAACTGTGGCATTCTCGTACATGCATCCACACCCCGTGCTCTTTATGACATGTTCCCGCAATCAATCGAAGTTCAGCTGCAGCATACGAATGCCGGCGATTTCTGGTGCATAAAGGAAGACATAAAAGTTGATAACATGGTCGAACTCCGGGGCCCTGAAGAAGAATGGGGTATCTCGGAAGGAACCAATAGACGTATAGTGAATATGACTGATGGTTCTGAATTTGACCCGGGTGAATGGAACACCATGGTCATTGAATGCATTGATGATGAAATTTTTGTATGGGTTAATACCGACCTGGTAAACCATGGTTATGACTGTACTGCAACCAGGGGTCATATAGCCATACAGTCAGAAGGATCAGAAGTGGAATTCAGGAGACTTGATCTTATTAAACTGGACTAGAATTCTTACTGCCAATAATTTATTAATGGATAAGAAACGAAAATCATTAAATGCGGGAGAAAGGCTTAATAGCTTCAGGTATGCTTTCAAAGGCCTTGCGCAACTTGTAAAAAAGGAACATAACTTCAGGATACACCTGGTAATAACACTCCTTGTTGTGGCCGCAGGTATATTATTGAATATATCTGCTGCAGAATGGCTTATAATCACCATAACAATAGGAATTGTGCTTGTTGCGGAGGGATTTAATTCAGCTGTCGAGCGACTATGTGATATTGTATCCCCCCGTGAGGATAAGCGTATCAAAACCATAAAAGATATACTGGCAGCGGTGGTGTTAATATCAGCTATAGTGGCAGTAATAATTGGCCTGGTAATCTTTCTTCCGTATTTTTTGGCCCTTATTTTGTAGTAACCATGGTAAACTAATTATCTATGCACAGATCGATCTTCCTTTTATTAGTAGCAACATCATTATTACTTAAATCATGCCTTCCTTCCTGTGATGAATACATAGAGGGATCACTGCCTCTGACAGCTGTTAACCTGGAAAACTTTAATACTGAATATGACGATTATAATGCAACTGCACCCGATCTAGGAGTATTTATCCCTTTCTGCTTCTCTTCAAATCGTGATAGCGAGGGCGAAAATTTTGATATCGTCTACAAACCCATGACCACTGACTGGGATGAAAACACCGGCACCATGAGTGTCCTTAATGATTACGGTACCTGGTTAGGATACCAGGAACAGTTTAAAGTCATTCAATATGCCCTGGACGTTATTAACAGTGATAGTAATGAGCTTGGCCCTTATTTTATGATGAACACAGCTCTGTTTTATAACGATTACGATTTTCTCTTTATGTACGCAAGTGATATTGAAGGTGATTTCGATATCGGATTTACATATAGTTATGATACCCCCGATTTTAAAGAAACCCGGGCAATAAAATTCCTCAACTCCCCCTATGATGACCTCTACCCGGCTTTTAACATGTATTACACCAGGATTTATTTCTGTTCTGACAGGGATAATGATGTATTTAATATCTATTGGACTTCCGTTCAGAGGGGTGTTGAGGAACTGGTGGCTGAATTCTCTGATTCTACAAGAAGGGAGATAACGCTGGAGCCAACCCTTTCAAGTAATTATAATGACAAATGTCCCTTTATCTACGGGAAATTGATGGTTTTTGCCTCAGACAGGCCCGGAGGAGAAGGTGGCTTTGACCTTTACTATTCGATCTACAGCAATGATCAATGGAGTGAACCAGTTAATTTTGGCCCTAATGTCAACTCGCCATATGATGAATACCGACCTATCGTAGTAAATGAGTCAATAGATTATTATAAAGATATGTTGATTTTTTCCTCCGATCGGCCGGGCGGTAAAGGAGGCTTTGATCTTTATTATGCAGGCATTTATTAAAACCCGGCCAAGCATTATAACGAAATAAAGTGTAAATTGAGCTCACAATAAACTTATGAATTTATTCCGGGCCATATCAGATTATTATATTGACCTTATTGAAGGGCATGGTGTTTATGAGAGACGCCCATCACAGTATACCACCTTTGAGCTGACCGGAATTATAGTCACGGCAGTCCTGAAATTCATAATAATGGATTGGCTCAATATGGTAGCTTTTTACATTGCAGGGATATGCCTCTTCTGGATAAGTTATATTATCTACAGGTATGTTCATGATCGTGCTGTGTTGAAAAAATGGGGCTTCAGGAAAGAAGGTTTTAAGCAAACTATGGTTTTTCTTATCCCCTTTTTTGTTATATGTATCGCCTCAAGTATAATATTAGGCGAAGTAAATACCTCAATCTCCATCCTTAACTGGAGGGTGGTTCCTGTCTTGTTTTTATATCCCCTGTGAGGTCTCTTCCAACAATATATCATGCTGGTGCTTATAGCAGATAACCTTGTTGAACTTGAAAAGATCGAATTAAAAAAATATGCGGCTATATTAATCACTGCCCTTCTTTTCAGTTTTGTACATTACCCGTCATTTTTCCTGATGATTTTCACCTTCTTCATGGAAGTAATATTCCTCCTGGCCTGGTTCAGGTGGAAAAACCTGCTGGCCCTGGGACTTACACACGGGGTTATTGCTACATTACTGCTCTTTTACGTTCTTGAACGCGATCTGTGGATAGAGCTTTTCGAGTGGTTTTAGGCAACACTATCCACTCGCGAGCTCGAAGGACTCTCATCTCTTCTCATATATCCCCCTCCACTCCTTGCTACCAGCTATCAATTCATAATTAATAATTAATACTTCCCATATCCTCCGCCTCCCGGTGTTTCTATTATAAACCGGTCGCCGGCATCAAGGTTGATATTATGAACAGACCTGAGTGTAATCACATCGCTGTTCTTACGTACTACTCTCTGGCATCCTGATTTGCCGTTTTCACCCCCGTATAAACCGTAAGGCCCGCTGTTACGTCTCTGGCTTAAAACAGATAAATTCACCGGTTCAAGGAAGGTAATTACCCTTTTCACTCCGTCTCCCCCTTTCCATTTACCGTTTCCGCCCGAACCTTTCCGGATTGAAAATTCTTCAAGTCTTACAGGGTAACGGTGCTCCATTATCTCGGGATCGGTAATGCGAGTATTTGTCATATGATGATGAACGGCAGAAGCACCATTGAAACCATTGCCGGCACCACACCCTCCACATATGGTTTCATAATAACCGAATTCATCATTGCCGAACAGTGTATTGTTCATTGTCCCCTGGCTTGCAGCTACCACCCCAAAAGCTTTCAGCAGGGTATCGGTCAGTCGCTGGCTGATCTCCACATTCCCTCCCACGATGGCAGGACATAATCCGGGATTATCACTGAAAACAGGATTCAACATCCCATGTGGGAGTATAAGCTTTACAGGCTCCATCAAGCCGTCATTGAGAGGTATGGGCTCATTCAGAAGTAATCGGAGAACGTAAATGGTTGCACTTTTAACAATGGCTTCCGTTGCATTCATATTGGAAGCATTAACGGGTGCACTCCCTGTAAAGTCTATTTTGCACTTACCCTTTTTCAACTCCATGACTATATTTATCAGAGAACCGTCATCCAGCCTTTCACTTGCCCTGTATGTCCCATCCCTGAATTTTTTCAGGGTGTCCTTCATCCGGCCTGACGCATATTTCCTGAGCTCGTCAAGGTAATGCAGGACCTTTTCTTCACCGTGTTTTTTGATCAGTTTAAGAAATGCATCATTCCCGTTACGGTTGGCTGCCAGTGCGGCATTCAGATCAGCCAGGTTTTCTTCCACAGCCCTGGTGGGATAAACATACCCCAGCAAAATCTTTCTCATACCTTCCCAGTTTACCACACCTTTCTTTACCAGGTGGAACGGTGATATGACCACACCCTCCTGCTGCAGCTTTGTGGCAGTGGGTGGCATCGACCCGGGGCTAATGCCTCCTATCTCGCTGTGATGGGCACGGTTAACCACAAAGCCGACACGTTTACCCCCGCTAATAACAGGACTCACCATGGTAATATCAGGTAAGTGCGATCCGCCGTATCTGGGATGATTGGTAACCACCGTATCACCCTCTTCGAAGCTTATATGTTTCATTAACTCCCGTACACATACACCCAGTCCGCCCAGGTGTACCGGGATATGAGGGGCGTTGGCAACAAGCCTGCCATCAGCGTCGAGCAAAGCACATGAAAAATCGAGTCGCTCCTTAATATTGACCGACAGGGCGGTACGCTGCAATAAGGCACCCATGTTCTCAGCTATTGACATGAAACGGTTGGTGAACAATTCAAGTTCCGTTTCCTGTGTCTTTGCACTTTTGACTGCCTCGCCTGTTTTAGCGCGTGTTAAAATAGCAGTACCCGATGCATCAATTCCCAGGTTCCATCCTTTCTTTACCCATGTTGCAGCAAAGTGATCGAGCAACAATGCATTGCCCGAAAAACTAGCACCTGCTTGCAGTGAATCAAGAAAGAAAACAGGGGTTTCATTTTCCATCTTATATGCCGGCCTGGCATTGAAACCAGGTACGCTCCGGGCCTCCTGTGCTTCCTCTTCTTCATATACCCTTGCTATCACCCTTATCGATTCAACTTCGATTGCTCGATTCCTGACGCTGTGACCATAAATGGCTTCATAGACTTCAGCAAAATCATCGGCCAGTGTCTCAATGCTGTTGAAAGGTATTTCAAGGCAGCTGTCCTGCCCTATGTACCGCATGAAGACCAGTTTTTTATGAATGGAAATCTCTCTGCCATTAAAGCCTTCCTCAAGGAGTATATTACGGGCATTGGCCTCACAGTCATCAAAAAGCTGTGGCAGCTCATCCTTTATCCCTGATAAAAGGTGCAGTATTTGTTTTTCCGCAAAACGCTCTACAGGTGCATGCCCAATGCCATAAGCACTTAAGAGGCCTGCATCACGCGGTAATAAAATAATTTTGATCCCGAGCATGTCAGCAATATCGCATGCATGCAGGCCCCCGGCACCCCCAAAGGCTACCATGGCGAAATCCGATGGGTCATAACCCCTGGCCAGTGATATTTTTCTTATGGCACCGGCCATTACTTCATTGGCTATATCAATGAAACCGTTTAGTATATCTTCGGGTTCCCTTTTTTCTCCCGTCCTCGTCCGTATATCTTCAAGTAATTCCTTCATTCGCTGCCCGGCATGCTTTTTATACACCGGAATACCGAACTGCTTAACATCCAATCGCCCCAGGAGTAAATTAACATCTGTAATCGTTAATGGTCCGCCCGCCCCGTAGCATGCAGGACCGGGGTAGGCACCTGCACTTTCGGGACCAACAAATAATTTATATCCGTCGAACCCGCATATCGAACCACCGCCCGCCGCCACAGTCTCTATTGCTATGGCAGGGCTGTTAATACGAGCGTCACCCACCTCAAGCTCGTAACGATAATCGAACGACCCGTCAACGCGCGAGACATCAGTGCTGGTTCCCCCCATGTCAAATGTAATAAGCTTTTCGAAACCGGATCTTTTACCAATTGCCAAACCGCCTGCAACGCCTCCGGCAGGACCGCTCAGCAGGCTGTCCTTCGGGTAAAAATTATCTGCCTGGACCAGTCCCCCCGCACTGGTCATAACCTGGAAACGGCTCTTGCCAATATGTCTGCGGATATCTTTTACATAACCTTCAATTACAGGTGAGAGGTAAGCATTGACAACCGTAGTGTCGGCCCTGTTCTGTATCTTGATCAGAGGGGAAACCTTATGCGAAACAGAAACTGATCTTATTCCCTGTGAACGTAGTTCTTCAGCCACCAGTATTTCGTGTGCCGGATTAATATAACTGTTCATCAGGCAAACAGCTGCCGACTCAAATGAACCTTTTTTGAGACACTCTGTCTTTTCACGTAAATCATTAATATCGAGGGGTTTCAGTACCCTGCCCCGGTCATCAATCCGTTCATCCACTTCAATAACCTCCCCGTACAACATACTCCTTTTTTCAACGTTCATTGCAAATATATCGGGGCGGGCCTGTGTGCCTATCTCCAGCAAATCGGCAAAGCCGCGGGTGACAACAAATAAAGTCCTCGCCCCCTTTCTCTCCAGCAATGCATTTGTTCCCCTGGTTGATCCAAGCTTAAAGATCATAGGCGGGAAAAGATCATTGAGCCCCGTTTCCGTTAACAGACGTGCTCCAAGGATGGGCGCTTCTTCATTTGAGCTTATCTCAAAACTACAGCTCACAGGTTTTGGTTCAGATAGTGGCCTGTTTAATTTGATGGTTGAAGTATTGATATCATAGCTCTCCACCAGGATATCTGAATATGGTTCCGGCAGTATGCGGAAAGAAAAGCCTTTTATCAGGTCGCGTGAAAGATTCCAGCCTTCATGTATTTTAAACTCAACATCTGAGATAACATCTGTAATTGTTCCACGCAGGCTGCTGTTGCTCAATACTTTCAGACGTTTTTGTTTACCGGAGGGATCAATGCTCATGCAATCGGTGAAAGTGCCTCCCGTATCAACAAATATTTTATATTCCGCATTGTGCATTTGACGCACCCCTTAACTATTTAAATTATTTAGCCCCTTCCTTCCCCTTACTGCAACCAGGATTATTACTACTAAGGAAAAAGCAGCTATAATTATTTGAGTCGATAGTGTATTGATAAATTCCGGCACCATAAGCCTGGCTACAGCCTTTATGGCGCTGTTAAGGCCTATTATCAAGGTTACATAAATCACGATCAGCATCAACAGGTTTGAAATACTGTTTGACAAGGATCTTTCATAAAGGCTCCTTTGTATGACTATGTACAGGAAGATGCTCACAAATGGCAGTAAGAACCCGTTTAATGCCTGGGCAAGAATTATGGCGGGCACGGGTTTGATATTCATCGAGGCAAAAGCAAGCCCTGTGCAAAGGACTATTATCCATGTTATGCGATATCGCCATGAGGAGCTACCCCATTTTACAGGCCTTTTTTGCCCGAACAGGCTTGACAGGGTGACTGCCGCAGCCAGGGGGGCTGTAACGGCAGAGGTGAAACCCGCGGCAAAAAGGCCAAAGCCCAAAAGGTACTTACCCGCAGGGCCCATCCTCTCCGTCAGGACGGCTGCCAGTGATTCAAAGGAAAATATACCAGAGATAGCTGAACCTGATATCAAGACCGCCATGGAAAATATGCCTCCCAGCAATATGGCAACAGTGAGACCAGAGCGCATCTCTTTCAGTGACTGGCCTGCTTTTGAAAGACCTGAACCAAGGAATAGATTATAGGGTACAATGGTAGTGCCAATAAGTGCCAGGACCAATGTTCCTGCTTCGGGTCCCGGGAAGGAAGGGATGAAGGTACCCTTAATAATCTCGGCAAAAGCCGGCCTGACCATAATGGCAGTTACCAGGAAACCGATTCCCATAACAACCACCAGGACACCCAGTGTGGTGGAGACAACTCTCAGCGAGGGAATGCTTAATAATACGACTGCAGAAAAGCCTATGGCCAGTACCAGCAGGTAAGAAGGGATATTAATAATCAGTTTAATCCCCTCGACAGCACCAATAAGGTTGCCCATTTCATATGCGGCAGCACCTATTAATATTGCACCGAGGACAAGTATCAGCACCGGGGTTTTTGAAGGACTGTTTTCAAAATAATCGGAAATTGACTGTCCCAGGTTCTTACCCGTAACTATGCTTATCCTGGCAGCGGCCTCCTGTAAGAGTAAACATGCCAGGGTGGAAAACAGCAAAGCCCACAGCAGGCTTGACCCGTATGCCGCACCGCTGCCTGCTGCCGTGGTTACCGTACCGGGACCAATGAAGGCTGCCGAGATAACCGACCAGAATAATATGTTGATGATACGTTTTTTTGTTGACATGAAAGGACCTTAACTCAACAAATATAGATAATAGAATTGGTCATCAGAACTTTCCGATCATAGCCATGGGTTCTCCTTCACTCATGGGAGGTGTTGCTATTATATACAATACTATACCATCATAGGGAGATTTAACATCCTGTAACCTGTTTCCGAAATAATCCGTTAGATAACCAACTAACTGATCTTTCTGTATATGATCCCCTCTTGATACAAGAGGGTAAAATAATCCTTCAGAATGTTCAGACCTTATTATCTGGTATTCCTCAACCCAGACCGACTCAAATCTTATGTCCGGCTCACCCTTAATCATATCAAGATGTTTCATAATATTATAATTGCCCCTCATCACCTCCAGGTCATCTGATTCATCTGTCTGGCCAAGCTTACCTACCTCGGTTGAAATGGCCGGTTTACCACGCAACAGGGCTGTGTTACTTACATACATTGACTTTTCAATATCTTTCGTTCTACCTGTTTCATGGACGATCACCTTCAGGTTAAAATTAACTGCAAGACCCCTGGTTTTACTGTCAAGCTCCATTGATAAGCGGGTCATAGCCAGTATCGGTGGATATTCATAGCCATGCACCCCTGCAATAAGAGCCAGGACAGGTCCGCTCTTTTTCCCGTTGACTACAGTTATCGGCACCTTCACTTCTCCACTGTCCTCACCACCAGGAACAATAATATACCCTGATTTTTTCTCCCCCTGGATGGTCTCCACTTCCCCTACGCGGAATATTTCCTGCGAAACTGCATCGGTGTAAAATATTAATGTAGAAAATAATAATAAAACATACCCGGTAATTCTTATTTTACTTTTAGAGTTCATATTACAAGTTTTATTTAATAATAATTATATGCTTCAGCTAAAATAGGAAATACTATATTAATCCGGTATCCTGGATGGCCTGAAAATTGCGTTTCTTTACTTGTTTGGTCTTCCCGAATCCTGCAAATGATCTGGTAGATATAGAAACAGATTACCGGGGAGAATCAACTGTTGAAATTGTCAATATTCTCGGTGAAAGGCTATTATATGCTAAATTATATGAGAAACTGAACCTGGATGTATCAAAATGAGAATGTCAGGGTTGATATGAGCGCCTGTTTGTAAATATATCTTTTACAACTCCAGGACTACCGGGCAATGATCAGAGCCCATTATCTCGTTAAGGATTTCAGCCTTGCGGATAGATGGTACCAGGGATTTGCTGACAAGAAAATAATCAATCCTCCAGCCTATATTCTTCTCCCTTCCCCTTGTCCTGTAGCTCCACCATGAATAGATTTCCTTCCTGTCGGGGTAAAAGTGCCTGAAGGTATCCACAAAACCACCTTCTACGTAGCGGTTCATGCCATCTATCTCTTCCTGCATGTAACCGGCTGTTTTGTTATAGTTTTGTTTTGGCCGTGCCAGGTCGATTTCCCTGTGGGCAACGTTAAAATCACCACAGGCTATAACAGGTTTCTTATTTTCAAGCTTCTTCAGGTATTCAAAAAACACGTCATCCCATCCCTGCCTGTAGTCAAGTCTCTTTAATGCATCCCCGGAATTGGGGACATATACATTAACCAGGAAGAAGCCATCATATTCCAGGGTGATAACACGCCCTTCATTGTCATGCTCTTTCAATCCTATCCCCATAGTTACATCCAGTGGCAATTCTTTTGACATTACAGCAGTCCCGGAATATCCCCTTCGCTCTGCAGAATTTGAAAAAATATTATAGTCGTTAATCCCGTCAAGAGTCTGAGCCACCTGATCATCCTGTGCCTTTGTTTCCTGGAGGCAAAGGATATCAGGCTCCATTTGTTTGATAATGCCGGCAAAATCCTTTTTGATTATGGCCCTGATGCCATTAACGTTCCACGATATTATTTTCATGCTTTCTTATTAAATATATTGCAATTAAAATTAAGCATTGAAGATAATAAATTGTTGCGACGTAGAGAGACGATAATTATTCCACCTCTGTGGGGACAACCGAAAATAATTCCATCTCTGTAGGGACGCCCAATTTGGGCGTCCCTACGGTGCCTGCAGCAGGCAGATTTATTGCACCAGCCAAAGGTCCCTGTCGTGTCCGCCGTAGTCACAATCTTTCGGGACGAAGGAGGAAGTAAAATTGCTAACATTGAAGCTTTAGAGTAAACAGATATACATTTGCAGCAACATGCCAAAAGAGTACCTATAAGTCGAAGGGTGTTGCATTTTATAAAAAGACTTTTCAGTATATCTCTAAAACCTACCACATTTTCTTTATCATTACGGAAATGGTTTACGCTGATAGTAATATCACAAAAATTCCTGAAAATTGATGCTGTGTGCACCTATAATATTGATGGGAGGCTTTAATGAAGCTTGCTTTCAACTGTTTCATAAAGTTTATTGGATTTATTTACCAAATTCCCTGGGTGGATATTTGGGATTGGGCTAGTTAGATACTTTTCTGTATCCTGTAATTGATTCTACGATTCTGCTTGTAGGAGGTTGCATAAAATGCTGTTATTCACTAAAATATCCGTTATAAATTCCTGATTGTTGCAAGTTGCATATATTATAGACATTATGGTGTATAGTGCAATCTGAAATTGCAACTTTACAAATGCTTATATGGGAATCTGGGTTTGACTTATAAGTAATATTTTGGTAAATTGCAGTTAATCCAACTGGTATGTCTGATGATTATTAATGAACTAATTATTGAATACGATCATTTTTTTGAAATTAGGTCATTCTTACCAATTAACTCTCCACTCACATATACAAAGTTTAATAAAACTTCGACTGTGTCTGTTACCAATACTGGCCTGAATAAGGAATTATCAATAACTTATGGGCCTGATCAGTTGAGAGTAAAGACAGTGCTTGAGGATAATTGCTCGCATGCTGCAGCCAATTTTTATCTCATTCCTGGCGGATTAATCCATCTTTGATTTAATGATCCTGTAGGGAACACATAATTGTAGGAGGCATGTATTATCCCACCCCACCACGACTGCAGCGCAGTCGCATAATATTCGACCCCTACGGGGTCTAAAAAGGTTTGGTGAGCAACCAGGATTAATTGACCCCGAGCATTCGGGGTCACATAATTGTATACCGTAATCAGCCACCCCCCTTCGCCGCCGCGCGGAGGAAGTGTAGGGTGAATGCTCTTAACCCCGGGACTTCGTCCGCGGCTATTATTATTTTCCCCCTGCCGGGGGAATTACTCAAAAGCCCGAACCGAGCCACGATAATTCGTGGCGAGCTCACGAGCGTAAGCGAGTAAACGCGAAACACGAAACCCGGAACACGGAACTAATTGCCCTGGAGGGGCATAATAACAATAGCCACAGTAGCACCTGTGGGTAAAAAGATCACCCCCCATCCCTTACGACCGCAGCACGGTGGAATAATTATGAATATTCTGGTATAAAAATTGTGGCAAATCTAGCAACCTACCAGCATAGTCTTATGAGGAAAGCTAGTATGTATTCTATTCAAATATCTTTAAAATTGGTTTAAATAATTGACTTTTAGAATTATTAAGCACGTAACTTAAACAAACCGATCAAAAACCAGGTTAATGAAAAAAATTATTCTTGTTATTTCTCTCATATTCGCCGTTCTATCCTGTGAAAAGGAGAATAATGAAATTATTATAGGGAAATGGAAACTTGTGAAAGGATTCAATATAATGGCAGGCGGTTATTATGACATCCCTGCCAAAGATCAAAGATTTGAAGAATACACCAAACAAAATGTAAGAATCCAGACCGATTTAGAAGGAAATGAAATATCAAGATGTAATTACTCTGCATCAAACACAACTATTACCATCTTTGGGAAAGAAAATGACGGAACAGAATGGAGTTTTGAATATGAATACTGGTTTCTCCATGATACACTTGCAATAAAGCACGATGGTGGTTTTGAATATTATAATGAATATTTTATCAGGGAGGATTGAACCATTTTAAACCTCAAATGAAAAAATAAACGGGGAAAATGAATGCATTATTAAACATAGTATCCATGAAAATAAGAGTCATAATTATTATTCCTCTTGCCCTGTCATTAATAATCTCCCTGATATCATGCGAGAAACCTGATGTCATTGAAGATCCTGATTTACTGAATTCGCTGTATACCAATTCTTCCGATACAATAAATATTGAAACCGGCAAATATATCCTGGAAACTGATCTTTCCCGTAACCTGATGCCTGGAGGGCCAATACCAACAAAGCGCCCCCTGGTGGCACTTATATTTTTGGTAAATACTGACAGCCTTCAAATATCATCTGATATAGATATAAGAAAACTATATGTTATTAAAGACCGCTTAATCTGGACTTCTA
The DNA here is from genome assembly GCA_034659275.1 of Bacteroidota bacterium. Classification (GTDB taxonomy): domain Bacteria; phylum Bacteroidota; class Bacteroidia; order Bacteroidales; family VadinHA17; genus UBA9300. Next base: position 44,434 of record JAYEGY010000060.1, on the reverse strand, counting down.
ATCCAAACGATTCCAATGATCCTTATCTTCCTGATTTTAAACTAGGAAAAGTAAGCAACGACGGACCTGAATGGAATACCGATATTTATGTGGACGTTGTAGCAGAAGTGATAGATCGTTCTACCGATGACAGGTACCTTGTAATAGCGAAACATCAATATATCGAAGCATTATATTAAAATTATTTTGCTGTCAGGGCAGTCCTGCCAGGGCTTATGCAGGGGACAGTAAAAACCTAAAAAACGCAAAACGCGGAACCCGGAACCCGCTTCGCCCGCCGGAGCTTTCTCTTACCACCTCCGTCCAGAGGCTTAACGAAAGTGGTAGCATAGCCAGGGAACTCACACCTTGAGGAAAAAGGAATCAAGCTTTGAGCATAATTATAATGGGATAATTATATTTACACCACAAGTTTTTCTTTAACCCGGTGTCATAATTATATTATGAAAAAGCAGCATAAACAAACTTCTGTACTTTACTATGCAAAAAAATATTTATTGTTCTTTATAATCATCTTTATCTCTATTCCCCTCTGTAGCAGGTTGCAGGCTCAGGAAGAACATCCTGCACTCAACCTTCACCAGCTGATTGACAGTGCTTTATTTAAACATTACCTGCTGCAGGCAAACAAGAAAAATCTTGCTATCAAGGAGGCCGAAATCGAAATATTGAAAACAAATTACCAGCCAAGGATTAGCACGACAGCCACCTTTTCCTATTGGAAGTTCCTGATGCCTAACAAACAAAGAGTGCTTGGTAATACGCTCAGTGATGTATACACAAATATCTCTTTTCAACAAACCATTTATGACTGGGGTGAAAACAGGGCAAGAAAAGCTGTCGCCGAAAATGAGATACTCCTGAATGATGAGATATACAGGCAAATAAAAAATACCATTATCTGGGGTGTGGCCGATGTCTATTTCGAAACTCTTAAAGCCGACTCTGAAGTAGAAGCTCACAGGAATTCACTGGACCAGCTAAACTCACAGCTCCGGTATGCCGAGAATCTATACAGTATTGGCAAAGTCTCGGGCGTGGATGTCCTTAAGATAAAAGTGCAGATATCAGTGGAAGAAAAAAACCTGCAAAAGGCAGAAAATGCAAGCCTTGCTCAAAATATTAAACTCAGGAGGCTATGTTACATTGAAAACAGGAAGGAAATAAAACTGGTAAATTCATCGGTCCGTTTATATGATCAATGGAGGGACCATCTTTTCATTGCCGATTCACTCTATATGGATGTAATGTCAAACCACCCGGCATTACTGGCAACCGATCGTAAAATAGATATTGAGGAAATGCAAAAGGAAGTTAACCGACTGCAGAGCAGGCCCGAGATATTTTCCTATGGAGTGGCAAGCTGGGAAGATGGCTATATCCCCTTTGGTGATAACTTCAATTATAATATCGGTTTTGGGATCAGTTATATTATCCCTCTATGGGGCGGAAGCAGCTATAAATCAAAAATTCTGCAGAATGAACTGCGCATGGAACAGATGAGTGATGAGAAGAAGCAAGAATTATTAAACATAAAAAGGGATATTGATGTCAGCCTTAATGAAATCAAGGATATAAAAAATGAAATTGCCAATAATGAAAAAATAATAAAGCTTGCCCGTGAAACGCTTGATAATGCCCTTGTTAAATACCGGGCCGGCCAGGGTTCCATTATTGATGTACTCGATGCGCAGGTCATATTAACCGAAACAAACATAGCATATAATAAGTCTGTGATCGCCTACCTGCAGGCAATTGCACGCTTGCATTACCTGAAAGGAAAAGACACACACCCCTTTTTAACCGGAGAATAAATAAATATGAGAAAAAAGATCCGCCAGTTAACATTCATTACCGTAGCCGCTGCAACAGTAATGACCGCGTGCAACCAGAGCACTGACAGCCGTCAGCAGCCTAAAAACGTTCCTCCTCCCCTGGTTGAAGTGCAAACGGCAACGGAATCAACAATCACCTCTTACCTGGATATAACAGGAACAGTACAGGCTAATATCTTCACCGATGTAAAATCCCCTGTTAATGGCATCCTGGAATCACTTCATGCCCGTGAGAACCAGTGGGTTGAAAAAGGCGGGATAATAGCCGTTATAAACCCTGACAACAGGCTTGCCCTGATAGCCGATAACCAGTTGCAGATAGAAAAGCTGGAACAGCAGCTGAAAGATAATATTAATTCAAGTGTTCATGACTCCCTGTCGCAGGAACTTGAAAAAGCAAAAGCCAACCTGGAGTATGCAAAGGATATATACCAGACAATCCCCGTCATATGCCCCATGGACGGCATGGTAATCCGTCGCTGGGTAAAAACCGGAAGCCAGGTAGATACAAGGGGAAAGATTATAACCGTTAGCGATATGTCATCACTGGTTATCAAATCAGAGGTAAACGAGAAATATTTAACTGCCATAAAAAAGGGCAGGAAACTGGAAATTGTCCTCAGCGCTTATCCCGGGGACACCCTCACCGGTATTATCAGCCTTGTTTATCCTGTTGTTGACCCTGCTACCAGGAGTATCCGTTTCGATATCAGGATACAGGAGTCATCCAAACAAATATTCGAGGGCATGATGGCCTCCGTTAAAATACCTGTGGACACCAAGGAGGATGTGATAGCAGTGCCCGAGAAAGCTGTTCTCGTCTCCACCGGAAACCAGCCCTTCATTTACGTTCTGGGTAAAGACAGTTTGGTACACCACCGTAATGTTGAAACAGGCATAAGGTCAGAAAACAGGCTGGAGATAAGCAGCGGTCTGGAAGAGGGTGAAAAAATCATTGTAAAAGGACAGGAAATGCTGCAGGAAGGAATTAAAGTTAAGGTAAGCGGAAACAAGGAAAGAAGCAACTGATGAAAATCACCACCCAGGCAATAAAACGACCGGCAGGAATCATAATGCTTATGGTTCTTATAATGATCATAGGGACTGCAGGGTTTATGCGCCTCCCGGTTAATATGCTCCCTGACATAACATACCCCATGGTTAAGGTTTTCATGTACTGGCAGGGTGCCAGCCCTGAACAAATGGAAAATGAGGTGGCCACTGTTGTTGAACGTAAGATGGCAACGGTGGATAACCTTGATTACATGGAATCTACCTGCGAAGAAGGGGTTTATACATTGAATATTAACTTCGATTACAAGGTTAACCGTGACGTGGCCTATCAGGATGTGCTGGCCAAGATGGGACTGGTAAGAAAAGAGTTGCCCCCCGACATCCTTGAACCGGTCATATTCAAAACAGAGCCGTCGGAGCTGCCGGTGGTTGAACTGCTGGTGTCATCAGACAATATGAGCCTGACAGCGCTCCGCACCTGGCTTGAAAATGAGTTCCGGGAAGAATTTGCCTCTGTGAAAGGATTGGCCGGTACCTCCCTCTCGGGAGGCACCAGGCGGGAGATACGCATTCATATCGATCCCCTGCAGATGCAGGCATACAACATCACCCTGCAGGAGCTGAGCGAAAGGCTGAAAAATGAGAATATCGATATGTCCGGCGGTCGTGTGGTAACCGCCACACATGACGACCTTGTCCGGATCTACGGTGAATATACATCTCTTGAAGAGATTGAAAAACTGACCATCCGCAAATCAGACAGTGGCGCCGAGGTCCTTCTCAGGGATATAGCCCGTGTTGAGGATCACCATGAGCTTCAGCGTATACGCACAAGGTATATGGGTAAGGAAGGGGTGCGTGTATCATTATTCAAACAGGCCGATGCAAACGCCGTGAGTGTCTCAGACTTAATAGCACTACGTATTGATGAGCTTGCCCGTGAACTACCTCCCTCCACACGCATTGACATGATATATGACCAGGCTGAATATGTAAGGCTGGCAACAAGCGGTGTGCGTGATGCTATGATTTTAGCCGCAATACTTGTAACACTGATAACGGCCTTCTTCCTTTCAGGATGGCGCAGAATACTGTCACTGGTGCTGAGCCTGCCGGTGACCGTGCTGGGGACATTCCTCATGATGGAATTGCTGGGCTTTTCAATCAATATATTCACCTTGGGAGGGCTTGTGGTGGCCATGACAGTGGTTCTGGATAACAGTGTGGTGATGTTGGAGAATATCACCCGTGTGCAGGAAACAGAACCCCTGGCTAGCGATCGCATTAGAAAGGGAGCCCTGCAGATAAGCGGGGCTATTGTAACTGCAACTATAACCTTCCTGTCGCTCTTCGTACCATTCCTGCTGGTTCCCGGCATGACATCCTTATTGTTCCGTGAGCTGGTGATAACCGTGGCTATTATTATATTTTTATCAATGCTGGTATCCCTGACGGTGGCACCAATGCTGATGGCCCTGTTTTACCCTGATGACAAAGTGGTAAAGAAAAAACACTCATTTATTGCGCGGATATCCGACCTTATTATCAGGGGTCTGGTGTTCATTTACAAGCCCATCCTTCACTGGTCCCTTAAATTACGATGGATAGTGCTTATCGCTTTCTTACTCTTATTGATACCCGGGTACCGCTACCTGCAGAAAACAGGTTCTGAATTTCTCCCAAAGGCAGATGACGGACTGATAACGGTGAAAGTGATCATGCCCTCCGGGACAGCAATGGAAGAAGTAGATAAAGTGCTGTCAATGGTTGAAAGGACGCTTGCCGGAGAGGATTACATCAGTGACTATACCACTCTCGCCGGTGGTATGATAAAAGGACTGGTAACCAATGAAATAAGCTTTGAAGGCGAGGTGAATATCCAACTGGTGGATGCTTCTGACAGGCCCATGGATACAGATGAATACGTGGAACACCTGCGACCCCTTATTATGAAGGCAGTAAAATATCCCGGAGCTGTTATAAAAGTAATGCATACCAAGATGAAAGGTATACGGCGGATGGGCCAGTTTGACATCGAGCTAGAGATAATGGCACCCAGGAGTGAGCCACTGGAAAATATCTATATGCAGGCCACCGCCCTGCGTGATAAGATAAAAGACCTGGATTACCTGGCCGGGCTTGATATTTCCACGCAGCTCACCAAACCCGAATACAGGGTTGTGGTAGACAGGCAAAAAGCTTTTGACCTGGGAATAAGCCTTGAAGAAATCGGACAGACGGTTAAAACCCTTGTTGAAGGATCTGTGCCCACATTTTATAAAGAAGGCTCATACTATTATCCTGTAAGGATTGTAATGGATGAGTCGGAAATAAAATCAGCATCTGACCTCGAAGCATTATATATACACAGTTCCTCTGGTGCAAAAATTCCCCTGGAAGCTATAGCTGGAATTACAAAAAGCAGCGGTCCAGTAAAGATAGAACGTAAGAACCAGGACCGCATGATTAAAGTAACAGCCAATGTGGCGGGTATGAGCGTTGGAGATGCCACGACTGACCTGAAGGAAAAACTGGAATATTTTATACTGCCCACTGGCTACAGGCTCAATTACGGAGGGCAATCGCTGATGCTTACGGAAAACATCAATCAGATGGCTATAATTCTCCTTCTTGCCCTGCTAATAGGATATACGGTGATGGTTCTCTATTTCGAAAGCTTTCTTAAACCACTAATAATCATCATACGCATACCGCTGTCGCTGGCAGGCATGTCTTTCGCCCTTTATATAACAGGCACGCCTGTAAGTGTGACTGCCCTGATAGGTATTATCATGCTTACCGGCATGGAAATAAATAACGGTATATTGCTGCTCACCTTTATCGATGAACTGCGAAACAGCGGGCAGGGTTTAACGGAAGCAATAAAAAATGCGGCCATCATACGCCTGCGCCCTATATTGATAACCGATATAAACAGCCTTGTTGCATTATTGCCGCTGGCCCTAACCATAGGTGACGGCACCGAAATGCTGAAACCCATGGCAGTGGTGGTTATAGGCGGACTGCTGTTTGGTTTGCTGCTGGTATTCATTTTTATCCCCGTTGTATATCGTATATTATATGCCCGGGCTTGAAAACAGCCATGAGAGGTTTTCTGCCTGTGCTGGGTCAGAGCATTTACGGTGCAGCAAAAGCCGGCGTTAAACTGTTAACCGAAGGCTTACAAGCCGAACTGGCAAAACCTGGTCTAAAGGCTACCCATGATACCTCCCAGAACAGCCAGAGCTATTATTACAGGGTATAATGCTAACATAACGATAACCATTATACCCAGGAATTTATAATGTGCTTTAAAAAAATGCATTGATTCCGTCAGGGTCTTGCTGTCTGATGATTTAACTGCATGTTTAGCCTTGCTTGAAAAGTTGAAAAGATAGTAGACGGGGAAGAAATACAGGACTGCCATAATAAGATAAAAGATTGCAATCACGATCCCTATTGCCGGGCTTAAGGAGCTATCCCCGATAAGCGTCAGGACGGTCCCGGAGAATAATGCTACAAGAACCAGTAAACCGACTGATATAAAGCCCAGTATCGCAAGGAACATAGACCATTTTCTCGCTTCATCAAGATGCCGGATACTGTCACTGGTGAATTCTACAGAATTATTATCTGCAGCATTTTGTTTTGTCTCTTCCATAGTGATTATTTCATATTAGTTAATACTTCTCTGTATAAAGATACCAATAATCCATTATTCTATCATACCAACATTGAATCACTCATCTAATGCGGAGTTGCAACACCCAATAATTTTTCTGCCTCTGTAAGGACGCCCAATTTGGGCGTCCCTACGTGCTTCTCGCCCTGACATCCCCCAAGGCCAGCAAAGCTGTCCTTTCCCCCTTCAAAGGGGGACCTGGCCTTACAAAAAAGGCACGGATTTGGAGATCCGCGCCAGCCCGGGGCTTTTTGTTGACCCGCCAGGGCTCGAACCTGGACTCTTCTGAACCAAAATCAGACGTGTTGCCAGTTACACTACGGGTCAATCATACCTTATGAGGTGGTGCAAAAATAATAATTTTTTAGTAAAGTCATTAAATGACTATTTCAATTTACCGGAAGGTTCATTAAGGCTTATCCTTTCCACTTCTTCCTGTGGCCCGTCAAACAGGTTAGGTTCAGTTTCCTCAAAAAGGCTTGGCATGTCTTCATCAAAGCGCCTGAGTATAGCATTCATTATTATCTCACGCAGGAAACGCGACTTGTTCTTTATCCGGTATCGATGGCAGTAAATATTCAAAGCCCTTATCTCACGGCTGTTAAGCATCAGGGTCAGGCGGTTGTCCCTTTTCAGTCTTTCCTCTTTTATCTTTAGTCGTCTCAATGCTGGCTCTTATGATAAGCTGTTATAAAATTATGATTTTAACCGCTTTAAGCCTCCCCTGCAGAGAATACTTATTAACAAAAACAAAACAGCCAGATCGTAATAATCTGGCTGCCTGTTAAATATATATTTATAACTTATAAAATGCCGGTTGCATTCAGGTCATCAAAAGCTTCCTTAAGGCGCTCAACAAAGGCTTCTTCTCCCTTCCTCAGCCATACTCTCGGATCGTAAAACTTCTTATTCGGCTTATCCTCTCCTTCGGGATTACCTATCTGTGACTGCAGGTAGTCTTTCTTTTCCTCGGCATACTCTTTTACACCGCGCCAGAAGGCCCATTGCATATCGGTATCGATATTCATTTTAACAGCACCATATTCAATCGCCTCTTTAATAAGGTGTTTCTCGGAACCTGAGCCACCGTGGAATACAAAATTCACTGGCTTATCACCCGTACCAAGCTCTTTCTTTATATATTCCTGGCTGTTCTTAAGTATTATTGGCTTCAATTCAACGTTCCCGGGTTTGTATACCCCATGTACATTGCCGAATGCTGCTGCTATAGTAAAATTATTACTTATTGCTGACAGCTCTTTATATGCATAGGCTACTTCTTCAGGCTGGGTATAGAGACGTGAACTGTCGATACCTTCATGATCAACACCATCTTCTTCACCACCGGTCACTCCAAGTTCAATTTCAAGGGTCATACCGATCCTGTCCATTCGTTCAAGATACTCCTTACAGGTTGCTATATTTTCTTCTATTGGTTCTTCTGACAGGTCAAGCATATGGGAACTGAACAGGGGTTTTTCGTTCATCTCGAAAAATTCTTCACCTGCCTCGAGGAGTGCATCTATCCATGGTAATAATTTCCTGGCTGCGTGATCGGTATGTAAAACAACCGGAACGCCGTAATATTCAGCAACATTATGAACATGCAGGGCACCGGATATAGCCCCTGCTATCGCTCCTATCTGGTCTTCTTTACTTAAGCCCTTCCCTGCAAAGAAATGGGCACCTCCGTTTGAAAATTGTATTATAACCGGTGAATTCACATCACGGGCTGTTTCCATCACGGCATTAACTGAGTTGGTACCCACCACATTAACGGCCGGCAGTGCAAAATTATTATCGTTGGCGTAATCAAGTAATTTTTTTACATCATCACCAAATAATACGCCTGGTGCTAGGTTTAATTTTTTTGTAGTCATATATAAGATTTTTACGTACGGAATACAAATATACGTAATTGATACTTCAATATTTATATATAAGGCTGTAAATTATACCATTTAACAATTGAAAATGATAAAACACGTCGACTATCAGGTATAATAATTATCTTAGTGGCTTGAATTGCAAAACTTTTACATTATTGGAATGAGAAAAATTGCATTATCAATTATCATAACCCTAACTGCCGTCCTGAATCTTATCGGCCAGGATAAGTACTGGACACTTGAAGAATGTGTTAATCATGCCATTGATAATAATATCATGATCAAGCAGCAGGAACTGCAAACACAACTGCAGGAGAATACACTGGAACAGTCAAAGCTCAGCCTCCTGCCTTCACTTAATGGTACTGCCACCAACAACTGGTCATTTGGGAGGGCACTTGACGAAACCACATACCAGTTCACTGAAGAGGAAAATGTCAGGTCAAATTCCTTTTACGCCAGTGCAGGACTTACCCTGTTCAACGGTCTCCAGAACTATAATACCATCGTACGAAACAGGTATAACGTTGATGCCAGCTTCCAGGACCTGCAGAATATTAAAGACGATATTTCACTTAATGTAGCCCTGGCATACCTGCAGATTCTGCTGAACAAAGAACTTGTTACGGTGACGGAAAACCAGCTGCAGACTACAAGTGAACAAATAGAAAAAACCAGGAAGATGGTTGAAGCAGGAAGTTTGCCCCGGGGTAATTTACTTGAAATACAGGCTCAGGCTGCAAGAGAAGAATTGCAGCTTATCAATATGGAGAACCAGCTTAACCTTTCATATTTAAACATTATTCAGCTTCTTGAACTGGATTCAGTCGAAGGATTTGAAATAATTGTACCCGATATTGACATTACTGAAACGGGAGTGATAATGGAAAACGTAAACGATATTTACAATACCGCCAAGCAAATAAGGCCGGAAGTGAAAAGTGCAGAATTAAGGCTTAAAAGCGCCGAATACGACCTTAAGATAGCTAAAGGCGGAAGGAGTCCGCGTCTAAGCCTGAGCACCACTTTCAGCACCGGTTATTCTTCCATCAGGCAGAAAATCCTTGGGATTGACCCCGTGGAAGGAGTACAGTACGGCGAATATCCTTTTGCCGACCAGATAAATGACAATATTAATTACGGCATAGGTCTTTCACTCAACATTCCTATTTTTAACGGTTGGCAGGTCAATACCAGCATCAGCAATTCAAAAATAAATATCCGCAACAGCCAGTACAGCCTTGAGAATGCCAGGAAACAATTATACAAGGATATACAACAGGCCTATGCCGATGCACAGGCAAGCCTGAAGTCATATATTGCAAGCCAGAAGGCTGTTGAATCAATGCAGGAGTCATTCAGGTATACAGAACAGAGGTTCAATGTGGGCATGGTTACTCCTGTAGAATATAACACTGCCAAGGCACAGTTATTGAATGCTGAATCAGAACTTGCCCAGGCTAAGTACGAATATATTTTTAAAACCAAGGTGCTTGACTTTTATAAAGGCCTGCCCCTTAAACTTAAGTAAACCCTTAAATTCATAATATTCAATACAGATAAAAACCCAAGCTGGCATAAAATGAAATCAAATAATCTTTTAAAAATACTGGTTGTAGTTGTGGCAATACTAATTGTTTTTGCCATTATTGGAAAGCAACAGGGATGGTTCGGTAAAGAACTGATGGTTAAAGTTGCCGTTGATAAAGCAGAGAGAAGAACTGTTGTTGAAATGATAACCGCCAATGGTAAGATACAACCTGAGAAAGAAGTTAAAATAAGTCCTGATGTTTCAGGGGAGATCGTCCTGCTCAATGTAAAAGAAGGTGATTATGTGAACCAGGGAGAACTTTTGTTTAAAATCAAACCTGACACATATATCTCAATGAGAGACAGGGCACAGGCAGCACTCGAATCAGCAAAAGCAAGACTTGCGCAGGCAAGGGCACAGTTCATACAGTCCGAACTGGCCTTTGAAAGAAGCAAGCAGTTGTACGAAGAAGAAACAATTTCAAAATCGGAATTTGAACAGGCAGAAGCATCATACAAGGTAGCCCAGGCCGAAGTTGAAGCAGCAAAATTTTCTGTCAAGAGTGCGGAAGCATCATTGAGCGAAGCCAATGAAGCGCTGGTTAAAACCACCGTATATGCCCCTATGTCGGGCACAATATCATTACTCCTGGTAGAACAGGGAGAAAGAGTTGTAGGAACGGAAATGATGACCGGTACAGAAGTGCTGAGAATAGCTGACCTTTCCAGGATGGAAGCCCAGGTGCAAGTAAATGAGAATGATATTATTAAGGTAAGCCTTAATGATACAGCATTAATTGAAGTTGATGCATACCTTGACCATATTTTTAAAGGTGCGGTGACTGAAATAGCAAACTCAGCTCAAACATCAGGTGTATCAGCCGACCAGGTAACAACATTTGACGTCAAGATATTCATCCTGCCCGAGAGTTACAGCCACCTGATTGATCAATCAGGCAATAACCCATTCAGACCGGGAATGTCAACAACGGTTGATATCCAAACCGAAAGAAAGCATGATATAATAACCGTGCCCATCCAGTCTGTAACAACAAGGACTGATACCACAGAAGTGGCTCAAACACTGGCTGATGAGGAGGAAAAAACTCTTGTGTTTGTATCTGACGGAACATATGCCCTGGCAAGGGAAGTAAAGACGGGTATACAGGATAATTCTTATATAGAAATAATATCAGGCATAGAGGAAAACACTGATGTTATAAGCGCTCCTTACAGCGCAATAAGTGATAAGCTTGCTGACAGTACGCTTATCGAGGTACTTCCACGGGAGGAACTGTTTGAAATAGGAGAATGATCAATAGGATGATTCTGTGTATTGAAACTTCAACAACAATCTGTTCAGTGGCATTATGCCATCATGGTGAGTTTATAGATAAAAAAGAAAGCTCGGAAGGTAAATCACATTCCTCACTACTTACCGTGTTCATCGAAGATATTCTTAAAGAAGCGGGTATAGAAGCAGGCAACCTGGATGCCGTGGCCGTAAGTAAAGGACCGGGATCCTATACAGGTCTTCGTATAGGTGTTTCAGCAGCCAAAGGAATAGCTTATGCCGCAGAAATACCTTTGATTGCATTAGCCACTACCGGGCTGATGTACCATGGAGCCAAAACAAGAGGTGAATATGATTACTACTGCCCCTTGATAGATGCCCGCAGGATGGAAGTCTATACAGCGGTATATGACAGGAAGGGGAATGAAATAGAAGGCATCAGCGCTGAAATAATAAAAGAGAATTCATTCGCCGGAATTCTCGAAAGGGGCAGTGTCCTCTTTTTTGGTGACGGTGCAGCAAAATGCCGGAGTACAATCGATCATCCTTCAGCTTTTTTTGATGAGGCATTCCATGTTTCGTCTGAATATATGTGCAAACCTGCTCTTGAGGCTTTTAATAAAAAGAAATTTGAGGATGTCGCTTATTTCGAACCATTTTACCTGAAAGACTTCATCGCAACAATACCAAAAAAGAATATACTGGGCAGGAGTAAATAATTATACCCCTGCCGATAGCATTACTTTAAGACTTAATTTCTTATTGGTATATTTGTAAAGAATTTTGGGGACATAAAATAATCCTGTCTCCGCTGGCGCGGATCTGAAGATCCGTGCCAAAATCAGGTTGACAGAGAGATTTACTCACCGGCAAGGTGAGTTAGATCCTTCGCGGTGCTTATCCTAAGCTAAAGCTTCGGATAACACGATCAGGATGACAAATAAACGATAATTAAAATATATATGGCAAGTACTTCTGATTTCAGAAACGGGATGGTCATTGAATATAATGACGACCTCTTTACGATAATACAGTTCCAGCACGTTAAACCCGGTAAGGGGGCAGCATTTGTTAGAACAAAATTAAAAAGCATTACCACCGGTAAAGTTATTGAGAACACCTTCCCCTCCGGATCAAAGGTTAAGGAAGCAAGGGTGGAAAGAAGACCTTATCAATACCTTTATAAAGACGAGATAGGCTACATTTTTATGCATACACAAACCTTCGAACAGATAACCGTTAACGAAAACATCATTGAAAATTTTGACCTGCTGAAGGAAGGGCAGGAGGTGGAAGTTGTTGTACATGACGACACAGAAAATATCCTCTCGGTTGAATTACCGCAATTCGTGGTAATGGAAGTAACATATACTGAACCGGGGGTTAAGGGTGACACTGCCACAAACACACTTAAGCCCGCCACAATAGAAACAGGCAGTACGGTAATGGTGCCACTTTTTATCAGCACGGGTGAAAAAATCAAAGTCGATACAAGGGATAAATCCTACGTTGAAAGAGTAAAAGAATAAGACCTGATATGGCTAAATCAACCAGGAACAGACTGCAGATGTCCAGGTATAAACTGGATTCACTCCTGGATATTACAAAGGCAATAAATGCAAATCTCTCACCCGAGGAATTACTTGCAAAATATGAATCTATCCTCAGGGACGAACTCAATATAGGCAAGATCTTTATTCTTTTTAAGGAAAAGAACAGGTGGACATGTCTCCTTAATGCCGGTTTCCCCGAAAAACTGGAAGAAACAATTGATCCCGAAAAACAGCTTTCAGAAATCAAGGAAGCCAAGAAAGTATCGGTGTCAGATGATTTTGGCATCCCAAACGTTGACCTAATATTCCCCGTTTTTAATAATAATAAGCCCCTGTCCTACGTGTTTATAGGTGATATTGAAGAAGAGGGTGAAGGGATGAGTCCCGTGCTCAAGCATCTTCATTTTATGCAGACCATCTCCAATATCATCATTGTGGCCATCGAGAATATAAAGCTTTTCAAGGAAAGCCTCAGGCAGGAGGCCATCAAGAAAGAGCTTGAACTGGCAGCCCGTATGCAGACCCTGCTTATCCCGGATAATGAGTCACTGCCGCGGAATGATAAAATATACGTCTCCGGTTACTACCACCCCCACTTTGAAATAGGAGGTGATTATTATGATTGCATCAGGCTGACGGAAAATATTACAGGACTGTGTATAGCTGACGTCTCCGGCAAAGGTATTTCGGCAGCTCTCCTTATGTCGAATTTCCAGGCCACATTAAGAGCACTTTTCACTGCCGATATGGACCTGGTAATGCTTATTCATAAATTGAATGAAGTGGTTGTGACAAATGCCTCGGGGGAAAAATTCATTACTTTTTTCGTGGCCCGATATAATCACGAAACCAAAGAAATGGAGTATATCAATGCCGCCCATAACGCCCCGGTTCTATATGACACGGTTGAGGGCTCAATAAATCATCTTACTGCCAGGAGTGTTGGCATAGGCATGCTTGATAAAATGCCCCATGTTGAAAACACTGTTATCAGTATAAAGCATCCATCAAAAATTGTATGCTACACCGACGGTCTTTCAGAAATTAAAGATGAGAAAGGTAATGATATAGGCACCAGGCCCATAGAACGGCATATTGCCAACCGTGATACCGTGGATAAAAACATTATGGCACTTATCAAGGAACTGGGCATACCGGATAATAACCCCAATCTTTTTGATGATGTGTCGATTATGGGTGCCAATTTTTACTAGCAGTAAAGGAATTACATAGCTTATTTATGCTAAATTGTTTCAATTAAACGACAATTTAAAATAGACATTGATGAGGATTACTTAATTTGCTTAAACGCGTAGACCCAACCATCATCTGAACTTACATATACTTTATCATTTGATATTACAGGTTTTGATACATCTTCTCCTGTTAACAATCTCCAGTTTAAAGGACCTGAACTTGTTAAAAATCTCCATTTTAAAAGACCAGAACTTGCATCAAGCGCATAAATGTTATCATCTTTTGAGCCTACATATACGGTCCCATCAACCACTGTGGGAGAGGTAAAGATTAGATCTTTTTCCCCATCCTTCCACAGTAGAGCCGGTGGCAGTTGACAGATTTCCCGAAGTTCTAAGAATAGTTTTCTGTCGTATCCGGAATCTTCAAAGGCTCCGTAAAAAGGGGCATCACCTGGTTTGGGATACTCACGTGATATCTCTTGAGCAAGCGATCTTTTATGATAAAAAGAAAAACTGAATATCTCTCTTATGTCCCGTTTCAAAGTGATTGATCCGGAAACAATTGCACCGGTATAATGAGTACCGTTCAAATTGCCTGTATAGTACCCTTTCAAGGCCTCACCTTTTATTTTTATCTGCAGAAGTGCATCTGCCTTTTCAACATCATCACTGACTACATCAATAGGTAATCTTTGAAAAATACGTCCTACTGCCCCTGTTATTCTTTCTTTATTGATCCTATACCCTTCCGGGAATGATTCTTCAATTGTTGGTTGAACGGTTCGTACATCCCTCATGGCAGGATGCCAATTCTTTTTAAGGTTTTTTACCAATTCAAAAACCTCATTGCGGTATTCGGTAGCCGGAAATCGTTTTAAAAAGTGATGATATGAAAAAATTGTATTGACCCTTCTTGCACTTTCAAACATTAAAGAATCGATTCTTTTTTGCTTGTATTGTCCAACATAAGGCTAGGCCTACTAAGGGAAAATGTAAATCTTACTTCCCATGACTATCTGTACTATGTTAGCTGTTATTATTAATTGTTTATTATTACTTTAGTTATACATTGTTTCCCCTTTCCGGGCTTCAATTAATCAATGTTGCTACTGCTTTACCAAGCAATTCAATTTCTTTTATAAAATTATTTACTGCATTATAAAGTGATGTATTAGCAACATTGTATCCCCCATAACTATCAGTGCTAGCACTTGCCTCTCCATCAACAAAACCACAAATTAACCCCTCCCATATTATTTCGCCGGATTCTCTCTCAATGAGTGTCAGTTCCAACTCAGTTGTTCCTTCGCATCTTGATTTAATCGTTAATGCTGCCAGATTGCCAATAAGTCCCCCGGATACTGCTTCAGCTTGTTCGGTTCTTTCCTGAAAGCCCTCAAACTTTTTGACAACTCCTTCCAAAATGTATTCTTGTTGAATGTCTTCTAAATTTTGATTTTTAATAATGGTAACATTGGAAAATATTTTTGACTCGTCAATATGCCTGGCCATCATATTTGTGATAGCATGATTTAGAGAGTCGCTTTTATAAAATTCATCTTTATTATACCACCAGTCCACACCATTGATGCGAATGAGGCTACCATATTTCTTTTTTCCGACGTGTCCTGCTTTTCTATATTTAACCAGCTCGCCCTCAATGGGTTTTCTTGCATCTTTCAATATTCTTATACCGAGACTCCTGTTATGAAATGGTGAAATTTCCACCGTTTCAATTTGGCGCAGGGAGTATGATACTTTCCGCTTAACCGTACAAGCAGGCATAAACAGAAGTAAAATCACACATATCATCAAGAATCTTCCTTTCAATTTTCTTTTTCTCATTACAACCTTCTATGTTTTTAGTTCACATTTCCTTATTTTTTTTTGTCTAATTTATTTTCTCTATCAGCCTACAACTTTTTAAACTTGTCAAAGCCTGTTACTTCTCAGACTATTCAACAGGTATCCAAAATTGGATCATATTCCTGCACATTTATATTTCGCGAGTCCGTCGTTATTGATGTTTTTGGTGGATCACCCGGAGCCCCTGAATCAATAATAAAAATCCTTTTGGATTGATCACAGTACCATGCTACCAATACACGGAAAAGGGCCTTTTCACATATCTCCTCGCTGAAATAAATTACTCCTTCCGGCTATATAAGATATTGCCAATTACTCTTTGGGTTTTCGAGCCTGCCTACTGGAAGGCAGGGATTCTCGAATTGAAGAATCGGGATTAATGTGCAAACTTAAAACGAGCAACGAGAAACAAGAAACGAGCAACCCTATTACCCAGTAATCACACTGCCCTTATTACAAAATAATTTTTCTTTCCCTTCTGGATCAATATATATTTACCGTTGAGAAGGTATGAATCGTCTATCACAGCATCAATATCACTTACTTTCTTTTTGTTAACCGAAAGTCCCCCGCCCTGGATCAGTCTCCTCATCTCGCCCTTAGAGGAAAATATTTTTGTGTGTACGGTGCACAGGTCTACAATGCTAAGGCCTTTTTTTAATAGCCTGGCTTCTATGTTAAACCTGGGCACCCCTTCAAAAACCGATAGGAAGGTATCCTCCTTAATCCCCATCAATGATTCATTGGTTCCCTTACCAAAAAGTATTTCGGAAGCTGCAATTGAAGCTTCCAGGTCTTCCTTTGAATGTACCATGGCTGTCATTTCCGAGGCAAGTTTCTTTTGCAATATCCTCGAATGCGGGGTCTTGTTATGTTCGCTCGTTAACTTATCTATTTCCTGCCTATCCAATACTGTGAATATTTTAATATATCGGGCAGCATCCTCATCCGAGACATTAAGCCAGAACTGGTAGAATTTGTAAGGTGAAGTCTTTTCAGGGTCAAGCCATACATTACCTGATTCTGTCTTGCCAAACTTCGACCCATCAGACTTGGTTATCAGGGGACAAGTTAATGCAAAAGCTTCCCCTCCTTCTTTTCTCCTTATCAGTTCTGTACCTGTAACAATATTGCCCCACTGGTCAGAGCCCCCCATTTGCAGCTTGCATCCATATTTCCTGTAAAGATTGAGAAAATCATATCCCTGTACCAGCTGGTACGAAAATTCAGTAAACGACATCCCATGCTTTGAATCACTGCCCAGCCTCTTTTTCACAGAGTCTTTTGACATCATGTAATTAACTGTTATATGCTTTCCTATATCCCTTATAAAACCGAGGAAAGTATAATCCTTCATCCAGTCGTAATTGTTTACCATTATAGCCCTGTTTGGTATATCCGACTCAAAATCCAAAAAATTGGACAGTTGCTTCTTTAGAACTTTCTGGTTTTCCCTCAATTTATCTTCGCTCATCAAGCTGCGCTCCTGGTTTTTGCCTGAAGGGTCACCTATCATACCTGTTGCCCCCCCTACAAGTGCAATAGGACTATTTCCTGCTCTTTGAAAATTTTTAAGGAGCATAACCTGAACCAGGTGTCCTATATGCAGGGAGTCAGCTGACGGATCGAATCCAATATATCCTGCTATCTTTTCATTTTTAAGGTATTCTTCAGTTCCCGGTGTGATATCATGTATCATCCCTCTCCAGCGAAGTTCATCAACAAAATTCATTGACAGCTTATTTTATTTATTAAATGAAAATGCAAAGATAGTAAAAAGAGAGTTGAGAAGGTTGAGAAAGGTTGAGAAAGGTTGAGAAGGTTGAGAAGGTTGAGAAAGGTTGAGTTTATAGAAAAGTTTCATCCTTCTTTTCGTCACGCCTGTCCCTGAGGTTCTCAAAGCTTTTACGCAGGTCATCCCCTTCAATAATCGGGAAAAGCAGGGGTGCAAAATCAGCTATGGGATTATAGAGTTTTGATTCAGCAATTTTTTCTTCAGGCAGGAATTTTACTTTCTGGTCAATGGTATTAAGCACCACGAAAATTATGCTCAGGATCAGAACAGTTTTCAAGGCCGCAAAAAGCACCCCGAGTATACGAACAGCAAAACCCAGTGCTACTGCCTTCATCAGTTTATCCAGGGCGCGGGCAAGGAAATGAATCAATATCACTATAATGATAAACGTAATTATAAATGCCACCAATCCAAGATACTGCCCCTGCATATCAAAATATTCAACAAGCTTGTTCTGTGTGAACCATGAAAACCGTATTGATCCCCATATACCAAGCACAAGTGCCGCAATAGATGCTATTTCAATAAAGAGGCCGTTTTTGAATCCCCTGTAAAGGGCCCAGGCCATGATTGCAAGGATAATGATGTCAATGTAATTCATTTGTTAAATTCTCTAGTCTACACTAAAACAAAATTAATTGGAATGATGGATTACTGGAATATTGGAATAATGTTATTAAACAACTAAAATTACTAAACTTCTCAGCAACCCAATACTCCATCATTCCATTATTCCATCATTCCATTATTCCAATAACTATTTCATCAACTTATAGCCATCGATCTTGCCTTTTTCCAGCTGTGATATTCCTTCCTTCATCCAGTAAGGCATCGGAGCATCCTGGAGGTAATGGTCAAAGAACTGCATTTTCCTTATCGATAGATCTTTCCTGTTTGGTCTTTTCCTTAAATTGTGCGCTTCATCATTATAGGTAAGCATCCATGCAGGTTTTTCCAGCCTGCGCAGGGCAACAAAAAATTCAATCCCCTGGTACCATGGAACAGCTCCATCATCATCATTATGCATTATCAGAACAGGTGTATGTATCTTCGGAACAAAGAATATCGGTGAATTCTCAATATAATGTATCGGTTTTTCCCATAAAGTGCCCCCGATACGGCTTTGGGTCTGTTCATACTGGAACATCCTGCTCATTCCCGAACCCCAGCGTATGCCTCCATAGGCACTGGTCATATTGCTTACCGGAGCCCCTGAAAAAGCACAGGCATACAGGTCGGTCTGGGTTATAAGGTAAGCAATCTGGTAACCTCCCCAGCTCTGGCCATCGAGTCCGAGTTTTGTCCTGTCGATATAATCATGCCTTTCCAGCATGGCATAGGTACCACTTACAACATCATTATAGCAGCTTTCGCCCGGGTATCCTATAACGTAATTGATATCAGGCACAAAAATCAAATATCCGTTACTAACAGCGTAAATCCTGTTAATTGTTGAAGCGCTTGGTGAGGGTGTATAATGCCTGTGAAGTCCGTCCGAGCTGAGTTCATAGAAATACACTATCATCGGGTATTTCTTCGAAGGATCGAAATTCTCGGGCTTGTACAAAATACCCTGCAATTTCTGGCCGTCAAATGAATTCCATTCCACCAGCTCCGATATGCCCCATATATATCCATCCTGCTGGGGATTGGTTTCCGAAATCTTTACCGGCTTTTCAAATTCCAGGTCACTCACATAGAGATCGGGATATTCTTCAAAGGTCCCTCTCTGGTACATAACAATATCACTGTCTTCCGCCTTGATAAAGGACCTGAAGTCACAGGCCTGCATTATGAGCTTCTCCGGCTTATCAGTTCTGTTAACCCTCGTTTTAAATAAGCCATCATCCTTATTCTTTTCGTTGAAGGCAGTAAGATAAATTGTTTCCCGGGCATCCAGGTATTCCTCCTGATCATCGCCTCCACCGAAGCCCCGGTAACCTCTTCTTGCTGTCAGGTCAGTATACCTGAAGAAAATACTGTTTTCTCTCCCGTAACCATTGGTTATCATCACGGGTGTTTCTTTCCCGCTTACATCAAATTTCCATATATCATAATGATCATATATAAGAACATTCTTTTCACCTTCAATCCATTTATCGACCACCCCGTATGGCCTGGGTTCGCTTGGTGTATCGTGTCGTTCATTATAAAACTTCACGTCAAGCCCTGCTGTAAGATCAACGACATCACCACCGGCAGTTTTACGTGATTTCCAGCTCTTACTTTTAATGCACCAGAACAGCATATTTTCCCCGGAAGGTGAAAATTCAACTGATGAAGGTGCCTTTTCAAGTATGAGTTTACTTTCACCCGTATTTATATCAATAAGATAATAATCAGCATACCTGTTGGCATCCCATGATATGAGCTTACGGTATTTAAGGTTTGACACTCCTATTACGCGATCGCCATCCCTTTTTAGAAAATATCTTACTGAAGGAATATCCTCTGTGGCCAGCTGAACCATTTTACCATCATCTATATGATATACTGCTTCGTATGACCTCTTTTTTTCTGATTGCAGTTGTTCCTTCTGTTGTGGCTGCAGTAGCGGGTCATGCCAGCTCCATATATCAAGTTCATATTTCTCTTCTGCCAGCAGGGTATCTTCCGGTTCCTCAACAGGTTTTTCAGCCGTTCCGAAAAACAGTCTTTCTCCGGAATCCGAGAATGAAAGCCTGCCGTTTTCACTTACCGACCATCCTTCAGGCATTCCCTCGGTTTCAATGTCTACTATTTTAGCACACTCATTCCCATCCCAGAGGTAAAGATCATAGACCTTTACTTCAGATGTGTCAGATGTATATATGAATGCCACTTCGCTCCCGTCTTTATAAGTGGTGAGGCTTTTCAATTTACCATCGCCACTGAATATCTCTTTACTTTCTTCCGAACCGGTATCAAAAACGGATACTGTGTAATTCTCCACATCATTGGTATCAGTCTTGACCTGTACATATGATATTACCTCCCCAGTACCCGCAACTTCGTACTCAACAACATCATTGACACTATGTTCAGCTCCCTTAACAGGATTCAGAATAACCAGTTTTGTCCCTTCAGCCCCGTTATTATTTCGTCCACGCCTTCCTCTTCCCGGCGCTTCAGTCTCTTCTTTTTCCGCTTCTTCCGCTTTTTCCTCAGTCTCTTCTTTCTTTTCAGGTAAAGGCTTTTCTTTGAGGTATGCCATCCAGTTTCCCTCATCATCCGGAAGTTTAAAAGATTTCACCCTTTCAATGACCATAGGCTCATCCTGACCGAGAACCAGTATCCCCAGGTCATTCTCAGGCATCTCATCTGGTTTTTTCTTATCCTTTTTAGCCTGTCTGGTTTCGCTGTATTCTGGCTTGATAAAATAAACAAAGTAATTATTCTCCGGCGAGAAGGATGCGCCATTACCCCTCTCAAAAGATAATTTGTCACCGCTCTCCCTCTCATATACATATAACATACCATCACCCTGCTGTGGGTTTATCTCATAACTGATATAGTCGCCTCCATCTGTTATCAGAGGACTGCTCAGACTTTTCCATTCATCATACACCGAATGGTCAAGAGGCTTCTTTTGCCCGGCTAAAACCACCGGAAGTAATACAAATAATACGAATAGGGTCTTTCTCATAATTCTAGATTTTTTTATTTGTAAACAAACATATTAAAAGTAATTATGATAGAAATGTTTTTCGTGTATGTTGTACAAACAATTAATTAAAACACATAGCAAAGTTCCTGTAAAATTTAGTGTATTTCTTTTTAACAAAAATCGATAAATAATGCGATTTCTCAATATATCATTGCACTTCGACTACTGGCCTCTCCTTGTTATAGTTGGTTTGGCCTGGCTTGTTCCCATGGCTATATCCCTGCTGAGGATCAGGAGAGTATCTTCTGTTATACTTGAAATTATACTGGGTTATTTTGCAGGCAGGTATATTCTCATCAACGCCGATGAGCTGAGTATAAAAATACTTGAGTTCCTCGCCCTGACCGGCTTTATTTTCCTTATGTTCCTGAGCGGACTTGAAATTGATATGGATCATATCATAGGTTCATTCCCCAGGAGAAAACTTAAACTGAAAAGGATACAGAGAAATCCACTCTTAATGGCCACCTTTTATTTTATTCTTTGCCTCATAATATCATATGCCGGCTCAGAGAGCATGTCTTCCATGGTAGGCATCAGTAATACATGGTATTTTACCCTTATAATGGTAACCACTTCGGTAGGTATAATACTCCCCGTATTGAAAAACAGGGGTGAAACAACGGGCTCATACGGACAAACGATAATTACCTCTGCTGCCGTTGCAGATATTTTGAGTATTATCCTTTTCACTTTTACTGCATATGTCCTGAAACACGGCTTCAGGGTTGAAATCCTTTATATACTGGTGCTTTTTGCATTGTTGTATCTGATGTACAGGGTGGCAAATCGTTTCAGGCATATAAGGCTTTTTAAGAAAATATCATTCCAGTTTTCGCATGCGGCATCACAGCTCAGCATAAGGGGCACTGCACTGCTGGTATTCATTTTTGTTGTCATAAGTCAGTTTATCAGTAGTGAAGTAATCCTTCTGGGTGCTTTTATTAGTGGGATATTATTATCAACCTTCCTTCACAAAGAACGTTCTCTTCTGCTTGTTAAGCTCGACGGAATGGGATATGGATTTTTCATCCCGATCTTCTTTATTATGGTCGGTGTTAAATTTGACCCTTACTCGCTCAGGGAGTTTGAAACATCTCTTGTTCCCATCCTGGTGATACTATTAATATTAATGTACGCAATCAAGGTCCTCCCCTCCCTGATCTGGTCACAACAATTTGGAGTAAGGAAAGCCTTTTCAGGTGGAATATTGCTTTCTGCCAGGCTCAGCCTTATTATAGCCGCTTCTGCTATAGGTCTTGAGCTAGGAGTTATCACCCCCGGTGTTAATTCTATATTTATTATCATGGCTATTGTCTCCTGTTTTATTTCTCCAATATTGTATAACATTGTTAACAAGAAAGTTGAAACTCCCCCTACCAGGACCATAATTGTTGGTGGCAGCAGTAAGGGAGTCTTGCTTGCCCGCCGCCTGAATATGCATGAAAAAGTGTCTCTGATAATAGAAAAAGATAAGAAAAGACATAAGGAACTTCTATCAAAGGGATTCACAACTGTATTGGCTGACGGCCTGGATCCGGGTACATACAAAAACATTGAAATCGATCCTAACAACTGGATATTCGTTGATACAGGTTCGGATGATACCAATATAAGAATCTGTAATATGCTCAGAAAGGAATTGAGACACGAAAGAATCATTTCAGTGGCCAATCACCTGCGGCTGGAAAGAAAGCTCAGGGGCCTAGATGTAATAACAGTTGATACCACCAGGGTCATCGCAACCACAGTTGAAAACCTTATTATCAGGCCAACAACATACCATACCCTGGTAGACAGCTTCGAGCATTTCATCATCGAGGAAATAATGATAACAAACCCCGAACTGGACGGACAGCAGTTAAAGAATATTATTTTCCATAAAGATGCTATACTCATAATGGTGAAAAGAGAAAATGATTTTTTTGTTCCAAAAGGTGATACCTTCCTGAGGGAAGGAGATACACTTATTATTCTCGGAACAGGAACAGCCCTTGACCTGGCACGCCAGACATTTGCCTACTAAAAGATTTTTCCAGGATTTTTACAACTATTTAAACATATCAGCGGCATTTTTTCAATATTATAACTTTGGGGCTGTAGCAAAAGTATCATTCTGAGACACCGATCATCGATGATGATTCTAAAAGGGTTTCGTCGAGCTCATCACCTTCTCCCGAAGTCTCGGGATCAGGTTCCTCGGTTCCATTATTCCAATAATAATCCTTTACCTTTGCTTTCATGAAAAAAAGAGTACTTGGGTCATCCGGTCTGGAAATATCAGCCAAAGGCCTGAGTTGCTGGGGCATGTCAGGGGCATACGGCAACAGTGACAAGAAAGAGTCAATAGATACAATTCACCAATCTATTGACGAGGGTATTAACTTTATTGATACCGCCGATATATATGGCAACGGACATAATGAGATTCTCGTAGGTGAAGCACTGATGTTAATATTTCTTTATCCACGGATGAAATAGAAAAGCTGGATACTATTTTTGAAAATATTTCAGGTGAAAGGTACAGCGGTAAAAGCAGTAGATTCATTGAATAAATAGTCCTTCTTTTACTTACCTTTATTGTTTGATTAATAGTGCCACAATAAAAACCATTATAATGAATACCAGGTCACTTTTTACCATTCTGTCAATATGCTTCTTACTGCTTATTACCAGTTGCTCTGTAAATGACCAGGACGATATTACGGTTATTTACACCGTAACAATGGACAAACCAAATACCCATTATTACCATGTGAGCATGGCTGTCAACAATATGCCTGGGGATTACGCCGAGTTTAAATTACCCAACTGGACCCCCGGTTATTACTGTATAATGGACTATGCAAAAAACGTCACATCCTTTGAGGCTGCCGATGTGGATGGGGGCTCCCTTGAATGGGAAAAAACCAATAAGAACACCTGGAAAGTCCACAAGCAGGGAGTGAATGACATAGTAATTGAATATGATGTGTATTCGCACAACGTATCTGTGGCCGAACCATACCTTGACTATGGCAGGGCTTTTATATCACCTGCCGCCATTTTTATGTATCCTTCGGGAAGACTTAACCTACCATCAACGATTAAGATTATCCCCTACCACGAATGGGAATCTGTCTGTACAGGCCTTGAACCTGTTGAAGGTGTTCCGTATACATTTTATGCCGGTGACTATGATATACTGTTCGATAGTCCCATACTGGCAGGTAATATGAAGATTATTGATTTCGAAATAGACGATATTTCGTATACAGTTTCCGTGGAGAAACCCGGCAATACCGACCTCACTCTGTTTATCAATGACCTCAGGAAAGTTATACCGGCAGCCACTGGGCTTATTGGTGATATCCCGTATGAGCATTATACTTTTCTTATAATGGATCGTGGTATGGGAGGTCTTGAGCATGCCAATTCAATGGCGGTTTATTCAAGAGGTGATTTCTATGGTAGGGAAGGCAGTGAGAGGAATAAGGGATGGATGAATTTTATTACACATGAATTTTTTCACCTGTATAATGTTAAATCAATACGGCCTGCCGGGCTATGGCCAATTGATTATGATAAGGAAAATTACACTGATCTTCTTTGGGTTTCGGAAGGGTTTACAGTGTATTATGAATATATCATTATGAACAGGGCCGGTCTTCTCTCAGGTGATGATGTATTAAACTACCTGGGTAATACAATCAGAAGCTATGAGAGTATCCCGGGGAGTGACTACCAGTCAGTTGCTGAATCAAGTTTTGATACATGGATTAACTTCTTCAGCAGGAGCAGTAATGCTATGAATGCAACAATATCATATTATCATAAAGGCTGTGCCCTTGGAATGTTGCTGGACCTCGCCATCAGGCATGAAACCGGAAATGAGAAATCCTTAGATGATGTAATGAGAAAATTGTACTATAAATACTACAAGGATCTGAAACGGGGGTTCACCGGAGATGAATTCAGAACTGAATGTGAACTTATTGCCGGCACATCCCTTGATGAGATATTTGATGTTTATGTATCAACAACAGCTGATGTAGATTATAACAAATACCTCGCTTATGCCGGTCTAGATATTGACCTAGATGAAGAACCCCTTACGGGCAGCTACCTTGGTGCTGAAACCAGAAATATTAACGGAGAAACAGTTATTACTTCTATATTACGTAATTCTCCTGCCTGGGAATATGGTTTAAGTGTAAACGATGTAATCCTTGAGGTCGATGGCCAGCCGTTTGGTGACAGGTCCTTGAGCGATATTTTACGATCCACCACACCACTTGATACACTGGATTTCAAAGTAAAACACCGCTACCTTGAACGCGATATCAGTGTTATTACTGACACCCTTAAATCAGTGAGTTATAAAATCTCAGCTTTACCTGATCCCGACTCTTCACAATTAAAAATACTCAACTCCTGGATACAATAAATCTCAATAATTCATCATTCATAATTGCTCGCACTACTCGGTTGTCTTTTTCTTACTTTTTACTTTTACCTTTTTCCTTTTGCCTTTACCATTACTCTTCCAGAAAGTATCCTTCCCTTGACAGCAGGTGGTCCAGGTTAGCCAGCCCGTAAATAACAACAGCTGTTACCACAGCAGTATGTTCCTGGTACTCGGGTATGCTTTTATTGTAAAGGTCGCGCTCGGTATGCCATATCTCCCTGTAGTTAAAATCGTAGCCCTTGGGATCGGCTGTTCCGAAAGAAATAGTCGGCACCCCGTTCATTGCAAAATAAGCATGATCGGAACCACCGGCCCTTTCAGGTTTCCTTCTCGGTTCACTTTCATTAAGGGTAAAAGGGAAATCAGGATTTATATCATCCAGGGGTTTGCATACTTTTTCAAAATCGTCATACATTGCTTCCGGCACACTGAGGCTATTGGCCACGGTTGGTCCACCATCACGGTTAAAATAATTTGAGATCTTATCGAGCTTATCCTTGTTTTCTTCAACCCAGGCTTTTGAACCCAGCAGTCCAAATTCTTCGGCCGCCCATAAAGCAACTATGATGGTCCTTTTCGGTTTTCCTCCCGCTTCCATGATCAGCCTGGCCGCTTCCATTGCGGGAGTAACACCTGAACCGTCATCAACACCACCCGTAGCAACATCAAAAGCATCGAGGTGGCCTCCCATGATAACATATTCATCAGGGTATTTTGTTCCGGGGATGATACCTATCACGTTATGATATTTCACCGGGCCGGGTTTCCAATGATTCCGTATATCAAACTCGAGCTGGAAATACCTTCTTTCCTGTACTTTCTGTTCGATGATCTTATACTGGTGCTTATCGAGCTTAATATCGGGTACTTTTGGCAGGTTATCAAAGGTAAGTGTTCCGCTATTGATATTTTTCCTGTCGTACAATGCCCTAATCGGTACCGGTGACGCTTGTATAATCCCAAGTATGCCGGCATCAACCATTTCCTTATAGAAAAGCGCAGGCTCGTCCTCATATGGCAACATTTCCTCCTGCTCATCTTCTCCTCTTTCTCTGTTCGCCCTTCTTATTTCACGATTTTTTTCCGATATCTCTTCATTTTGTTCAATAATACTTGCCCTTATTGAATCACCTTTTTCAGAATAGTCAATGGGCCATCCGGTATTCATGCCGGATATAAGAACCCAGGCTCCGTTTAATTTGCCTTTCATTCTTTCAAATTCTGCACGTGTCTTTGGTTCAATAAGAACATGGCCTCTCTGGACACCCTTAGTACCTGCCGTATATGATGGTGTTGCAAAATGAAGTATCATTCCCTCCTCTCCCAGCATTCTCCCAAACCAGGGACCCCGGTTAAAACCAACCGGCACCTCGCCGGCTTCATCCATATCGACCTCCATGCCCCATTCGCGGAATTGTGAAGCACACCATTCGGCGACATTTTCATAGGCATCAGATCCCACCAGCCGGCCACCAAACCGGTTGCATATAACATCAAGGTGATCCATTGTACGGTTATCAGTGGTGCCGATCTCAATGATCTTATCAATGACTTTCCTGTCCTGTGCACTGGTAACAGAAGTTAATACCAGAAATGGTATCAATAAAACAATCAGGTTTATTCGTTTCATATCACTTTGTTTATTTTATAATCATATTTATCACTGCCACCAAGTTATATAAAACTATATTGTGATTTATTTTTTATTGTATGTTTAAAAAAAGATCATAAAAATTATCCCTATTTGCTACAAGCTGCTTTGGATATTACCTACTATTCAGTAAATTTAAGGTTTACATTTTTTTATTAATTATAATAACCATCAAGAAAACAATGACATTATGGGACAACATGCTGTTAAAATCTTAAAGCTTAACACTGAAGAGCTTATAAAAATGCTCAATGGTGCCCTGGCAGAAGAATGGCTCGCTTATTACCAGTACTGGATAGGAGCAAGGGTTATGGAAGGGCCTATGAGAAGTGAGGTTGAACCTGAATTACTGGTACATGCCGATGAAGAGCTCGATCATGCAGTAAAGGTAGTGGAAAGAATTATACAACTGGGGGGTACGCCTCTTCTGAACCCTGCTCAGTGGGTAAAACATTCAGAGTGTGATTATCTGGAGCCTAAAGATCCTTACGTGGAAGTAATACTGAACCAGAACCTGGAAGGTGAAAGATGTGCTATTAAGAGGTATGAGCAGATAGCTGAATTCACTCATGGCAAAGATCATTCGACACACCAGATGGCGATAAACATTTTAAATGATGAGCTTGAACACGAAGAAGATATTGAGGCATGGCTGGAAGACCTTGAGATCATGAAGAAAAATTTCAAGAATTTATAGATACAATAAACTGACTGCAGATTTTATCTGCATTTCTTATTTATTTTTTTATGCCCCTGGGCAATGCCATTGATATTGACTTCGGCCACCTGATAGACTATCTGGGGGCTGATGAATTAACAAGATTTATTATTCTTTATATTGAATCAATTTCCAATGCCCGTAATTTTATGTCAGCATCCCGTGCTTTTGCAAGGACAAAGCCTCTTATTGTATATAAAGCCGGAAGGTTCCCGGAGTCAGCCGCAGTGGCAGCATCACACACAGGTGCCATGGCCTCGGAAGACAATATCTACGATGCAGCCTTTCAACGTACCGGTATTACCAGGGTATATGATATTGGTGAGATATTCGACTGCGCCGCACTTATAGGCCGTAATAAGATTCCTTCAGGTGACAGGTTGGCTATCGTAACCAATGCTGGTGGACCGGGTGTTATGGCTACCGACACACTGATAGCCACTGGCGGAACACTTGCCAGCCTGAGTGAAGATACTATGGAAAAGTTGAATGCCAGCCTGCCACCAATATGGTCGCACGGAAACCCGGTAGATGTAATTGGGGACGACAGGTATAAGAGACTGGCCAAATCAGCATCCATAGTGCTCGAAGATAAAAATGTTGATGCCCTCCTTGTAATACTTACCCCCCAGGCCATGACTAATGTGAAAGCCGCCGCAAAAGCTATCGGTGAATTGCAGGCCGGCACAAAAAAACCCGTACTTGCATCATGGCTGGGCGGAGAACAAAAAAAAAGGGACTTCAAGATCGAACATGATGAAAAGACATCTACAATTTACCTGGAAAAAGAAATAGGATGATTAATCCACAATATCCAAGGCTCTTTTTCTAACAAGAGCAGAATTACCATCTACCCTGTTAAGAAATACGGGATTATCAGCAGACACAGCACTTAAACTGTCATGAAAATCTTGACTTAAGCATTCTGCCGCTGTATCTTTAAAGACAATAAGTCAAAAAATCTAAACATCATGAAAAAATTATTTTTAAGTTTGGTTATGATGACTGCTATTGTCAGCATCACATTTTCACAAACAAGACAGGCAAGTCACTCTGCAGCATTTAAAACGGGTAGTGTCAAGATAATAGACCTTATAAATGGGCTCAAAATCGAGGTAGATTTCAATCCCGATAAAGAAACATTATGGTTTAGAGGAGAATCAAATGACCTGAAGATGTTTATTACTGAATCCATTCCTTTATCCGACCCTAACGGATCCGGAATTGAGATTGGCAAGAGTTACAGGTTGAACAATATGTATGCCACGATTGAATATAAGGTACTAAAAATAGAAGGTAACAAGGTTACTCGTATATGGTTCAGGGTAGCAGCCAGAACACTGGAACTTCCCGAGAAGAACTGGATATGATTACCAGTATACAGGCAGTTCTATATGCAGCACCATTCCCGGACTTATTGGCCGGAGATTTTTATTCGATTATATCACAGCCAAAGACCCGGTAAAATAAACTTTTATAAACTTTATATGTTAGAAAAGTATTAACTTAACTAGCAAAATTGTATGAGTGACCTTGACCAGGATAAAAGGAAACAGTTTTTGAGCAAAATCTCTTTATTAGTTACTGTACTACTTTTCACAAGTATATCCATTTTCGGTCAGCAAAGTTTCAGTGATTTTTACAGCCAGAGCCAGAAAATAAACAATACAGGCATGTATGTACTTGGTTCCTGGGCTTTAGCCAATATTGCCACAGGTGCATACGGATGGTCAAAATACTCCGGTGACAGGATGTACTTCCTCAATCATATTGACCTGGCTCTCCTCCCTGAAGGCTTCAGTATCTGTTTAAGCGTGCCAATTTACTAAAATGAAAAAATGCGAATTCTCTTAACCGGCGCAACAGGATATATAGGAAGAAGGTTATTGCCCATTCTCCTCAATGAAGGACATCATGTAATCTGCTGTGTAAGAGACAAAAATTAAAAGTGTTCTTACAGTCTGTCCTCCAACACCTTTCTTACCACCTCAAGTGTCACCAGCTTCCTGTCTCCGGTCCATAACCAACCCCTTCCCTTGAAACGTTTTACAATCTTGTCTATGGTGTCCTCTGTTATGCCATAGTCTCTAAATCTTGTTTTTATCCCGAAAGATTGAAAAAATTCCTCCGTCCGGCTAATCGTTTTGTCCAGGCGTTCCTCATCGGTTCCCTCTGTTATATTCCAGACTCTTTCACCGTACTGTAATAATTTTTCCTTTTTCTCCTCCTTCAGAACGTGCCACATGCCGGGCAATACAATTGCCAGTGTACGAGCATGATCTATATCATGCATTGCGGTTAATTCATGCCCTATGCTGTGTACCGACCAGTCTTCGGGGACTCCACATTTAATTATTCCGTTAAGAGCCATAGTGGCAGACCACATCAGGTTCGACATTGACTCATAATCTGATGGATCCGCATATGCTTTTGGTCCTTCTTCTATAAGTGTAATCAGTATTGCCTCTGCCATCCTGTCCTGTAAAGGAGCATTAACCGGGTAAGTCAGGTATTGCTCAAGTACGTGCACAAAAGCATCAACAACGCCATTGGCAACCTGTTTTTTAGGAAGTGTCGCGGCAGCTTCAGGCAAGAGAATTGAAAATTGAGGGTATGAAAGCGGAGATCCAAATGAGAATTTTTCCTGCGTGGAAGCCCTGCTGATAACAGCATTCTTATTCATCTCCGTTCCTGTGGCAGGCAATGTAAGCACTGTACCCAGTGGAAGTGAAGACTTCACAACTGCCTGCTTTGAGAGTATATTCCAGAGATCCCCATCTTCAAACATAACGGCTGCAGCAATGAACTTGGTTGCATCAATAACCGAACCTCCACCCGCTGCAAGTAAGAAGTTAACCTTTTCCTTATTAATTAAATCAACCGCCTTCATACATGTCTCATACGTAGGATTTGGCTCTATTCCCTGAAATTCAACGATATCACGGCCTTGTAAAGCATTCATTATGCCATCATAAACGCCGTTCTTCTTTATGCTGCCACCTCCATATAGCAGCATTATCTTTTTATCAGCAGGGATCAGATCCCCAATTTTTTCAAGCTGTTCTTTTCCAAATAAGATCCTTACAGGATTGTAAAATTCAAAATCGTTCATTTTATATCTTTCTTTAATTTAAAGACAAAGATAACGGATAATTGTTTTTGAGAGGCTGTCTCAAAAGTGATCTATCTACCTCGGCCTCGGCCTTACGGGAAGACACCCCTGACAAAGCGACATTTGCTGAGCTTGCCTGTACTAAGCTTGCCTGCACTGAGCAAGGTCTAAGTGTTGAAGTATCTAAGCAAGCAATCGTCAGGGGTGAGGTGATGCATTTTTGAGATAGCCCCATTTATTATTATGCTACTTGTTAATAATAATTTATCTTTAATAACCATGAATAGTAAGCCAGGTTTTGAATATCCATACCGGTGGATTTTGGTTTTTATCATGATATTCACCGTGTTTATAAATTTAGAGGGACAAAAAAGCACCAGGGCAATATTCCTGAGTAATTCTCCACAGATTGACGGGATTTTTGACCTGAAAGTCTGGGCCGGGGCAGACAGTGCATACAATTTTGTTCAGATGGAGCCAGATCCGGGATCACCAGCTACTGAAAAAACAGTTGCATGGTTTGGGTATGACCGCGAGAATATATATGTTCTATTCAAGTGTTACCAGCACACTCCTATTATAGCAAGAAACCAGAGCAGGGATGCTCTGAGTAAAAACGATGACATAGTTGCATTTTTTATCGATACCTATAATGATAACCGTAGCGGATATGGCTTTTTCACAAACCTACTCGGTACTCAGATTGATATTAAAATAAATGATGATGGAAGAACTATTGATACCAGCTGGGATACAGAATGGACATGTGAAGCAAGAGAGTATAGCTGGGGCTGGTGTGCAGAATTTGCCGTTCCTTTTACAAGCCTTAAATATAAAAAAGGTATAGAAACCTGGGGTATAAATTTCGGCCGTGTCATCAGGTCTAATTTTGAAACAGTATCCTGGTCAGGACCACTAACAGATGACTTCAGGATTTCACAAGCCGGTGAGCTGAGTGATATTAAAACACCGGGATCAGATATGAAAATAACATTATTCCCCTATGCATCAGTATTCAAGACTACTTCTGAAAATATTAACCTGGACGCAGGAATAGATGCTGAATGGCAGATCAGCTCTAATGCCTCGCTTAATGCTACATATAATCCTGACTTTGCAACCGTTGAAGCTGATGAGGTAAAGATTAATCTTACTCGGTATGAACTCAGCTACCCTGAAAAACGACTCTTTTTCCAGGAAGGTAATGAGATGTATAAAACCAGAATTAAAACATTCTACTCGAGACGGATCCAGGATATAACTTATGGTGCCAGGCTTAATGGTAAAATAGGTGATTACCAGTTTAATGCTTTGAATGTAATGATCCCGGAATTTTCTGAAGAGGATCCTGTAGCCTTCTTCACGGTTGGCAGGTTAAAAAAAGATATTCTGGAATCCTCAACGGTAGGATTGACTATGGTTGATAAAAGTTGGGAAGGTGGTTTCACAAGGTCAATAGGACTGGATTATACCTTGAATCTTGGTAGAACATGGAAGCTTACCGGACAATTCATTGGATCTGCCCCGGGAAAACTTAGTGAAAGTAGCGCCTGGTTTATGAGGTTTGCACGTGAGAACAATATTTATCACTACCACTTCCGGTACACCAGTATCGGTCAGAACTTTATGGAAAATGTGAATCAAACAGGTTTTATAAGAGATGATGACAGGCGTGAGATAGATTTTGAAGGAACTTATAAATTCTGGTTTCAGGAAAATGTATTAAAATATATTGACCTGGGTTCAAACAATAATTTCTTCTGGAGCCGTCAAACAGGTGTTCTTCGCAGCTGGGCACTTGATAATTGGGTTGAATTCTACTTCAATAACCGTTTCAATTTCAAGTATAAGTACAATAATGAATATAAATTATTCGAAAAAGACTTCTACAATTATCAGCATCAGTTAACTCTGGGTTATAATACAGAGGAATGGAGTCATGCAAGTATCGGGTATACTTTCGGAAAAAATTTTGACAGCCAGTTCTACCTGATGAGTGCAGGTGGTAGAATAAAACTCTTCCAGAATTTTTCCCTGAGTTATACCGCTCAGCTAATAAACTTTGAACCTGATCCGGAAAACAGGTCAACATTTAATAACGTACTAACAGCAAATTATAATTTTACCAAGGATATCTGGCTTAAGGCATTTGCCCAGACAAGCAGTGTTGATCATAGGATATATGTTTACGGATTGTTCGGATGGAGGTTTAAACCACCTTTTGGTGCCTTGTATATTATTTTTTCACACGACC
The DNA here is from genome assembly GCA_034659275.1 of Bacteroidota bacterium. Taxonomy (GTDB): domain Bacteria; phylum Bacteroidota; class Bacteroidia; order Bacteroidales; family VadinHA17; genus UBA9300. The sequence goes on along the minus strand of JAYEGY010000060.1, from coordinate 10,949 downwards.
ATTTTGATTCAGATCCAGCTACCATTATAAGTAATAATGTCTTTCTTAAAATAACCTATCCTGTTATTATAAAAAGGTAACTGTTATCTCAAAAGACATTCAGGCATTCAGAATTCCTTCTTATTTAATTTACATATACGAATTACTGACAATTAGTAGATAATAACAGGAGAATAACCTTCTCTAAGTGATAAAGGATAAGTCCAAATAGCGGAAAGCCCAATCAGAAATGAAAATATTTATTTATCTTGATATCCCACAAAATAATTAACCAGTCATTATACCAGTGAAAACACGAAGAACCTTCGTAAGGAATATAGGTACATTGATTGCAGCATGTGCAGCTGTTGATCTAAGTATGGGTGCTGTATCATATCCTTTGATATCAAGGAAAAAAACATCTGAAATCCTTAGAAAACAGGGAAAAACATTTGTGGGTATACAGATGAGCCCTCATACAATGCTTGATGAGGGTATTGAAAAATGCCTTGACCTGACAGGTGAAACTGCCGGGGTGAATGCCGTATTTCCCTACAGCCACGCTTTCCACACCAGCACACTTGGAAAACCTCTGCGCTACCTCGCTACAGATCATGGCACACCTCCGCGAGATCTCAGGAATAAGGTTCCTGCGGTTTGGGTCAGGCATAATGAAAAATCTTTTAAAGACACAGTACTCAGGATCAAGACCACTGATAAAGAGCTTGAATTTTCTGATCGTGATCTTTTCAAAGAGATAAGACAGCCTGCAAACGATAGGGGTATGAAAGTATTTGCCCGGGTACTTGAAAGCACCGGTATTTATATTATGAATTTTGAAAAAGTCCTTACTGTAGATACTTATGGTAATCCTGGGCGAAAAGCCTGCTGGAGTAATCCTGATTATATAAATTTCTGGAAAGCAATTGTCGTTGATATGTTTAACAATTATGAACTGGATGGCTTTCAATGGGGTGCTGAACGAATGGGGCCATTGATGAACGTTATACTTCCATGGAATGATGATCCACCTGCATGCTTCTGTAAACATTGTATTGAGCGAGGCAGGGCTGCTAATATCGATGTAGAAAGAGCTCGTGAGGGGTACATACTCTTATACGAATATGTCCGGAGACTAACGACCGATGCCCCAAAACCTCCTGAGGGGGTATTTACAGTTTTCCTTCGTCATCTTATAAAATACCCCGAGATACTTTCCTGGGAATACCTTTACAGGCAATCAAGGGAAGATGTCCAAAAAGCGATGTATCAAACAATCAAATCAATAAAACCTGATGCAATTGTTGGTTGGCATGTTGATCATCAGCCTTCTAGCTGGGATATTATTTACAGGGCCGAGATGAGCTACGAAGAAATGGCCCCGTATTCTGATTTCATTAAACTTATTCTTTACCATGAGGTGCTGGGCCCCCGGATACGCTCATGGTACCTCGACAGGTTTAAAAAGACAATTTTAAGTGAAATATCACTTGAGCAATCTCTTCACCTGTACTACGATCTTTTTGGCTATGACAAGTATAAAGAACCTTCTGTTGACAGCCTTTCTGCCGAAGGTTTTTCACCTGACTATGTCCGTCGCGAAACTGCACGCAGTGTAGCATCTGCAAACGGAAAAACTCAAATATTTGCAGGTATTGGGATTGATGTGCCAGGCAGCCCTCCTGATGATCCTGAAACTGTATACCGGGCTACACTTAATGCTCTTGAAGCAGGTGCAGGAGGAATTGTTATATCAAGGGAATATGAAGAGATGAGGGTCCAGAATCTTGAGGCAATCGGTAAAGCGGTAACTGACTGGGAGAACAAATCATAAAACTATAATACTATGTTTAAGAAACTTATTATCCTTATTGCGTTGGTCGGTCTTATTCAGGCCTGTTCTGAAAAAGGTAGGAGATAAATACCCTCGATGAAATAAGTCTCTCTGATGTGGATATTTCAGATGATTTCTGGAGTCCACGCATTGAAAATAACTACAAGGTCTCATTCCCATACATGCTCGAAAGGTATGAGCATAATAGCGGCAGGCCAAATCCCAAACTGATAGAGGCAGGAGCGTATATCCTGCATAAAAATTCTGATCCCGAATTGCTAAGCAGGCTTGATGCCAATTTTGATAAACTTATTGAATACTGTATCCCGGATGGGCAGCAGGTAAGGGAATGGCAACGCATGCTGAATGGCGATCTATATGGTGCAGGCCATTTTATTGAAGCCTCAATTGCATATTACAATGCAACGGGAAGCGAGAAAGTATTAAATGCTGCCAGACAGGTTGCAGATGATATCCATGCCAATTTTGGCCATGAGAAACGGCAGGAGATTTCTCAGCATGAAGAAATTAAAATTGCCCTCCTTCGTCTGTATGAACTAACGGGAGATACTAAATACATGGATATTGCCAGCTTCTTCATTGACGAACGGGGGCACTCACATGATGGACGTGAACTATATGGTAAATATGCCCAGGACCATAAACCGGTGATTGACCAGGCTGAGGCAGTGGGTCATACCGTAAGAGCTACATACCTCTATACGCCTCTAGCTCACCTGGCTACATTAACAGGTGATGCGGATTATATCAATGCTGCCGACAGGATATGGGAGGATGCGGTTTACAGAAAGACCTACATTGTAGGGCATGTCGGAGCTTACCGTGACCATGAATCGTTCCGCGAAGCATATGAATTACACAACCTTAATTGCTGGAATGAGACATGTGCGGCCATCGGGAATGTGCTATGGAACTATCGTATGTTCGAGCTGCACCGCGATGCCAGGTATATTGATATGATGGAAAAGCTTCTGTATAATGCTGTGCTATCAGGTGTTTCTCTCAATGGAGAAAAATTCTTCTATCAGAATCCCCTGAAAACATACGGAGGTTTTGAACGTCATCCCTGGTATGGACCTAACTGTTGTCCGCCCAATGTATCAAGGCTGATAGCTTCACTTGGAAAATATATTTATGCAAAAAATAATAAAGATTTCTATGTTAACCTTTTCATAGAAAGTGATATTGAGACCGTCCTTAATGGACAGCAGGTATATATAAGCCAGGAGACGGAATACCCCTGGGAGGGAAAGGTCAAACTCAATATCAGCCCTGAAGAAGAAACCACTTTCACCTTGCATGTACGGATTCCTGGATGGGCTGATAATAAACCAATGCCCGGTGATCTGTATGCATATCTTGATGATAGGGAAACACCAATATTAATCAAGTTGAATGGGGAGCCTTTACCGTATAATCAGGAAAAAGGATTTGCAGTGATTGAAAAAAAATGGCATAAAGATGATATCGTTGAATTAGAGATGGCTATGCCTGTACGTAAGGTGCTTTCGCATGAGATGGTAGCTGATAATGCTGGAATGATAGCTCTTCAAAGGGGACCTGTGGTATACTGTGCCGAGGCTCTGGATAATAATAATAATGTGTTCAACCTTTACATTCCTGAAGATGCAGAATTCACAGCATTGTTTAATGAAGAACTGCTGGGTGGTATTGGAACTGTAACCGGCAATGTTAAAGTGCTTAGCCGTGGAGAGGATAATGTAAGTATCCGGGAAAACGAGCATAAACTTGTGGCAATACCCTATTTTTCATGGGCAAACAGGGAACCTGTTGCTATGTGCGTCTGGCTGGCATCTGACAGATCCAGGGTTATTTTGCCCCCTGTTCCATCAATTGCCTCCAAATCAACAGTCAGTTCTTCATGTGGCGATTGCACAATTGAAGATAACTACCCCGGTGGAGATGTACCTTTAGTTGCGGAACGCTTCTATCCCAATTCACAGGCCGGAGATATAGGATTTAAAGCACTCTTCGACCAGGTGGAGCCGCTTAACTCGTTTGACGGATCATCAACATATTTAAGGCTCCGGCCTCAGTCAGGCAATAAAGCCTGGGTGCAGTATGATTTTGACAGGGAATATGAAATATCCGAAGCAAGTGTTTACTGGAAAGATGATAAACAATACTGCAGTATGCCCCAGTCATGGTACCTGGAATATAAATCGGGTGATACCTGGCTGCCGGTAATAAATAATACGGATTACACTGTTGAAAAAGACAGATTCAACACGGTTTCATTTGAACCGGTTGCGTCAACAGGACTGAGAATTAATATCACACTTAATGGAATTGATTTTCTAAAAGGGGAGCTCGGTCCACCTGACGGCAACTACCTGCCTGAGAACACAACATGGTATGAATGTGGAATTATCGAATGGGCCGTAAAATAGGGGTAATTCCTTTATCCACAGGTGTGACTGTGGCTATTATTATTTACCACCTTTTTTTGTTCCATGTTCCGCTTTCGCCTTCAGCAAGCTCAACTTAGCCTTAGCCTTAGCCTTTTTGGTAATGTCACTTCATTTTGAATCATCATCGATGATCGGTGTCTCAGGATGACAATTATGAAAGAATCTTTACTTTTATTTATTATCTTGCTATAAGTTTTCCTGATCATTAAATAACCATATAAAACCTCATACTATGAAAAAAACAGTACTATTATTGCTTGGCATTTTTTTCATTTCAATCGCCTGTGTCTTTGCACAGGATGAAATACAAACACTTGAGATCGGTGATTATTTCGATATGGAATCGGTGTCGTCACCGGAAATCTCACCTGATGGCAGCCAGATAGTATATGGCCGCCGCTGGATAAATAAATATGAAGACCGTTCGCAGACCGACCTGTGGATAATGGATGCAGACGGTACAAATAACAGGTACTTCATGGAAGGGAGTAATCCCGTGTGGTCACCCGACGGTAAAAAGATTGCTTTCACCAAAAAGGGAGAACCACAGGGAAGCCAGATATTTGTTAAAATCATGGGTATTGAAGGACCTGCAACACAGATAACAAGACTTGACAAGAGTCCTTCCTCCATTAAATGGTCACCGGATGGCAAGTACATATCTTTTACAATGCTTGTCCCCGAACGTGACGGTTGGTCTATTAAAATGCCTCCTAAACCTGAAGGTGCAAACTGGACACCACCCCCGAAGATAATTGATGATCTTGTTTACAGGAGAGACCGGAGGGGATTTATCGACGAAGGGTACACACATATATTTATTGTAGGCGCTGAAGGAGGAACAGCACGCCAGCTAACCAAAGGTGACTGGCATCAAGGAAGAGGGGCTTACTCATGGACCCGCGACGGTAAGGAAATACTCTTCTCGAGCCTCCGCGTTGAGGATGCTGAATACCAGTATCGCGAATCTGAAATTTATGCGGTAAACGTTGAATCAAAAGACATCAGGCAACTGACCAGCCGGAAAGGTCCTGACGGCAATCCGCATGTTTCCCCTGATAACAGTCATGTGGTGTATACAGGCTACGACTGGACGGATGATACCTATATAAATTCTAAATTTTACGTAATGAACCTCGATGGCAGCGGATCAAGGGTTATATCGGGCGATTTTGACCGGAATGCAAGCATCGTTAAATGGGCTGATGATAATTCCGGCGTTTATGTAAATGTAAGGGAAGAAGGAACGGCCAACCTTTACTTCATACCTTTAAGAGGTAAAGTTAAAAAGATTACTGAGGGTAATCACATGCTATACGTTTCGTCTATAAGTAAAAACGGCACTGCCCTGGCAACGGTATCCGATCCCTACCTGCCGGGCGATATCTATTTCTTTAACATTAATGATCCCAAACTTCAGAGGTTAACATATGTAAATGATGATATTCTCGCGGATGTCAAACTGGGTGAAGTGGAAGAAATTTGGTATAAATCTGTTGATGAGGTTGATATACAGGGTTGGATTATCAAACCTCCTGATTTCGACCCCGGAAAAAAATACCCCCTGATACTCACAATTCATGGGGGACCACATGGAATGTACGGTGTAGGCTTCAACTTCAGGTGGCAGGTCCATGCAGCTAATGGCTATATTGTACTGTACACAAATCCCAGGGGCAGTGCGGGATATGGCAGTGAGTTTGGTAACATGATTGAAAACGATTATCCCAATAAAGATTATGATGATCTTATGAAAGGAGTTGACGTAGTAATCGATAAGGAATACATTGACGAGGATAAGCTCTTCGTCTACGGAGGCAGCGGTGGAGGCGTACTTACTGCGTGGATAGTAGGCCACACTGACAGGTTTGCGGCCGCATCCGTTAACTATCCTGTAATTGACTGGCTCTCATTCGTGGGTACTACGGATGGCGTATCATGGTACAGGAATTTCGAGAAATTCCCCTGGGAAGATCCATCAGAGCACCTCAGGCGTTCACCCCTGATGTACGTTGGAAATGTAACAACGCCAACCATGCTTATGACAGGTGTCAGGGACCTGCGCACTCCAATTTCACAAACAGAGGAATTCTACCAGGCATTGAAAATTCAAAAGGTCCCGACTGCTATGCTCCGGTTCAATGACGAATTTCATGGCACTTCATCAAACCCGTCAAATTATATACGTACGCTCCTGTACCTGCATCACTGGTTTGAGAAATATTCAAATAAATAGGCTAAGGCTCCACCTTCGCTGGCGCGAGTCTCCAGACTCGTGCCAAGCTTCGGTGGACAGGGTGAGGCTAAAATATAATTTGTCAAAACTTTCCCGGAAATTGTTAATAACTCGGTAAAATGTGCTTGGCAGGCAATTTTTGTAAGTCGTACTTTTAACAAGTGTTATTTTTAAAATAACAGGACATATTATTGTAATTACTTGATAGACTTAACATTAAATTTATTCGGATCATGAAAATTCTAACAAAATCGTTCTTTGTGGCAATCATAATGGTTGCCCTGTCAGTAAATGCCCATGCGCAGGCAAACGCAACAGCTACTGCAGAAGCTACTATTGTAACTCCCATAGCAATTGCTAATGCAACTGATATGAATTTTGGAAATATTGCTGTAGTTGCAACACCTGGTACAGTTGTACTGGCTCCGGATGGAACACGTACACCAACCGGTGATGTAACTCTTCCAGCCGTTACAGGAACAGTGACAGCTGCTACCTTTGATGTTAGCGGACAGGCAAACTTTACTTATTCAATTACACTGCCCGCCGGATCTATTACAATCAGCAACGGTACGGATAATATGACTGTCGATACGTGGACCAGCAACCCCACTCCTACAGGTACACTTGATGGAACAGGTGCCCAGACCCTTTCTGTTGGAGCTACCCTGGATGTAGCCGGGGGTGAAAGTTCAGGGGTATATACAGGTGGGCCATTTACAGTAACTGTAAATTATAATTAGCAACAGATAACAGGAAAATCCTAAACAGGCCCCATGAAAAGGCTTGGTATTTACATATGCAGCCTTATTTTCATATTTTTTGGCATAAATTTTAATCTTAGCGGTCAGCTTGCCACTGCCTCAGCCGAGGGAGAAATTTTTGCCGAAGTAATCCCTGTCTTTTCTGCCACGCAGACAGCACAGATGAATTTTGGTAAGTTTTCCCCCGGTTCCCAGGGAGGGGAGCTAATCCTCACACCTGAAAGCACCGTTTTCACCCTTGGAAGTGTTTTCAAAGGACCGGGGACCCATAATGCAGCAAGCTTTTACGTATCTGGAGACGTTGATGCAGCATATTCTATAAGCCTGCCAGGTGAACCTGTTGTAATTACCAATGTCTCCAATGCAAAAACCATGATGGTCGACAACTGGGTTTCGATACCTCAGGCAGGTGCAGGAACGGGTTTACTTCAGAATGGCTCACAGACAGTTTATGTAGGCGCCACCTTGAAGGTCGGCACCCTGAATGATAACCCGGTAGGCATGTACAAAGGTTCATATACAGTTACTTTTGATTTTAACTGAGAGGGCATAACAATTAATAAAAAATGATGAGAGAAAAATTACAGACGAAACAACTTGCCCGGATCAGGTCAACTATTCTCACTGCCACCCTGGTACTCATATCATCTTTATTGATGACAACAGGTATTTATGCCCAGGGTAACTTGCTGATCACTCCAAGGAGGGTGGTTTTCGACGGTTCAACACGGTCTATAGACCTTAACCTGGCAAATACGGGACAGGATAGTGCCACCTACACTATTTCCATCATTCAAATAAGAATGACGGAAGATGGCCAGTTTGAAACTATCACCGAACCTGATCCGGACCAGAGATTTGCCGATAAGTTCATAAGGTATTTCCCGAGAACAGTGAACCTCGCACCGGGAGAGGCCCAGGTAGTGAAGGTACAGCTTACAAGGCGCAGTGAGCTCGAAGAAGGAGAATACAGGTCTCACTTTTATTTCAGAGCTACCCCTGATACAAAGCCTCTGGGAGAGGAGGATACCATAGAGGTAAGCGATGCAATATCCGTGCAACTAACACCTATTTTCGGTATTACTATTCCTGTAATTGTCCGGGTTGGAGAATCCACTGCATCGGTAAGCCTGTCAGACCTTGAATTCAGGATGCTAAATGGTACACAACCGCAGTTGGAAATGACATTTAAGCGTTCAGGTAATATGTCTGTCTATGGAAACCTTGCCGTGGATCATGTTTCACCATCGGGGACTGTTACACGTGTTGCCATAGCAAACGGTATAGCCGTATATACACCTAACACCAAACGGAAATTCATCCTTAACCTGTCGAAGACTGAGGAAGTGGATTACAGTGAAGGCAAATTAGAAATTTCTTATACGGCACCTTCAGATGTGAGGCCTGAAACATATGCTGAAGCGGAATTGATATTGGAGTAATATTCTCTTCATATTATTTCAGCTGCTTAAAACCATATTAGTATGATGAAACTGAAGCAGACCTGCAAGATTACACTTCTCGCAGTTTTTTTTATGCATACAGCTTTCACGCTCTATGCTGCCGACCGCTACTCGGTTGCTTCAGGTAACTGGAATTCCACTACTACATGGTCGGCTTCATCTGGTGGTCCCCCGGGAGCAAGTGTACCGGTTGCGGGCGATAATGTATATATTGAAAGCAATCATACCATTACGGTTACCGCAAATGCGGCCTGCGCAAATATTACTTTTACAGGTAGCGGCTCGACACTTACTGTTAATTCTTCAATAACACTTAATGTGTCAGGTACTGTTACCAAGTATAAATTAACAAATAGTAATTCGTCATCCCTTTTTTCAGGAGAAGGAACTATCATTTGTGCCAATATAGAAGTTGGATCGGCAGCTAACCCAGGGAGTGGTGATTATACCGACTATAACCACATCCTTACTTCAACAATATCTAATTTAAGCGTTACAGGAAACCTGACAATTAACAGTTACTCGAACGGATGGTTTAGCTTACGCCTAAGGAATGGAACTTTTAACCTGGATTCAGGTACCCTTAGCATATCAGGGTCCATTGTAACGCAAAATTCAGGTTGGCTCAACACTTCGACATTCTCGATGGAAACAGGGGCTGAAGCAGGCACTCTTATCTTGAGCGGATCCACTCCTTTTAATATTTCGGTTACCGGATTCAGTACTATCAGCCTGAATGGCACTTCCTCACTTGTTAATTATAACAGGTCAGGAGCACAAACCGTTTATGCCACTGATTATAACAACCTGACCCTTTCAGGCAGCGGGGCCAAAACAGTAAGTGGGACTACCATTGATGGTATCCTATCGATGGAAGGCACTGCAACAGCATCAGGTTCAACTCCCTCTTTCGGGACAGCTTCCACCCTCCAATATAAGGGATCGGCAGCCCAGACAACAGGCCTAGAATTCCCGGCCACTTTTTCAGGCAGCGGTGGTGTGATAATTGACAACAGTAATGGTGTAAGCCTTAATTCGGGAAGGACAATCGATGACGCCTTAACCTTCGTGAATGGCATTCTGTCAACAGGATCCAATAATCTCACCCTGTCAGCCGGAGGCACGGTCACCGGAGCCGGAGCCGGTAAATATGTCAATGGTAACTTTGAGAAGGGTATTGCTGTGGGAACAACCACAATGACATTTGAAATAGGAGATGCATCAGTTTATGCCCCTGCAGTAATTGATTTCACAAATGCAAGCACGACAGCCGGAACGATCACCTGCAGCACAACATCCGGAGATCACCCCCAGATAGGTAGCTCAAGGTTTAATCCTTTATATACCGTTAACCGCTACTGGACATTGACAAATAATGGAGTTAGCGGGTACACCACTTTTGATGCTACATTTAATTTCGTTGCAGGGGATATTGATACGGGAACAGATTATAACTACCTTCTTGTCGGTAACTATACCGCTTCCTCCTGGAATTATCCGAATACAGGAACAAGGACAGCTACTAGTACACAGGCAACGGGGTTGACTACTTTCGATGATTTCCAGCTTGGCCTTCTGATGTCATCATACAGAAGTGCCGGGACAGGAAACTGGGAGCAGTCATCATCATGGGAAGTATTTATCGGCAGTTCCTGGGTGCCTGCACCTGCCCCCCCTTCAGCAGCAGGAAATGATGTTACTATTCTTTCACCTCACGCAATAACAAACACTTCAACTCTTACCATTGATGAACTTACCGTGGATCCGGGAGCAAGCCTGATAATGTCGTCCAATATATCAGTGCCTGACGGCACAGGCACTGACATGACTATAAGCGGAACACTTGACTGTGGGGCATCGTATATCGTCTCAGGTGCCGGATCATTCTCCCTGGCCAGTGGTGCAAGCATCCTGATAGGCTCACCCGAAGGTATAACTTCCTCGGGGGCAACCGGTAATATACAGACAGCCACCCGTACCTTTGATACAGGAGCTAACTATACTTATAATGGTACAGCTGCGCAGGCAACTGGCAATGGTCTGCCTTCCACCGTGAATAACCTCACCATAGATAATTCCTCTGGTGTCACCCTTTCAGGTTCAGTTACTGTGAACAGTACCCTGAACCTGACAGATGGTGTTCTCACCACGGGATCAACAACGCTTACCTTTCAAAACTCTGATACACCGATTGCCAGGAGTTCAGGCACTATTACTACA